>JANWYD010000013.1 GCA_025057155.1 Chloroflexaceae bacterium
GCGGAGCGAGGGGTCTACCGCACCAGGAGGCGGAAGATGCTTCGCTTCGCTCAGCATGACAGGGCGAGCGAAATACCGGAAAACTTACTTCACAGACTAATTAGTAGTCTGTGAACGAAGTTTCCTGGCATTTCCGCCCCCCTCCCAGCCTCCCCACGTTGGGGGGAGGAACCGGACTCCCTCCCCCAGCGGGGGAGGGTTGGGGAGGGGGCGGAGTTGCCGAAAAACTTCGTTCACAGAGTAATTAGTAGTCTGTGAAGTAAGTTTCCTTGCCTTTCTGCATGAATGACACCGTCCAGAGCGGCGTGGCCGCGCGAGGCATTCTCTCGGCTGCGCTGCTTATCGCGGTCGGGAACATCCTCAGCCGACTGGTCGGCTTCATCCGCGAGCCAATCATCGCCTACTTCTTTGGACGCGGCGTGGCAGTGGATGCGTTCCAGATCGCCTGGACGGTTCCCAGCACTGTCTACGACTTGCTGATTGCCGGGGCTGTGAGCGCCGCCCTTGTGCCGGTGTTCTCGGAGTATGCCGAAGGTGATCGCGACGAGTTCTGGCGGGTCGTCTCGGGCGTGTTGACCCTGGCTCTCGCTGCGCTGACGGCCGTCGTCGCCCTGGCCCTCTGGCAGGCGCCCCTGATCGTGGCGCTCCTCACTCGCCCCCAGGAGAGCGTCCTGCGCGACCTGGCCATTCCGATGGTGCGCCTGCTGATGCCAGCGGTGCTGCTGATGGGCATCTCAGGGCTGGCAACAGCGGTGCTCCACGCCCGGCGACGCTTCCTGCTGCCGGCCTTCGTAATGGTCGCTTTCAACCTCGGGATGGTCCTGGGGGTAGTCACGCTCCACGACCGGTTCGGCGTCAACAGCCTGGCCGTTGGCGCCTTCATTGGCGCGCTGGCCCAGGTCGCGCTGCAACTCCCCGGCCTGCGCGGGGCGCGTTTGCGGCCAACCCTGGGGTTGGGACACCCCGCCGTGCGACGGATCGTGCGCCTGTATGCCCCCGTAGCGCTGGGGATCGGCTTTTCAATCATCGGCACGTTGATTGACCGGTGGCTGGCTTCGGGCTTCGAGGGCGCCCTGAGCGCGATGCGCTACGCTACCACGCTCATCCAGTTCCCCCTCGGCCTGGTGGCGTCGGCGGTCGCCCTGGCCGTGCTGCCGACCCTGTCGCGCCAGAGCGCTGTGGCCGCCGAGTCGGAGTTTCAAACTACGCTGGCAATGGGCTTGAAGGTCGTGCTGCTGTTGATCCTGCCGGCCACGACAGGGCTGGCAGTCCTGGCAACACCGATCACCAGTCTGGTCTTCGAACGGGGCGCCTTCGGTCCTGAGGACACGCACATCACTGCCCTGGCCCTCCTGCTCTACCTGCCCGGCTTACCTGCCGCCGCGCTGGACCAGGTGCTGATCTTCGCCTTCTACGCCCGTAAGAACACCCTTACACCTAACCTGATCCAGGGGGCGGCCATTCTCTGCTATCTCTTAACCGCCCTGCCGCTGCTCTGGTTCACCCGGCTGGGCTTTCTGGCCCTGGTGATCGGCAATTCGGCCCAGTGGATCGGCCACGCTCTGATCACCTGCGCGCTCCTCAGCCGTGCAGCGCCCCTGCGCGACCAGCGCCTGGGCGAAGCGGCATTCAAAGGCGTGCTGGCCAGCGCCCTCATGGCCGCGACCGTTGCCGGGCTTGCCACAGCGCTCGGCGCTGCCCCTGCCGTGCTGGTCGTGACGCTCGCCGGGGGCGCGGGGATGCTGCTCTACCTGGCGGTAAGCGCCGGCCTGCGCGTCGAGGCCCTGGGGTTCTTCATCGCCGCCCTCCGGGCGCGCCTGTAGCAGAAACCGGTTTCTGCACGGAGAGCTGCGCCCTTCCAGACCCGCCTGTCCGACAGGGGGATGGGGAAACCAGGTTTCCCCATTTCTCAGGGGTAAGGGTTTTCCGGCGCATCCTCGCGTCGCATTCGCCACCTGGGGAATTGGGCCGCCCCCCGCCCCCCGCCCCCGCGTGCGGGAGCGGGGGGCGGGGGGGTGAGGATCGTAAGCGCATTGGAATGCCGAAAACCCCTTCTCGCTCGAAAAACCTGCACCTGAGAGGTTTCCCCATCCCCCTGCCGCCCTGAGAACCTACGCCGCCAGCCGATCCGCCAGGTCCTCCATCCGTCGCAGAAAACGCGCGATAAACTCCTTCGCGTCGAAGGACTCCACCAGGCGCGCATTTGGCGCGCGCCCGCTCTTGCCGCTAAAATCGCCCACCGTCTTGCCCAGAGTCAATTCGCTTGCCAGTTCCACCTCCACGTAGAGATCGCGCGTTTGCGCCAGTTCCGGCCACCACGCCAGCGATAGGGCCGCCGGGTCGTTGATCGAGCAGCCCGCCCAGCCAAACTCTTGCAGATGAAATTCGAGGTAGTAACGAGTCGCGTCGGCGATAAAGCGGGGGATCGGGCCGCCGCGCTCCAGCAGCCGGTCCACATCGGCCTGCGTCAACCGCACGTCGCGGGTGATGTCCCACGGCATAATCGTCAGCGGCATGCCGCTGGAAAAAACGATCTGCGCTGCGTGGGGGTCAACGAAGACGTTGAACTCGGCCAGGGGCGTGATGTTGCCCTCGGCGCGAAAGGCCCCGCCCATGAAAATACACTCGCGGACCGCCCGGGCCATGCGCGGCTCTTTCCGCAGGGCCAGGGCCACATTCGTCAGCGGGCCGACCGCAACCAGGGTGACCTCACCCGGCGCGGCCATCACCTCACGGATCAGCACATCCACCGCATGCTCCGCCACCGGCTGCGCTGCGCTCTGCGACAGGCTGGCGTAGCCCAGACCCTTCGCTCCGTGGGTGTCGTGCGCCGTTACCGCCGGGCGCAGCAGGGGCCGGTCACAGCCCGCCGCCACCGCGAGGTCGGGCCGGCCCGCCAGTTCCGCTACCGCCAGCGCGTTGGTTACCGCTTCGGCCAGGGTGCAGTTGCCGTGCACGACCGAAAGGGCGACCAGGTCAATTTCGGGCGAGGCCAGTCCCAGGAGAATGGCCAGGGCATCGTCAATTCCCGGATCGGTGTCGAGCACCACGCGACGGGGAGGAGGAACGTTCATTAGGGCCTCGTCTTCTGCGATAGTTGCGGCGAGCATGGCTGGTTGGGAAGACTGGAGAAACCGGTTTTGCCCTCACTTTTGCCGGTTACGAAGAGACAGCCGCGCAGTCATCTGAGTTGCGCGCCGTGACAACCCGTTTCACCAGGCTCGTACCACCCGGTCAGTTTCATAGACAGGTATTTTTTTACTATACCACACTACGTGTACCTCAAGCCTCTTCATAACCTCCGCGCTCTCTGCGGTGAAAACCCATCCGAGCGTCGGCGCATGTCTCGCTGCGCACAGCTCGCGTTGACGCTCACGCCCCGCCGTGCCATAATGAAGCGGGAAAAGAGCTTCGCGCCACGAGTCACCGATGCGCGCCTATCTGGACATTGAGACGACCTTCACCGGCGCGATCAGCGTCATCGGCATCTATCGCCCCGACCACGGCGCCATCCAGCTTGTCGGCAGCGGCGTTACCGATGTGAACCTCTACGGGGCCCTGGAAGGGATTGGCACGCTTGTCACCTTCAACGGCAGCGGCTTCGATCTTCCGGTCATCCGCAAGCGCCTCCTGGCCGATCTACGGGCCGAATATGACCACCGCGACCTGCTGTACATCTGCCGCCGGCGCGGGTTGCGCGGCGGGCTGAAGGTCGTGGAGCAACGCCTCGGCATTCGCCGAGATACCGCAGGGATCAGCGGCTGGGACGCCCCGCGCCTCTGGCAACGCTACGAGACTGAGGGCGACCAGGCCGCGCTGCACACGCTGCTGGCCTACAATTATGAAGATGTGGTCAATCTGGCGATCCTGGAGGCTCTCCTCGACGGCCATACGGTTGTCGCGCCGGTCCCTGCCATCCGCATTGTGATACAGTAACGACAGTTCATGCAGCAAACGATACTCGATAGCCGCTACGAACTGGAGCGCCTGATCGGCGAGGGGGGCATGGCTCGCGTTTACGCCGGTCGCGATCTTCGGCTCAACCGGCGCGTCGCTATTAAAATCCCCCATAGCCACTACCTCAGCGACCCCGACTTTCTCAGCCGCTTCCGCCACGAGGCCCAGGCGGCCGCCATGCTGACCCATCCGAACATCGTAGATGTCTACGATGTTGGTCAGGACGGCGATATTCATTACCTGGTGATGGAGTATGTCGAGGGCACGAATCTCAAGACAATCATCACCCATGAGGCCCCTCTGCCAATCGCCCGCGCCGTCGATCTCGCCGCGCAGATCGCCCATGGCCTGCATGCCGCCCACCGCGCCGGTTTGATCCACCGCGACATCAAACCCCAGAACATTATCGTTACGCCCGATGGCCAGGCCCACATCACCGATTTTGGGGTCGCCAAAAGCCCCCTGTCCACCGCCCTTACCGAAACGGGAGTGGCCTTCGGCACGGTTGATTATCTCTCCCCCGAGCAGGCCCAGGGCCGGCCTGCCACGCCGCTCTCCGACGTATATGCCCTGGGAGTGGTCCTGTACGAGATGTTGACCGGTCGCCTGCCGTTCACCGGCGACAATGCCCTGGCCGTGGCGATGAAGCACGTTACCGAGCCGCCGGCACCTCCACGACAGCTTGTTCCGGGCATTCCGCCCGGGCTGGAGGCCCTGGTGCTGCGGGCCATGGCCAAGGACCCGGCCCAGCGCCCCGCCAGCGCTCTGGAGTTCGCCGAGGCCCTCAGGGCCTATGATCGGGCCGCGCAGCAGGAGACGCTGGTCGCCCCCGGGCTGTCCCGTCCCGCCGCTCCTCTGCCTCGCGTTCAGAATCCCGGCAGTGGGCGCCCGGCGGCGCCTCCGGCCAGCGGCACAACGGGCCGTGTGCCCATTCCCCCGCCCCGCGGCGCTCCCGCGCGTGCTCCCAGCCAGGACGGGATCGGGTGTGGCGTTTTTGTAGTCGGTTTGCTGGTGCTCGCCGGAGTGCTGGGGCTGATCTTGCTCATCAGCACCGGCGCCGTCGGGCAACTCTTCGCGGGATGGGGCGGCGGCGGCAATGGCGGCAGCGTGATCGCGACGCCTACCCCCACTCCTGAAACCGGCACCCCGACCCCTACCCCTCAGGTAACGGTCGTTGTGCCGGATCTGAGCAACTACAGCGGCGAAGCCGCCGATCAACTGCTGCGCCAGGCATCGTTGCAACCGGTGCGCCGTGAAGCGCACAACGCCGAGGTGGCCATCGGCCTGGTGATCAGCCAGGATGTGCCCGCGGGCAGCCTGCTGCCTCCAGGAAGCCCGGTCACCTACACGGTTAGTCTGGGGCCGCAACTGGTTGAATTGCCCAACGTGACCCGCATTCCAGCGGCGATCGCTCGCGACCGGCTGACCGCTCAGGGCTTGCGGGTTGAGGTGCGTGAGGAACCCAGCCGCGAGGTGGATGCCGGCTTTGTTATCAGCCAGTCCCCCAACGCCGGGCTGAGCGTGCCCGTGGGTAGTACAGTAACCATTGTGGTGAGCCGGGGCGATGTGGTGCGTTTCCCCAATGTGATCGGATTGCAACGCGACCAGGCCGAGCAGATCCTCCGCGCGACCCCCGGCCTCACCCTGATTTTTGTTGATGAACAGGGACCTGATCGGCTCCCCGGATACGAAAACTATGCCGACAACGAGGTCGTGAGCGCGCAGATCGAAAACGGGCCCGGAATCCTGAATGGCGACTATATTCCGCGAGGCAGCAATATTATCCTGGGTGTGAAACGTCCGGGCTAAAACAAGCCCGGGCCGTGCACAGGAGAGCCACGACCTGCCAACCTCTGCCTGCTCCGCGGAAACTGTCAGAAGACCTGCTACGCGGCATCGGTGGTCGTGCTATCCGTGGCGGCCGCGCGCCGCAGCCGCTCAGCCTCATCAAGCAGGCGCCGGCGTTCGGCCACCCCGAAGGCGCGATCAGCATGCTGGCGCCACTCGGGATTGAAGATATAGGCCCACTGCCCGGCCTCGGTGGTGATCCAGCGCGGCGCTTTGGTCGTCTCAATACGTGTGCTCATCGGGTATCCTCCCTCCTCTCAGATTATGCACGCCAGTCCGGGAACAAATACATGCATAGCGCCAGCGTAGCGCGCTGACATGACTCCGGCCTGTTGGCCGGGTGGTATCACGGTAACAATTCACTTATCCGGGAACCAGGGGCAGATCGGCGACCAGGCGACCCTCACGCAGTCGCAGCACCCGGTCGGCGACGCCGATGACTTCAGGACTGTGGGTGACCATCAGCATCGTCTTGCCCGCCTGTCGCGTAAGCTGGTCAAGGAGGGCCAGCACCTGCTGCCCGGTTTCGCTATCGAGGTTTCCTGTAGGCTCGTCAGCCAGCACAATCGCCGGATCGTGCACCAGCGCGCGGGCAATCGCCACTCGCTGTTGTTCGCCGCCGCTGAGGCGGTCGGGATAACTGGCTCCGCGGTCGCGCAACCCCACCGCGTCGAGCATGGCATGCGCTCGCTCCAGCGCTGCCGGGCCAACCAGGCCGTTCAGTTCCAGGGGCAATAACACGTTCTCGAGAACCGTCAGCGTCGGCACCAGATTGAAGAACTGAAACACGAAGCCAATGCTGCGGCGCCGGAAGAGCGTCCGTTCGCGCTCGCTCAGTCGACTCAGCGCGCGACCTTCGACCCACACCTCGCCGCTCGTAGGCAGATCGATGCCGCTGACCAGGTTCAACAGGGTGCTCTTGCCGCTGCCGCTTTTGCCCAGCAAGACTACCAGTTCGCCGCGCGCGAAGGTCATCGTAACCTCGTGCAACACCACCCGATCGCGCCCGGCCTCGGCATACGTTTTGGAGACTCGCTCCAGTCTGATCAACGGCGTTTCCGGCGAATCAAACATTTGCAACCTTTTTGCAAAGCCTTTCTTTGCATTATACCCCGAATATGGTCAAAACGCCAGCATAGACCAATAGACTGCCCTCAGCGGCTCTTCCGTACGGCAGAGCGCCCCGGCGCCGGCAGCGGGCAAACCTGGTTTCGCCGACACACAATCTGGAAGGTCGGGTCTATGGCCCTCTCCGATGAGCCGGGGTATGGAGGCCATCCGGTTTGCTTATAGCGTTTCTCGAAAAGGTTGACCCGTAACGCTAGCAGCGCAGGCGCAGCGAGCTACACCGTTCAGTGTCCTCAGTGGATCAAGCATTTCGGTCAGTGCTCTAGAAAAAGAATGGCGACCGTGGTGGTCGCCACGCAGCTTCACAGTACGGGAGACGCGCAAGCGCAGGGCCTCGCGTTAGGCGAGGTGGGGGCCGTCAGGGGAAGAAGAGGAAGAGAGGGGGGTAAACACACGTGGAACGCATTGCGAGGAAACCCTCGCCGACCGGAACCCCTGCTGGCTGCGCGTTCTTCCGTTGAGCATAGCATACACGCTGCCCCTCCCACGCTACAATAGTTCCTTCTTCCCCCTTTGGCATAAGCCATGCCAGGTTACGGAAGTGGGAAGTGCGACCAGGTCGTGCTACAATACACGCAGAACGAACTTGCGTCCACCTAAGCTCATGACGCCAAAACGCAGCCCTACCATCTTTGACGCCCAGCGCGACCGGACCCTCCGCGACCAGGCCCCTCTGGCGGCGCGGATGCGCCCGCGCACGCTCGACGAGTTCGTTGGCCAGGAACACCTGGTGGGCGAAGGACGCCTGCTCCGCCGGGCCATCGCCAACGACCAGCTTTTCTCTATGATCCTCTGGGGGCCGCCCGGCAGCGGCAAGACCACCCTGGCGCGGATCATCGCCGAGAGCACCAACGCCCACTTCGAGCCGTTGAGCGCCGTTAGCGCCGGGGTCAACGACCTGCGCCGGGTAATCCAGGAGGCCCAGGACCGGCTGGGCATGTTCCAGCAGCGCACCGTACTGTTTATTGACGAGATCCACCGCTTCAACAAGGCCCAGCAAGACGCCGTGCTGCCCTATGTCGAAGATGGCACGATCATCCTGATTGGGGCCACCACGGAGAACCCTTCGTTCGAGATCAACAGCGCCCTGCTTTCGCGAGCGCGCGTCTTTACCCTGGAGGCCCTGAGCGACGAGCACCTCGCCCGGCTTATTGACCGGGCCATCGCCGACCGCGAGCGCGGTCTGGGTGAACTGAACGTGCTGCTGGCCGCCGATGCGCGCGGGTATCTGGTGAACATGGCCAACGGCGACGCCCGAACCGCCCTCAACGCCCTGGAAGCCGCCGCCCGTTCCAAGGCTCCGGCCCTGGGAGAAAAGCGCCTGATCACCCTCGATGACATTCGCGACGCGCTGCAAAGCCGCGCCACACGCTACGACAAGAGCGGCGAATTGCACTTCAACGCCATCTCCGCCCTGCACAAAAGCGTCCGTGACGGCGACCCCGACGGCGCGCTCTACTGGCTGGGGCGCATGCTCGACGGCGGCGAGGATCCCCTCTATATCGCCCGGCGCATCGTGCGCATCGCCGTGGAGGACATTGGCATGGCCGATCCGGCGGCCCTGCCGCAGGCCATCGCCGCTCAACAGGCGGTGCATTTCCTTGGCCAACCCGAGGGCGAACTGGCCCTTGCTCAGGCGGTGGTCTATCTCTGCCAGGCCCCCAAGAGCAACGCGGTCTACCGCGCCTATGCCGCGGCGATGCGCGATGTGGCCGAGACGCGCAACGAACCGGTGCCGCTGCACCTGCGCAACGCCCCGACGGATCTGATGAAACGCCTGGGCTACGGCAAGGGCTACGAGTACGCCCACGATCTGCCCGCGGGCCGTAGCGACCAGGCCCACCTGCCCCCGAATCTGGAAGGACGGATCTACTACGAGCCGACCAATCACGGGTTCGAGAGCCTGGTGCGCGAGCGCCTCGTCTGGCGCGAAGAACGCCGTCGCCAGCGCGAACACGAAGCCCCTTCAGCGCAGAACCATGACGCCACTGTTCCCACTCTCCCCGACCCCCAGGCGCTCTCCGGCGAAGAACCGCAGGAATGGCCGCCGGAACCTTCCCCATCAGCACCGCGCCCGGCACGAACCGGCCGCCGCAAAGGATGAGCGCAAGCGTGTATAATGCACGACATCCCTACAGCAAAGATTAGGGACATCAGGTTTCCTCCAGACCCTGCCCATGGCGGACGCCCAGTAGCGCAACCCTCAAGGTTGCGCGCAGAGTTTCGGAGGGTGGCGCCTCTCGGGAAACCTTCTTTCCGGCTGTAGTTCGAGGAGCGTACCGTGACAGGCCGCACACAGGTGGCAATCATTGGCGCCGGTGTCATCGGCGCCAGCATCGCCTATCATCTGACCCTTCGGGGTTGTACCGACGTGCTGATACTTGAGAAGGAGGAAGCCGAGGTGAGCGGCAGCACCGCCCGCTCGGCAGCCGGCGTCCGGCACCAGTTCTCGAACGCCACCAATATCCTGCTCTCGCGCTACAGCATTCAGAAGCTGCGCACCTTCGACGAAGAAGTCGGCGGACACGCCGAGTTGCACCTGGTAGGCTATCTCTTTCTGGTTAACAATGCCGCTACGTGGGAGCAGTACCAGCGCAACGTCGCCCTCCAGCGGCAACTCGATGTGCGCGTCGAGGTGTTGAGCCCCGAGGAAGCCGCGCGCTTCGTGCCCGGCATGCGCACCGACGACCTTATCGGCGCGACCTTCGGCCCCGATGACGGCTTCTGCGACCCCTATGGCATCGCCATGGGTTACCTGCGCGCCGCCCAGCGCATGGGCGCTCGCATCCTCCGCGGCGTCGCCGTCACCGGGTTCGAGATCCGCGGCGGCGCCGTGAGCGGCCTGCGTACCACCCACGGCGGGATTGCCTGCGATATTGCGGTCAACGCCGCCGGTCCATGGGCCGGAGAAGTTGCGGCCCTGGCCGGTCTTGACGTGCCCGTCCGTCCCTACCGGCGCAATATCTATATGACCACTCCCTTCCCCCAGATCCCCGACCCCATCCCATTCACCGTAGATGTCGGCAGCGGCTTCTACATGCGCCACGAGGGCCCCGGCCTCCTGATGGGCCGCTCCAACCCCGATGAGCCGAGCAGCTTCAATACGACGGTAGACTGGGACTGGCTCGACCACGTGCTCGAAGCCGGCCTGTATCGCTTTCCGGTGCTGCAGCAGGCCGGCCTCGCCACCAGTCAGTGCTGGGCTGGTCTCTACGAGATCACGCCTGACCATAACCCTATCCTCGGGCGACATCCCGACCTGGCCAATTATGTGGACGCCAGCGGCTTCAGCGGTCACGGGATCATGCATGCTCCCGCCACCGGTATGCTCATTGCCGAAGAGATCCTCGACGGTCGCGCCCATACCATCAATATTGACGATCTGCGGATCAGCCGCTTTCAAACCGGGCAACAGCAGATTGAGCAGAATGTGATCTGAGATCTGGAAGGCGTGACTTGAAACACCAATTCTGGATTGATCGCCCCCGGCAGCGCGAGGCGCTCCGGCGGAGCCTGACCGGCGCCAGCGAGCCGAAGATCCTCGCTCTCCGCGCCGGGCCGGGAATGGGCAAGTCCTGGCTGTTGCGACAGTTCGCCGATGACGCGCTGCAACTCGGGGGTCGCGTCAGTCTGCTTGATTTCAGCGATGGGCGCGCCTACGATACCCTGGCGCTCGTGCGCCACATGCGCGACGCCCTCGGCGCGCCGGGCTTCGATGCTCTAACGCTGACCATCAATGAGGTGACCGCGCCGCGACTGACTGCAAACCTCCGCGCCCGCCCGCGCGCGTCAGGCCAGTCATTGCTCACCGGCGCCAGTCATTCAGGGGTTAAAGACAATCTTTTTGTCGTTCAATCTGATGATCCGTGTCTGCTACCAGCGATTGACGATCGAGTCACCCGGGCCTTCTTCGCGTGTCTCGAGGATCTGGCCTTGCAGGCGCCGGTTCTGTTGCTCTTCGACAGCTATGAACACGCCTCGCTTGATAACGAGCGCTGGCTGTCGGGGGTGGCCGATCGCTGGATCCGGCAGGAGTTGCTGCGCCGCATTCGCGATGGGCGGTTACGCAACACCGTAGTGGTGCTGGCAGGGCGTCTGCTACCTCCGTTTGACGCGAGCTGGACCTCGGCGCTGCGCACGCTCAGCCTTGAGGCGTTCTCGCCCGCTGAAGCAGCGTACTACCTGGGCGCCTGCCGCGGCGCCGAACGCCTGAGCGACGCCGAGGCGCAGGCCATCTATGCGCTGACCAGGGGGCGCCCTGACCTGGTGAGGTTAATCGGAGACGCTCTGGAGAGAGCAGATAATTCTTCGGACCAGGAACTCCCGGCCAGGTGAAGCGCGGAAGCCGGGGCTCTCCATATCGCAAGCGCGCGCTTGCCGGTCTATGTCGGGTAAGACTCATCTTGATCGCCCCCTCTCCGCCGATGCCAACGGCGACACCGCCGGTATGGCCGCACTGACCTGGGCGGTCGAACAACTCTTCCGCGCCGTCGGCCCCGAACGGGCCGAGGCCCTCCGCCGCGCGGCGCTGCCCCGCTGGTTTGACCGCGAGACGCTCCAGACCCTCTGCGAGCCGTCCATAGAGCCAGACGCCCTGTTTGAAGAGGCGCGCCGGTTGAGTTTTGTGCGTGACGTTGGAGATGGTCGCCTGGCCTATGCCGATCAGGTGCGCCAGACGCTCCTCGCCGCGTGGCGCCGCGAACGCCCCGATGACCTGGAGACGTTTCACCGGCGCCTCTACCACCACTTCGCCCAGCGTGCCGTCCCCCCCGACGCCGCGAGCGGAGCTATGCCGCTCCTGCCGGAGAGCACGGCCCTGAGCGCCGCGCCGCTCACTGTCCAGGCTGATGTGCTGCGCCGCGAGGCGTTGTACCACTTGCTGCACATCGATCCGGATCGGGGCCTCGATGAACTCCGCGCGACCTTTGCGTACTTTGAAACCATTCACCGTCTGGCTGAACTCGAGCGACTGGCGCACGTGGCCAGCGCGGCCATTGCCGACGCAGTGCTGGGTTCACGGCACCGTCGCTGGGCGCAGTATCTGGTCGCCCGCGCCCTGTTGGCCGCGCGTCGCCTCAATGAGGCGATTGCCCATCTCGAGGCGTTGCGCGCCTATGATGACCTGGAACCGGATCTGGCCGCTCAGGTGGGGCAGAGCCTGGGAGAAGCTCGCCTCGAACAGGGCCGCTACGCGCTGGCAATCGAAGCGCTTCGCCAGAGCCTCCCCCTGGCTGCCCGCACAGGCGAGCAGCCGGCGCTCGCTCGGACGATGCTCCTTCTCGGCGATGCCTATCAGGGACTCGGCGCCAGCGCCTGGTATGTGCCCGAGCCTTCGCCCCATCTGGCCCTGCGGGCTGGATATACGCTGTGGATAGGACTGCTGTCGCTGCCGTTTCTGATCGCCGCCCTGACCCTGGGGCCGGGCAACCGGCTCCTGCCGCGCCCGGCGTACTGCGCCCATCATCAAAACTGGCCCTCAATCCGGCTGATCAACACCGCGCGCTTCTGGTACATCCAGGCCCGCGACACCTTTCGCTACCTCGAAGACGCCCGCAACGCCGTTTATGCCGAACAACGTCTTGCCAGCATCCTGTTGCTGTATGGCTACCACGACGAGGCGCGAGCCACGATTGAAGAATTGCTGCAACAACCGGTCGCGCGCGATCCTTACCTGCGCGCCTCACTACACCAGACCATGGCCGAATGTTCTCTCGCGGCCGGCAACGTCGAAGCCGCCCGCGCTACACTCGCCGCGATCCTGGTCTTGTTTCGCGATCTCGGCGATGTGCGACGCGAGACCAGCGTTCTTGCCGCCTGTGGCCACGCCGCCCGCCTGAGCGGAGACATCCAGGGCGCGCTTGGGTATTTCACCGCCGGCCTTGAGCGCGCCCGCACGCTGCCCGATCCCCACGCTCGTGAGCGCATCCTGCACCAGGTGCGGGTCTGGCGCTCGCACCCCGGCACTGATGTTGACACTCGCCGCGCCCTCGCCGGCCTGCTTGCCGCCGAACCCGAAAAACGGTACATCGCTCACAGCCTGCCGCGCTCCATCGGGCTGTTGCCGGTTACCGCCGTGCTGATAATCCCGCTGCTGGTGCTCTTGATCGGCGTTGTTGCCCCGGTGCCGCGGATCACGCCTCATCCCGACGGCTTGATCGCCATTGGCAGTTTCTTTCATCCCTGGCGCGCGCTCGGCGTCGTGGCTACGTTGCTGGCAATTACCCTGGCCGTGTATGCCGCCGTTGCTGCCATCATGCTCTTCTGGCTGCCGCTCAACCACATTGAACGCGCTCTGCCAGACATCATCAGCATACGCCCGGGCGCGATCGCTCGCCACGATGCCTGGGGCAATCTGCGCATTGAGCTGCCCTGGAGCGCCGCGCGCCGCTGGCTCACCTTTGACTGCCGGCTGTGGGATCGCCCGCTGGGACTGGTTTCACGCTCGGCGCTGGAGGCGGAACCGGATTGTTTCCTGCCGATTGAAGGCGTCACCGGGTGGTATACCGAACTCCAGCAGGAGATCGATCGCCATCTTGCCGAAGCGCGCCAACCGCCCGACCCGCCCATCGAGCGTCAGGAGCTTGGCCACAGCCTGTTGCGAAGCCTTCCGGGCCTCTCGGTCGGCGTGGGGCTGGCATTGCTTCTGCTCGTCACCTGTCTGAACAATGGCTGGTTGCGTCTCGACGTCGGCATTCCGCTGCCTATGCTCACGGCAGTGTGGTTCCTGGCCCTGAGCGGCGCGCTCATCCTCGCGCCTCTGGCTTTCTGGATCGCCAGCAGGCCGTTGCATGCGCCTCCATCGCTCCAGATGAGCCGGCACTGGCCGCTGGTGATTGGCGGCCTGGGGGGCGCCACGGTCCTGCTGGCGCTGGCCGGTGGCCGGTGGCTCATTCGGGTCGAGGCCCTGACTTACACCCTGGTGGTGTGGGGCGCCTACTTGCTGGCCGAGGCCCTGGCAGCGCGGATCCGCCCTGGCCAGCTCCTCCCCCGCGTGACTGCGATCACCATTGCCGTGGGTCTGGCCCTGGCCCTCGTCGCCGCGCCCGCGCTCGATCACGTCCGCTGGCTGGAACACTCCATCGCCCACCGGCAGGCCCTTCTCGGAAGCGAGGCCTCTGCTCGCTTCTGCGCCGCAGCGCCCGCCACTGCCGAACTCGCTGCCAGAGATGAGCGCGTCTATCTTTTTCAGGGAGACTGCGCAGCGCGCCTCGGAGACTGGTCAACGGCGGCCCGCGCCTACGCCGGGGCTGCTCAGGTTGCCCCCTCGGGCTCCGGCCAGCGAGCCCTGGCGCTGTACAATCTCGGGGTCGCTGCCGGCTACCTCGGTGCTGACAGCGCCCTCGACCGGGCCGTTGACGGCTATGAACAGATTTGCGCCACGCTTGCTCGGAGCGACCCGATCTGCGCCCGGTTGCAATCCATTGGCCCGCCGCGCCTGCGGCGCTGATGCCATTTCGGATTGTGGATTCTGATGTAACATATTCGGGTCAGGCAAGCGGGCTTCTCGACCCGATGGGGCTATACATTACCGACAAATAGGAGCGGAACCAGCCCATACGGCCGTATTCAGCATCAGAACGAGCTTCTCCTGAGGAAATCCGGAGTACGCTATGCCCGACGCCATCGCCGTGATCCACGGCCCCAATCTCAACATGCTCGGCCAGCGCGAACCGGACATTTACGGGCGCACCACCCTGGCCGAAATTGACGCCGCCCTGAGCGCCCGCGCGGCCAGCGCCGGCCTGCGCCTGATCAGCGTGCAGTCGAACCACGAGGGAGTCTTGATTGACTTCTTGCAGCGGGAGGCATGGAACGCCGCCGGGGTGATCATCAACCCCGGGGCGCTGACCCACTACGGGCTGGCCCTGCGTGACGCCCTGGCCGCGCTCAGCGCGCCGATCATCGAGGTCCATCTCTCCAACGTCTACCGGCGCGAGCCGTTTCGCCACACCTCGGTGGTCGCTCCGGTCGCCACAGGGCAGATCACCGGCCTGGGGTGGCGCGGCTACCTGCTGGCGCTCGAGTGGCTGATCGCTGAACGGGAGGATCGCAAGAAGCCGGACTCTCCGGTTTCGTAGCCATTAAGCTCGGGCCGTCAGACTGCCGAACGAACGAGGCGCCAGAGACCCCCGATTTCCCCGGTTTCGCAGAAGACAAATCCAGACGGGCAGGTGTCCGGGGAAACTCGGTTTCTGCGCATTGTAGAGTAAATCCGGGAAGGCCGCGCCCTCCTGGACGCTCCTGTGAGGGGCCTGGGTTATGATCATTAAGAATTAAATCCGGGATAGCTCGCGAAGGTAGGCTTCGCATCGGTAGCCCGCGGCTGATGAAGATTAAGAATTAAATCCGACATAGCCCGTCCAGGCGGGGTTTGCATCAATAGCCCGCGGCTTTAGCCGCCGGGCTACCGGGCGAATACCGGTGTATATTCTAAATCCTCATCAGCCGCCGGGCTACCGGGCGAATACCGGCTTATCAATCCCCATCACATCGGCAAGGAGATTCACTCTTCCGGGGGAAGGGAAGTGGTGATATCGTACACCAGCACCTGCACATCCAGCCCTTCGCCGGCCAGCAGTTGCAGCGTGTATTCGTGGGTGGCTTCTTTGATGGCGCTCTCTTCACTGAGCGGCGCATAGGCGCGGATGGTCGCTTCTTCGCTCGACACGCGCGTCACCCGCACCACCGCGCCCGGCGCAGCGGCATGGATCCGTCGGCTGATCTCACTAATGGCTTCATCAAGGTTCATGGAGCTCCTCCACCTGTGGCCTGACCGACGCTGATTACTATACCTGTTGATGAGCGTTTCAGCAACCCGCTGAACACGGTGAAACCAGGTTTCACCGTATCCCCGCCTGCCGGGGAATGATCGCGACCCCGCCGCTTCGTGGGCAACCTGGAACTCCCTGCCACCCTGCCCGCGGACGTCCGCAGGTGAGGACAACAAATCTTTCTCCTGCGCTTGATCGCCGCAGATGTGACCAGACAACGCATCAGGGGCGGCCTGGCCGCCCCTGATGCCTTCGCTGGCCGCGCATGTCATTGCGCCGCTCGCACCAGCGGCAGGTAGATCCGCGGGCGCACCTCCGGCACTGTAGACGCCTCTGGCACGACCAGCGTTACCTCGACCCGGTCGCGCGCCGCGCTGTCGAACCGCGAACGCGCCTCGACGAAGAAGCGGGTGATCGTCCCCGGCGCGACACTGGCCGGCACGGTCACCTGCATCCCGACCCGGAAGGTGCCCTCACGATCCACCGGAACGGTTGACGGGGTGATCGTCAGGCTCCAGCCCGCGGGCAAGCCGATTGGCGCGAGGTCGAACACATCGGCGGCGCTCCCCCGGTTGGTCACCGCCAGCCCGCTCAGGGTTTGCGGGCGGCCGCCCGGCTGCACCAGCCGCACCTGCGACGCCGCCAGGCTCACCCCTGCCACCCGGCTCACCGTCAGGCTATCCTCGGCCTCATCGAAGATCGACGGGTCACCAACCAGTTCCACCCGCACCCGCGCGAAACCCGGGTCGCCAGCGCGCTTCCCGTCAGGGATGAAGACCCGCACCGTGACCTCGATCTCCTGGCCCGGACCCAGGTTCACCAGATCAGGCGCGACAATCGCCGGCCAGCCGTTGGCCTCGGCCACCGTGAGCCGGAAGAGGCCCTGCTCCGAGCCGATATTCCGCACCGTGTGCGTAAAGACCACCGTGCTGTTAGGCGGCCCCTGGCCGCTGCGATTCGGCTCGATGATCACCCCGCGCGCCGGACCGATGGCGGTGATGTCCTCCGTTTCGTCGAGCACCGGCGTGCCTGCTCCAACCGCGCGCACCCGCACCCGGGTGGTGTTCTGCTCACCCGGTGCGGCTGAAGCCGGTGCGTTCACCTGCACCGTAATCGTGGCCCTCTGGCCAGGGCCGAGCACCGGCGTAGGGCTGCCTGTCACCGTCGAACTCCACCCGGCTGCGCTGTCGCTGGTCTCGATAATAAAGGCCGTCGTGGTGGTGCCGGTGTTGGTCACCGTATGGGTGTAGGTTACCGACTCGCCGGGGTTGAGATTGCGGCGCTGCCCCGGCGACAGGTCGGCAGCGGTGATGCTGGCGACGCGCGCCACGTCGGTGGCGCTGGCGCTCGGTCCACCCTCGCGGCCCGTAGCCGTCACGGTTATCGTCGTTGACGCGCCGGCCCCCAGGCCCGCCGGAATGGCCGCCTGCACCGTGATCGTCCGCGTGCCGTTGCGCGGCACATTCAGCGCCGCCGTCGGCGAGACCGCGACCGTCCATCCCGGCTCGCTTGAACTCACGCTCAGGTCGAAGCTGTCGGCGGCGTTGCCGGTGTTGGTCAGGGTATGGGTAAAGGTCAACACCGCGCCGGGCGCGCCTTCGCCCTCACGATTGGGCGCCAGTTCCACCCCGCGAAAGCGTTGCACATTGACGGTGATAGTGGCCGTGGCGGTGAAATTGCCCACCGGCGGCGCCTGCGCGCTATTATCGGCAGTCGCCGAGATCTGGATCGGATACGCGCCCGCGTCCACGCCCTGCGGCACGCTTACCTGGACGGTAAAGGCACATGTGCCGCCTGCAGCAATAATTGTGTTGCAGGTGGTAGCAGTGGTTGACACCGTCCAGCCTGCCGGGCCAGTGAAGGTGGAGGGCACGATGATCGGCACGGGGGCGTTGCCGGTATTGGTTACGGTATTGACAAAGGTAACTGTGCCCGGAGCATTGCGCACATCCACCGGGTCGGGCGCGCCGGGTCCGGGGTCAATGCGCGCGGCCCCGCCGCCCGTCACCACGACCCGGGCATTGCGCGTCACCGCCGGCGGCGGGCTGGACCCGCCGGAGGCGGCGGCGGTCACGGTGAAGTCATAATTGCCCTGCAACGTGCCCGACGGCACGCGGATGGTCACGCGCACTGTCGAGGCAGCGCCCGCCGCCAGAGCGGTCAGGGGCGGCGTGGCGCTGACGCCCTGCACCTGTAGCGGCGATCCGCCCGGCAGGGTAGGCGTCACCATAAAGCTGTCAGGCGCGTTGCCGGTGTTGGTCAGGGTGTACTCAAAGATCGCGTCGGCCCCCGCGGGCACGGTGCGGATCAGCGGGTTGTCGGCGGGCAGGAAGGTGAAACTCCGGATGGTCGGGACGCTGATCACGTCGTCCACCGGATCGGTGCGGCGCTCGGTGCCGACAACACCTACGCGGAAGCGGACGCGCACCTCGCCGGGAGGCGGGGTCGGGCCAGGAGTGTTGACCACGATGGTAAGCGTGGCCGTGCCGCCAGCGGGCAGATTGGCGGGGCTTAACGTGACCGAGCCAATCGTCCAGCCCGCCGGCGGCGCGCCAACAAAGTTCAGCCCGACGACCTCAAAATTGCCGGGCAGATCGCCGATATTGCGCACCGTATGCGTGAACGTTACCGACGCGCCGGAGAGCGGCAGCGTCTGGGTCATCGGCGTGACCTCCGGGGTGGCGGGCTGCACGGTGGGCTGCACAGCAGTAACAGTGTCAGTTACTTCATTGGAGCTTGTGGCGCCAAAAATGGCCCGCACGGTGACGCTATGGGTGGTGTTGGGCGCCGTGCCCAGAGGCACGCCGACCGTCACGCCAAACTCTACCGAACTCTGCCCGCCGGGAGGCGCCGCCGGCACGGTCACCGTAGTCGGGCCGCTGGCCCACCCCAGGGACGAGGTGATCTGAATGACATAGGTGCGCTCCACCGGGGCGTTGTGGGTCAGCGTATGCGTGAAGATCGTAGAACTGCCGATATTGACATTGCGGCTGCTCGGTGAGGCCGCGCCAAGGCTGAACGTGGGCGGAGTTGTACAAGGTCCCAGCGCGCCGCTATCCAGAGCCGTGGTGAAGGGCGAAGTGTTGCTGCCAGGGGTAGTAGCTGTGGCCGTCAGGTAGCGCAGACATCCGGGGATGGGGATGCTGAAATTGCCGCTGGCATCGGCCGTGCCGCTGGTCAGGAAGAGCGGCCCCTCGCGATCCTCGGCGACGGACGAGGTAAAGACCTCCACCGTGCAATTCGGGCAGGCCGTGCCGGTCAGAACCGGCGGGGAGCCGGCGGTCACCCCCGTGAGCGTCGGCGGCGCCTGGCCGCCGTTTCCGCCACCGGAGAGAGCGATCCCGTCGCCGCTGCTCTGGGTGGTAGTGGTTCGCGAGATCCTGACCGCGGTCGCGGCGTCCACCCGCACCCCATCGCCGGCGCCGAGAGCGCCGTTAAAGGCCATCTGATTGCTAACGATTTGATTGTTGGAAGCATCAACGCGAATGCCGTGGTAACCGCTAAAAGGCGCGCTCATGCTGCCATT
This sequence comes from Chloroflexaceae bacterium, assembly GCA_025057155.1. Lineage (NCBI taxonomy): Bacteria > Bacillati > Chloroflexota > Chloroflexia > Chloroflexales > Chloroflexaceae > Chloroflexaceae bacterium. The sequence continues at coordinate 19,231 of JANWYD010000013.1, forward strand.
GAAGGCGATCAGGTTGTTCTGGACCGTATTGTTCAATCCAGACACCAGCCACAGACCCTCGCGCCGGTTGCCGATCCCTGTGCCCGAAGCCAGTGATCCGCTCGCCCGCGTGCCGATGCGATTGCCGACAATAGTATTGTTACTCGCCTCCTGACCGGCGGCGCTGCCGCCCAGCCTGATCCCGATCTCCAGCCCGGAGATCACGTTGTCCCGAATGGTATTACTGGCGCTCCGGCGCACCCGGATCCCTTCGCGGGAGATGGGAGTGCTGGCATTCAGCGCCCCGTTGCCGTCGCGGCGAACACCGATGAAGTTATTTTCGATGGTATGGCCGCCAGTGGCGCAGGGGCCGCTACAGTTGTTCAGCGAGCCTGAGGCTTCGGGGTCAATCAGGATTCCGGCCCCCACTCCGCCTGCCGCCGAACCGCTCCAGGCGATGATGTTGCGATCGGCAATGCCGGAGCCGCCAATGCGGATGTTATTGCCATTTTCGATCCAGATATTGGGCGCGCGATTGGCCGTGTCGCTGGCTACGGGGGGATTGCTGAGGGTGGAGGATGAACCCTCAGGATTGGCGCCGAAGACGTTCCCGCGCACCACGTGGCCCCCGGAGCGGAACCTGACGCCGTAGAGAGCGTTGGCCGAAATCACGTTCGCCGGCCCGATCGTCACCACCGGATTATCGCCCACCGCAGCGGCATTGTAGCGCCCCACGAAGATCCCTTCGGCGCCGTTGCCGAGCGCCGCGCCGCTGGCATTGAGGCCGATGTAGTTGCCGGCAATGGTGACGTTGCCGTACTTCTGGGTGCTCTCGGCAATCTCGATCCCGCGGTTGGCATTGCCGGCGATCACGTTGCGCCCCCCGGCAGGATCGAGAGGGTCGCCGATCACCGTATTGTAGGGGCCGTAGTTGGGGTTGGGGAGCGCACCGATCAGAATGCCGACCCGGTTGGGAATGGCCGTGCCGGCGCTGTTGACCCCGATCAGGTTGCGCACGATGGTCGTGTCGCGAGGCGTCAGCGCGCTGTTGAAGGTGGTTTCAAAGCTCGAAACGGTAATGCCCGCGATGATCGGGTTGCCGGGCGCGGTGGAAGTGTGCCCGCCGACCAGGTTATCGGCGATGAGCGTGCCCCGCGCACCTACGGACACGCTGATGCCGGCCTCGGTCGTGCTGGTATTCACATTTGTGGGCTGAGCCGTGCCCGCGGCATTAGTGCCGATGTAGTTGCCAATAATCTGGTTGTTCTCGTTGAGAGCGATCTCGCCCGTGTTGGCAACGACCACATTCGCAACCCGGTTCGCAGCAATGATATTGCGCTCATTGGCGCCCGTGCCGCCGATGATGTTGTTGCTGGCGCCATTGGCCATAGCCACGCCGTAGCGCCCGTTGCCATTCGCCGTCACTCCATCGGCCTCGACGCCGAGATAGCAGTTGTAGACGCGGTTGTTGTCGCCACCGTTGAGGCTGCCGTCAATATAGATGCCTGAGCCACTGGTCGCAGCGCCTCCACCGGCGGGAAAGCCCACAAGTACCAGGCCGCGAATGGTATTGTTGTTCGAGACAATGTTCAGTCCATGCCCTGAGACGTTATTCGCTGCCAGCACCACGCCACTGATGGTCACACGGCTGCCGCCGCCGTCTATCGTCGTCCCGTTGTCGGTAAGGGGCGGCAGGGGCTGGGTCTGGGGCTGGATGGTGGTCACCCCCGACGCAAAGGTAATGGTGTTCGGACCGGGCGTGCTATTCGCCAGGCGGATCGCCTTGCGCAGAGTGCAATCCGTGGCGCCGCACGTAGGTCCGCCGTCATCGGTATCGGCGGAGGAGGTGACGACCAGACTACTCTGCGCGAGGACGGCCCGCGGGGCGGGCAACGCCGCCACCAGCAGAGCCAGGAGCAGGACGAAGCTACAACGGCGCGCGAGGTTTGGCACGGGCGTTCTCCTCACTGTGCTTGTTTACTGCCTGTCCGCATAGCTCCTGCGGGAGGGCGGAGAAACCAGCTTCCTCCACGCCCCGGCCTGAGGGGAGGGTCTGGGAGGGCTACGCCCTCCCAGAAAGAAATCTGGCTAATCCAGGCAGAACCGGACAGGCTCATAGAAAGAGAAGCGTGGTTGTCTATCTCCGCACGAACGGCAACCACAGGAACCGCTCGCCTCTGGTGATCACAATCCGGTCCACCAGCCTGGCCTCGGCCAGGGTCTCGCCGTCCTGCGAGTCTTTACGCAGGAAGACGTTGATCGTCTCGACCTCGCCGAGGGGCAGGCGAGCATTGGTGCGCACAATCACCACGAACTGCGCGATCTGGAAGCGCCCGGCGCTGAAGTCCGTAGTTGTGTCCATCGAGAAGCAGCCCTGGCTGTCAATCACGAACCCATTGGTGGCCGACTCGAAGCGCACGCTGCTCTGCTGGTTCGTCACCGCCGCCAGACAGAAGCGCGCCGGGCCGTTGCTCTTGTTCTCGACGGTATGGACGAAGCGCACCTCGCTGCCCGCAGCGGCCCGTTGCTCCTGGTCGGGGTAGATGATCGCTCGCGGCGCGACGTTCACCCGCGTAGTGGCGCTGAAGGGCACGGTGATGAGCGGATAGCCGAACTCGGAGCTTGCGGGAATGGTGCCGGTGATAAACGTCGTCGCCTCCACCACCTGCCCGCCCACGCTCTGCTGGGCGCCGGGAGGCACGGTGACCTCGGCCAGCAACTCGCGCTGCGCGCCGGGGGGCAAGGTCAGCGTGTTCGCGTTCAGCGCCGTTCGCCAGATTCCGGGGCTGATCGCCGGATCGCGGGTGAAGAAACTCAGCCCGATGGTGACGGTCACGTTGCCATCGTTACGCAGGACGTAGCTGTGGGGCACCCGCTCGGTGGGCCGGCCCGCGCCGATACTGCGGAGAGGCGTGACACGGATGATCGGGCGGCCCAGCACGGTGGTCTCCAGGGTGGCAGTGGCAGTGGCCACGCCCGGCGAACGCACCGTCACAGTGGTGACATCGCGCTTCGGCACGCGCACGCTCGGGTGGTTGCCCAGGGGCAGGGTCAGGGTGACCGTAATATTGCGCGTACCGCCAGCGGGCAGAGCGGGCACGAAGACCGTGCCGGGGGCCGGCGTGGCGTTGAGTTGCCAGCCGCTGAGGGTGCCGCTGGTCTCCAGCACCAGGTTATCGAAATCAACGCTGCCGGTGTTGCGCACGCGCAGGGTGTAGGTCACCGTCTCGCCGGGGCCGCGGCTGGTCGCCAGCGGTGAAATGGCCTCGAGGGCCAGGCCGGTGGTGACATCGAAACGGGCATACTCCGAACTGTTGCCCCGGCCATCGGTGGCGATCAGCAGCAACCGGCGTGGGAGACGCCCGCCGCTCAGTTGCAGGAAGCCTCTGAAGAAGCCGTTGGCGGCGACGGCAAGGGTCTCCTGTTCGGGGCCGCCGAGGTCAGCCGCGGCGCGCAGCAGGTTGAAGCCCTGACCATCGGGCGCGGGCAGCGTGGGATCAGGCTCGAAGACCTGGATGCTACAGTTCACGCAGGCCGAGGGCGGGTTCGGCGGTTGATCGGCCGGCGCGGTAGAGGGCAACACAAAGCCCTCGATGCGCCCCGACTGGAACAGGCGCAACCGCTGCGGGCTGGCGAAGGACGGATCGACGATCGGCGGGTCAATGTCGTGGTTGGGGCGGTTCGGGTCGCCCGGATTGCTGCCAGGCGGGAAGTTGATGGTCGTGCCGACCAGTTCGATGGGGGCGCCGTTGCGAGTGAGGCGATTGTTGCGCAGCGTTACCCGCTGGACCGTGCCGTCGAGACGGATGGCCCGCCCGATATTGGCGCGCAGGGTGTTGTTCAGCACAATCACATTCGAGGTCGTCCCTGCGACAAGGATGCCGTGTTCGCCGTTGTCGCGCACGGTCGTATCGAGCAGGCTCACGTTGAAGCTATTGCCGTCAACCTGGATGCCATTCCCGGTATTAAAGGCTATCGAGCGGGCATTGCTGGTATCGGAGCGCAGGGTGGCGGTATACACATCGCTGAGCCGGATGCCGGCCCCGACGTTGAGCTGCACCGTATTGGTGATCAGGTCAATGTTACGCACTCCGCCGCTCACCACGATGCCCTCGCGGTTAGGGCGCGCGATCGGCGCGGGGCTGCACGGCGGGCTGGCGTTACTGGTCGGCAAACAGCCGATCCGGTTGCCGATCAGCGACACATTCTCGATATTGGTCGGGCTGGGCGTACCCACCGAGCCGCTGCCATCGCCACGCACCCAGATGCCGGGAATGCCCGAACTGGGCGTCGCCGCGCCCCCGACGGTGTTGCGCTCCAGCCGGGTTCCTCTGGCCCCGCCGGTCACCAGAATGCCCGCCAGGCCGCCATTCGGCTCGGCGACGGTAATCGGCCCGGGAGGAAAAGTCGGCGGAGGCGCGCGCCGCAGGCCTATCACGTTGCCGCGCACCAGCGTGTTCAGATTGGCCGGGCCCTGGACCAGCACGCCCTCCTGGGCATTGCCGGCGATGATGTTGCCCAGAAACGCCTCGGGGGTCGAGTCGATGCCCACAACCGTACCCTGCGTCCCTTCGAGCACGGCCACGCCGCGTCCGGCGTTAGGAATGGGCGCGGTGGCGCCGGCGTTCAGGCCGATGATCGAACGCTCGATGCGATTGCCCACCGGCGGCGTCGAGGTAGGCGCGGCGCCGCGCGTCAATTCGATACCGTTGCCCGCGTTGCCGGAGACCACCGTGCCCGGACCAATGATATTGTTCGCGGCCCCGTTTTCAATGCGGATGCCGCCGGCGCCATTGGGCAGCGCCGCGTCGCCGAGGTAATTTGTGCCGATGAACGCGCCCTGCACGCGGTTGCCGGCGGCATTCGCGGTCATCAGCACGCCGTACTGCGTATTGCCGCTGATCACCAGCGGGGCGGTTATGGGGAGACCGATTAACTGGTTATTGCTGGTCCCCTGCTCAATCAGCACCCCGACGGGCTGGGTCCCCAGCGCGGCCTGACCCGCAAAATTCGTGCCAATGTAATTGGCGCGAATGAAATTGCCGCTGCCGCCGCTGATGCGAATCCCGGCCTGCCCGTTGGCCGAGATCAGATTGCGCCGGTTGTCGGGGGAAGTTCCTACGGTTGAACTGGCACCGATCACATTGCCGGTAGCGTCGGTCAGTTCGACGCCAGAACCGGTGTTGCCGAGGGGCGCGAAACCGCCTGAAGCATCGAGCGTCACGCCGATATAGTTGCCATAGACAAAGTTCCCGCTGGCGCCGGCGATGGAGACCCCGCTGACATTATTGCCGGCGAAGACATTCCGCTGGGGCGGATTAGTAATATCCTCACCCACATAATTCTGGCTGGCGCCATTGGTGATGCGCACCCCGTACCGGTTCGGCTGGGCCGTGGTTTGAGCGGGCAGCACGCCGAAGTAACATCCCTCAACGCGGTTCCCGGTAGCATTGGAGGTGGTAATCCACACCCCCGCGCCACCAGGCTCGACCAGACTAGTGAAGCGAATAAAGATCAACCGGGAGATGGTGATGTTTTTACCTGTAATGCGCAGTCCGAAGCTGTAAGCATTCTGGCCGTCAATCACTACCAGCGGACGGCCAAAGCCGTCCACTGCGCCTTCAATCCTGTCATTTTCCCCTGCTAATGCCGGAAAAGGCGAGCCGACCGGAGAGATGGTCCGCTGCGTAGAAAAGAACCCGGTGTCAAAGCGGATCAAACTTTCCCCATTATCAGCATTCGCGGCGAGGATGGCCTGGCGCAAGGTGCAACCGCCGGGGCTGGGATTCGCGTCTGGCCCGCACGGGGTTGATTGATTATCAAGATCGTTGGTTACGGTATAGGTTCTGGCCGGATCAAAGCCCTGGGCCTCCGCGCGAGGGTGGGCGGCGAAGGGGACGACAACGAGAGCGAGGACCGACAGCAGGAGGGGCCAAAGCCTGCGCGGAGACATCGCGAACTCCTTACGCCACGATCGGAGTGGCGGCTTTAGAATCGGACAAAAGACATTGGAAGTGTAGAATTGCGCACCGATAGTACGCAGGGCTATTCTAGCACGAACTGTAAAGCGATGTAAGGGGGTAAGGATAGGAATTGGGTACTGAGATGGAGGGGATGAGGCCGCCCGGACCCGCAACCGTGTGCTTCGGGCCGCCTCGCGAGCCGGATGGGCGCACAGCGACAAACGTTTCGGGCGGCGATCGCCCATTCCCGCCTTTGGGAGGAGGCGCCGGGCGCCCTCCCGCTGCAAGCTATGCATTACTCGCCCACCAGGCGCGCCGTATGGTTGGCGGGGTTGTCGGCGCCCTGACCTCCCTCAGGCGCCGCGTGCGAGTGTGGCACGCTGCTGGTGGGACGACGAAGAATATAAACCGGTATTCGCCCGGTAGCCCGGCGGCTGAAGCCGCGGGCTACCGCTGCGAAGCCCGCCTGCGCGGGCCATGCCGGATTTCTTAATGATCATTAGCCGTTCCCCTCACCCAAGATTCGCTTCTGTAAAAGCCCCTATACCAACCTCGTTACACCGTGCAAACCCATCATCGCCCGATTCCATCAAGACTCCATATCCAGCAATCCAAAATCCAAAATCCACAATCCAAAATCACGAGGCGACCGGCGCAGGCCGGCGGGCCTCCTCCTGCGAGGCGATGAAGATGCCGGCCAGCAAGAGCACGAAGCCGGCCAGTTGCAGGGGCGCGAAGCGTTCGCCAAAGACCACGAAGGCCAGCAGCGCCGAGCCGACCGGTTCGCCGAGGATGGCAACGGCGATGAACGTGGCCGACAGAGAGGAAAGAGCGTAGTTAAAGGCGGTGTGGCCGAGCAACTGCGGGCCGATCGCCAGACCCAGCAGCAGCAGATAGACGTAGGGCGGAAAGCCAGCCAGGGGCTGCCGGGCAGCCAGCGCCCAGAACACCAGCACGACCGCAGCAGTAGAGTAGACCACGTAGATGTAGGCCAGCACGCTGAGGCGACGCCGCAGGTCGCGCCCGATCAGCAGATAGCCGCTGACAGTGATCGCGCCCGCCAGCGCCAGGGCGTTGCCCAGGGCCGGCGCGGGCGCACTGCTGCTCATCTGGTCCGACAGACCGATGAACACCGTGCCGGTAAATGTGGCGGCGATGCCCAGCAGGGCGCGCCAGCCCAGCCGTTCGCGGAAGAACAGCAGGGAAGCCAGCCCGACCCACAACGGATTGGTGGACACCAGGGCCACGCTGGAGGCCACCGAGGTGTAGGCCAGCGAACTGATCCAGCTCGCGAAATGCATGGCCAGAAACGTCCCCGAGGCCACGCCCAGCAGCAGATCGCGGCGGCGCAGCGCGCGCAACTCCGGGCCGGCGCGCAACCAGGCCAGCGGCGTGAGCAGCAGGGCCGCCAGCGCCAGGCGCCAGGCGGCGATGCTCAGCGAAGGCGCCCCCGCGGCCTGAGCGTAGCGGATCAGGATCGAGGCCGTTGAAACGATCAAAACGCCGGCAAAGAGCACGATGTACGGTAAGAGGGGACGATTCATGGGGTTGCTCACATAAAGTTTCGGACAGGGCCGACAATCGGGTCTGCACTTCTGTCGTGCGGGGGCGCGGAGGTGTGGAGGTGTGGAGGTGTGGAGGTGTGGAGGTGTGTAACGGCGTTCCAGTCGGGCATCCCCACCTGTGAACCACACCTCCACAGCTCTACATCTCCACACCTCCACACCAACACGGAGGTCGGTCCAAAGCAGGATACTCGTTGCGAGCCGGCCTGTCAACGGCTTGTCCTGGGTGCGGCAATCGGATACAATAGCAGACGCGGAAGGCGTTTCGGCAGAGTCTGGACTCACGCTGTTCACTTACGTTCGCGCAGAAACCGCGCCAGGCAGGTACAGGGGGGCAGGTGAGCGCAACGATTGAGGCCGTGCGGGGGATGCGCGATGTGCTGCCGGCCGAGCAACGGCAGGTGGCGGCCGCCCGGCGCGCCCTTGAGGCGACCTTCGAAGCCTACGGCTACGAACCGATCGATCTGCCGATCATCGAATCGCGGGAACTCTACCTGCGCAAGCTGGGAGAAGAACTGGCGGGCAAGGTCTACGAGTTCAACTTCGGCGGTCGGGATCTGGCACTGCGCCCGGAGTGGACCGCTTCGGTGCTGCGGGCGTATGTGGCCCATCTCCGGGACCAGCCGCTGCCGCTGCGGCTCAGTTACAGCGGTCCGGTGTTTCGCTATGAGCGGCCCCAGCGCCATACCCATCGCCAGTTTACCCAGGTAGGGATCGAGATCGTTGGCGGGCCTTCCCCTCGCGCCGACGCCGAGGCCCTGGCCCTGGCCTGCGCCGGGCTCGACGCGGTAGGCGTGACGGGCTACCGGGTGCTCATGGGGCACGTGGGCGTGGCGCGCGAGCTGCTGGCGCAGTTCGATCTCACCGAGCGCACCCGGGACACGCTGGTATGGAGCCTGGAGCGCATCCGCAAAGAAGGGGCGGCGGTGGTGCGGGAGCACCTCCACGAACGGGCGGGCGAACCGCCAATTGACCTGCCGCCCGGTCTCGATGAAGAGCAGGCCCGCGCCTGGCTGCTGCGCACGCTGCAGGCGATGGAGATCGAGCTGAGCACCGGCACGCGGTCGCGAGAGCAGGTGGTGGCCCGGTTGCTGCGGAAGCTGCGCCGCCGCGATGAGCGCGCCGCCATCGAGCGCGCTCTGGATGTGCTGGAGCGCCTGGTGACCGTTCACGGGCCAGCCTCAAGGGCGCTGCCCGCCCTGGCAGCCCTCCTGGAGGAGCAAGGATTGCAGGCCCGCGTCCTCGATGAGGTGCGGGCGATCCTGGCGCTGGTCGCGGCACACGGGATTGATCCAGATCAGATCGATCTCGATTTTGGACTGGGACGGGGTCTGCACTACTACACCGGCCTGATCTTCGAGATTGCCGATGGCAACGGCACGCAACTCTGCGGCGGCGGGCGCTATGACGATCTGGTCGCGGCCCTGGGCGGCCCGAAGGATGTGCCGGCGGTGGGGTTCGCCTATGGGTTAGAGCGGGTGGTCGCGGCGGCAACCGCCCCGGCGCCGGCCGGCCGCCCGCTGGTCCTGGTAGCGCCAGTCGCCGATGACGATTATGCCTACGCCCAGGACGTCGCGCGGCGCCTGCGGGAACGTGGCCTGGCAGTCAGTGTGGACGTGCGCGGGCGCACCCTGGCGCGAAACCTCAGCGATGCAACGCGGCGCGGCGCGCGGTATGTCGTCATCATCGGCGTGGAGGAACGGACCAGCCGCAGCTTCGTCTGGCGCGACCTGGAGCGCCACGACGAGCGGCGCCTCAGTCTGGACGCGCTCGGGGATCTCTAGGGCCGAAGGATTGGCTGCGCCAATCCTTCGGCCCTCCAGTTGATTGGAACCTATGAACAACACCCCATCCTGGGGGCGTTACAGCGAGTTGCGCCCCCACGAGCTCGCCGCCCTTCGCGCCCGCGCTCCGGCAGCCTACCTCCCCTGGGGCGGGCTGATCTGCCACGGCCCCCACCTCCCTCTGGGGCTGGACACGATCATTGCCGAGGCGATTGCCGAGCGGGCCGTCAGACGCACCGGCGGAGTGGTGCTGCCCGCGATCACCTGGCCCCTGGCAATGCCCCACCCCGGCGAATCGCTGGGGCTGAGCGCCACGACGCTCAGGGCCATTCTCGCCGAGAGCCTGGCGGAACTGGCAAAGCACGGCTGGCGCGTGATCGTGGTGATCAGCGGATCTTATTCGCCAGGGCAGGAACTGCTGCTCATAGGCGCCGCCGAACAGGCGCTCGCCAACCATCGCCTGCTGGTGCTGGCCGTTCCGCCGCTGGCTCTGGTTGACGATGAGATGCTCGATCACGGGGCGCTCTGGGAAAGTTCGGTCCTGCTCGCCCTGCGTCCAGACTTGATCCACATGGAAGCCCTTGGGGCCGGCCCGCTGGACCGGCTTAACCATCCTGTAGTGGGCCGCGACCCGCGGGGAGCCGCCTCGGCCTCGCTCGGCAACAGCGTGTTGAACCTGGCTCTGGAACGTATCAGCAGCGCCGTCGAACACTTGCTGGCCAGCGGCGACCCGGCGCCGCTGCAGGCCCTCTACGCACGGCGCCGCGAATACTACCGGCGCCTGACAGCGCGCTACGGCGACGATCTGGAAGCTCTGACCGCGGCCTGGTGGCAGGAGGTGACCGGCAGGGGCCCGGCTGCGCCCCGCTCGCCAAAGACCGGCTGAGGGGCCTGTCCCTGCCCGGGGCGTGTCCCTGACCCTGCGGGTGCGCGAACCATCTGGGTTGCGCGCACATCAAGAATCCGGATGGCCATGCTACGTTTTGCCCTCCCCTCAAAAGGCTCTGGCTACGAAAGCGCCCTGGCGCTGCTGGAGAGTTGCGGCCTGCGCGTGGTGCGGGCCAATCCGCGCCAGTACACCGCCGTGCTGCGGGGTCTTCCCAACACCGAAGTGCTGCTGCATCGCCCGGCTGATATTGTCGAGAAAGTCGCCGAAGGTTCGATAGACATTGGCATCACCGGCTACGACCTGGTGATAGAGCAGCGCGGCGACGACGAGGATCTGCTGGTGCTCTTCGACGACCTGGGCTTCTGGCGGGTGGAACTGGTCTTCGCCGTGCCACAGGGCTGGGTGGACGTGCACGGCTGGGATGATCTGGCCGACCTGGCGGCGGAACTGCGCGCCCAGGGACGCCGGCTGCGGATCGCGACCAAGTACCCCGCGATAGTGCGCCGCTTCTGCGCCAGTCAGGGGATCACCGCTTATGAGATTGTCATCTCCCAGGGCGCTACAGAGGCCGCTCCGGGTCTGGGCTATGCCGACATGATCGCCGACATCGCCGAGACCGGCGCCGCTATTCGCGACAACAAGCTAAAGATCGTCGGCGGGCCGATCCTCACTTCCCAGGCGGTGCTGGTGGGCAGCCGGCGCACCCTGCGCGGCGACGCCGAGAAACTGGGCCTGGTGCGCCAGTTGCTCGAACTGATCGAGGCGCGCCGGCGCGGGCGGTTATTCTATTCGCTCACCGCCAATCTTACGGGCGAGTCGGTTGAGGCCGTGGGACGTCGGGTTACCGCGCGGGTGGAACTGGCCGGCCTGCAGGGGCCAACGATTGCTCCGGTGTGGAGCAAATACGCCAGCGAGGGCAACGCGCCGCAGTGGTACGCCGTGAACGTTGTGGTGCCCCAGGAGGAACTGCTGCCCGCCGTGGATCACCTGCGCGCCATTGGTGCGGTGAGCATCAGCACGGTGCAGGTGCAACACGTCTTCAAGGCGCAGAGCGATGCCTATACGCGCCTGCTGGCAGCCCTGGAGGAGGAGTAAGACGTGTTTTTTTGGTCGGGGAAACCTGGTTGTCCCATAGCGCAATCGTTTGCGTCCGCTCGCCGGGCGCGTTACGCTGATGGAGCGCCTCATGTCTGACGCCTACGCGGCTGCGGGCGTAAACATCGCCGCGGCTACACGCGCCAAGGAACTGATGAGCGCAGCGGTGCGTTCGACCCACGGACCGGCGGTGCTGGCGGGGATGGGCGCCTTCGGGGGTTGCTTCGACCTCGGCGCCGCCGGGGCGGGCAACCAGCCGGTCCTGGTGGCCTCGACTGACGGCGTCGGCACCAAGACGCTGGTGGCGGCGGCCCTCGGGCGCTACGACACGGTGGGCCAGGATCTAGTCAATCACTGCGTGAATGACATTCTGGTTCAGGGCGCCCGGCCGCTGTTCTTCCTCGACTACGTGGCGGCGGCGAAGCTGGAAGTGGAGCAGGTGGCGGCGATTGTTGGCGGGGTGGCAGCGGCCTGCCGCATGGCGGGGTGCGCTCTGCTGGGCGGCGAAACGGCCGAAATGCCCGATGTCTACGCCCCCGGGGCCTTCGACCTGGCCGGAACCATCGTCGGAGTAGTCGAACGCGAGGCCATGCTTCCGCGGCCGGATGTTGCGCCGGGCGACGCGGTGCTGGCCCTGCCCTCAAGCGGGCTGCACACTAACGGCTACTCGCTGGCGCGTCGGATCGCTGCGCGCAGCGGTTATGAGGCGCGCCCAGCGATGCTCGCGGGCCGCAGCGTGGGCGAGGCGCTGCTGGCCGTGCATCGCTGCTACCTGGCGGAAGTGGCGGCCCTGCGCGCCGCCGTGCCGCTCAAGGCCCTGGCGCACATTACCGGCGGAGGCGTGTTCGACAATCTGCCGCGGGCGCTGCCGGCAGGCTTAGGGGCGACCATCGAACGAGGCGCCTGGGACATCCCGCCGATCTGCGCCTACCTGGTTGCCGAGGGAGGACTGTCGGAACACGAAGCCTACCATACCTTCAACATGGGCCTGGGGATGCTGGCGATTGTGCCCTCCGAAGCCGTCGAGACCGCCCTGGCCGCCGTGCCCGAGGCCCGCCGCGTGGGGGCGATTACGGCGGAGCCGGGGGTGCGGCTGGTGTAGGCCCGGGCTGCCAGTTGCAGGGGGTGCGGGGCAAGCCGTGGGGCAACCCGGAGGGTTGCCCCACAGGTCCATTTTTAGACATTCACAAAGGAAAAAACTATGCAAACTGGACCAAAAATCACCGAGGGAAAAACCAAAATCATCTATGCCCATCCAGACGATCCCAACCTGATCATCATGCGTCACAAAGACGGCATTACCGCTGGCGACGGGGCGCGTCGCAACGAGATCCCGGGCAAGGGCGCCCTGGCGGGTCGCACCACGGCCAACGTCTTTGCCCTGCTCAACCGGGCCGGCCTCCCTACCCACTTCGTGAGCGCCCCCGAACCGGAGATAACCGTCGCCCGGCGCTGCACAATGCTGCCCCTCGAAGTCGTTATGCGCCGCCTGGCTACCGGCTCGTACCTGCGGCGGCATCCCGAAACGCCCGAAGGCAAACGCTTCGATCCGCCACTGGTTGAGTTCTTTCTTAAAGATGACGCCGCCCACGACCCGCAGATCAGCGAGGCCGAGATTGTCGCCCGCAATCTCGCCACCGCTGAAGAGGTGCAGCAGATGATTGAAACGGGACGCCGGGTGTTCACCCTGCTTGAGGCGGCCTGGGCCGCGCAGGATGTTACCCTGGTGGACCTGAAGATCGAGTTCGGGCGCGCGCGGGGCGCCCTGCTGGTGGCCGATGTGATTGACAACGACTCGTGGCGCATCTGGCCCGGGGGCGAGAAAGGGCGCATGCTCGACAAGCAGGTCTACCGCAATGCGGCCACGGTGGACGAAGCGGTGCTCGCCGACGTGCGGGCGCGCTATGAACAGGTGGCGGCGATGACGGACGCATTCGCTACATTCAGTCCATCTGCCTGAGGGGAGGATGAGGAAGGGCCTTGCCCTTTCCCATCCGTAGACAGACGGTTTCAGAGGGCTATGCTCACTTCACAGTCTTGTGCTGATTCGGCTCGCCTTCCACCGCCTCTCAGGTGTAAGGTTTTCCGGCGCATCCTCGCGTCGCATTCGCCATCCAGGGCATTGGGACGCCCAACTCCCCCCTTTCCCGCGAGGGGGAGAGGTACGAGTGCGAGATGGCGTTGCGCTACCTCGAACACGCCCAACTCCCCCCTCTCCCGCGAGGGGGAGAGGGTGGCGGGGGGAGAGGGCCGTACGCACTGGAATGCCGAAAACCCCTGCTCCCTCAAAAACATCTGAGAGGCAGGGGGGTGAAGACCGTAAGCGCACTGGAATGCCGAAAACCCCCCTTCTCCTTCGAAAAACCCTACACCTGAGAGGGGGGCAGAGCTCCCTGGAGCGCCCGCGAACCCTGTCTTAGGTGAACTCACACATCGTCGGGGTTCAGGGCGCGGAACGCGAACCCGGCAACCGCCGCCGCGCCAAAATTGGCGACCAGGTAGATCCAGATATTGGTCCAGTTCGACAGGCCCATCAGCGTGACGCCCAGAGCCACCGCTGGATTGAACGCTCCGCCGGAGATCGAACTTACCGCATAGGCCCCTGCCAGCACCGTAAAGCCAATCGCCAGGCCGTAGAACGAGTTGCCGCTCGTGCCTCTGGCGGTGGCGACGTTAAGCACCACGAAACACAGGGCGAAGGAAAACAGAAACTCGGCGATCAACGCCGGGAGGATCTGCCGCTCGCCGGGGGTAATCGCAGGGAAGCCCTTCATAAACAGCACCAATCCGGCCGCCACGGCGCCGGCAATGAACTGGGCCACCATGTACGTGATCAAGTCGTTGACGGAGAGCTTGCCGCGCACATAGACCGCCAGGCTCACCGCGGGGTTGTAGTGCCCGCCGGAGAGATGCCCCCCGGCGAAGATCATAACCATCAGGACCGAGCCGATTGCCAGGGGGGCGAGGTTGCCCGCGCCCGGTTCGATCACCGTCATGCCGATCGTGAAGACCAGAAAGAACGCCCCGATGAACTCCATGATAGCCTTGGCCATGAACCGCCCTCGCCTTCTGTTCAAGCCGCCTGCTCTCTATCCTCCCGCATCCAGCGCAGGCGTGGGATCAACGCCAGAAAGACAGCGCCTCTCCGCTCCTCGCTCCCGCCACTGCCTCTTGCGGAGGCGACAAACAAGGCCCGCGCAAGCGCAGCAGCGAGGCGGACGCTCACTGCTGTCACTTCCCCGTGGAAACCGTGTAAAAATGCATGTGCTTGTGGGCCTTAATACAGTACCACAAGGCGGCAAGATGAACAAGCGGGGTCTTACTGCTGAGGCGGAAAAGGTCCAGGCAGGGAGGAGCCGGGAGGGCGTTGCCCTCCCAGGAGCATCCTGACGTCAACCCATAATGTCGGAGGAGCCTACCCGCGTCGCTCGCCCGGATCGCTGACCGGCGGCGCGCAACCCGCCGCGGCCCCCGCCTCGGCAATGGCGGTCGCCGGGGCCGCCTTATGCGCGAAGTAGCGCCGCTGCAACCAGAAGGCCACATTCACCAGAGCGATCATTACCGGCACCTCGACCAGCGGACCGACCACCGCGGCGAAGGCCTGGCCGGAGCCAATGCCAAAGACCGCCACGGCAACGGCGATGGCCAGTTCAAAGTTGTTGCTGGCCGCGGTAAAGGCCAGGGTCGTCGTTTTACTATAATCCGCGCCGATGCGCCGGCCCATGTAGAAGCTGATCAGGAACATCAGCACGAAGTAGAGCAACAGGGGGATGGCGATACGCACCACATCGAGGGGGATCTGGACGATCAACTCGCCCTTGAGACTGAACATCAACACAATGGTGAAGAGCAACGCGATGAGCGTTAGAGGGCTGATCCACGGCAAGAAGCGCGTTTCGTACCACTCGCGGCCCTTCGCGCGCAAGAGCGCGAAGCGGGTCAGGAACCCGGCAAGCATCGGAATGCCCAGATAGATGAACACGCTCCGGGCGATCTCGCCGATGCCGATCTGCACCACGCTGCCCTGCAGTCCGAACAGCGGCGGCAGCACCGTGATGAACACCCAGGCATACACGCTGTAGAACAAGACCTGGAACACGCTATTGAAGGCCACCAGGCCGGCGGCATACTCCGTATCGCCCCTGGCCAGCTCGTTCCAGACGATCACCATGGCGATACAGCGCGCCAGACCGATCAGGATCAGGCCGATCATGTACTCAGGGTAGCCCCGCAGGAAGGTGATCGCCAGAACGAACATCATGACGGGGCCGATGATCCAGTTCTGGATCAACGACAGACCCAGCACCTTGCGGTTGCGAAAGACCTCGCCCAGCTCCTCGTACCTGACCCTGGCGAAGGGCGGGTACATCATCAGCACAAGGCCTATGGCGATGGGGATGTTGGTTGTCCCGACCTGGAAGCGGTTGATGAAACCCTCGACTGCGGGAAAGAAATACCCCAGACCCACTCCGAGGGCCATTGCCAGGAAGATCCACAGGGTCAGGTAGCGATCGAGCACCGAGAGCTGGCGGGCAACTTCAGACGCTCGTTCACGCGAGACCACCGCCGCCGGATTGGACATACGCTTGCTCCTTTCCACAATCCACGCGCCACGCACCGGGAAACCGGGGCTTTCCTGAGGGCTGCGCTCCCTTATACCCTCTCTGGCAGGCAGGAGCGCGGGGAAACCAGGTTTCCCTGCCTGCTCCGCCGCTCAGATTACCAGGTTGAACAGATATCCAATAGCGATGATCCCGACCGCCGCCACGCTAACGAATACGGCGAGGAGTTGCGGCTTGAGCGCCCGGCGCAGGGAGATCAGCTCCAGCAGGCTGAGGGCCGCCACGGCCATCATGAAGGCCGGCGCCGCGCCCCTGGCGATAAGGGCCTGCACCACCGGGAGCATCCCGGCGGCGCCGGAGTGCAACGGCACGCCCGGGGCCACCGCTACCGGCGCCGACCATCGGGCCTCCCGCCCAGGGATGCCCGCCAGAGCATCCTCGGGCACGCAGCTGTAGATCGCCGCTCCTGGCGCAATCCCGACGACTACGAAGAGCCAGAGCTTGCCCGCGATCTCGCGGGTGCTGCGCCAGGACAGGGCGAAGTGTCCGGATCAGATTGGCCCGGTCGTTGACCTGTCTCTAGGGAGTAGGAATCAGGGGCGCCGGCAAACAGATCGGCGATCCGCAGCGTAATCCCCGGCAGGCACTCAAAGTTCGCAACGTCCATCTCGCTGAAGTTCCGGGGGCCGTCATAGCGCCCCGGCGAGTGCAGGCGGTAGTGGTCGAGGCTGCGGGCGCGCGGATCGATGATCACGTATTCGGGAACGCCGGCCCGCGCATAGGCGCCCAGCTTCACCTGTGTATCGTAGACCACACTGTTGGGGGAGAGGATTTCGATGATCAGGTCGGGCACGCCCCGGATGCGCCGATCGCGGATGATGCCGGCATTGGCCCGGCGCACGAAGACGAAGTCGGGTTGCACGGGATCGCAGCCGGGCATCAACAGACCGATGGGGGCCGTAAACACGAACCCTAGACGATTATCTTCGACCGGGATGCCGAGATACCGATAGAGACGCTGCTGGATCCACTGGTGAAAGCTGCTTGGCGCGGCTGTCGTATACAGCACCCCGTTAATGATCTCGTAGATGTTCCCGTCGTCGGGCAGGGCCTCCCAGTCGGCATACGTCCAGCGGCCCTGCGTCGGGCCGGGGACGGTGGGCGCATCGGTGCTGATGACCAGGGTACGCATAGGGCGCTCCTCCAGGCAAGGGTTGGCGATGGGTGCATTGTACCGCGTTATTTGCACCGTCTGGAATAATGTGAGGGGAGGCTGAGCCTCCCCCATACCCTCACAGGTGTAGACTTTCCGAACGCCAGGGATCAGCGCAACGCGGCTACAAGCGTCTTCTGGGCGTCACCGGCGACCGTGTCGGAAACGGGGAAGTAGCCCACCTCGCGGATCACCTCGTGCGCGTGCTGCAAGTAGTAGCTGATAAAGGCCGCTGCTGCTAGATTCGTCTGGAGTGTTTGCCTGTCCGTATAGATGAACAGTGGCCGGGTCAGGGGATACGTGCCATTCGAAACCGTTTCCGGCGTGGGCGCCACCGGGCCGTTGCCTGCATCAATGGCCAGGGCGCGCAGCCGTTCCTGGTCGCGTATGTAGTAGGAATAGCCGAAGTAGCCAATCGCGTAGAGGTTATTCTCGATTCCCAGCATCAACTCGACGTCATCTTCACTGAGGACGACGCCGGGTATAGCCGGAAGGAGCAACTTATCTCCACCGAGCACCTTTTCGACGAAGAAATCGAAGGTGCCGCTATCAACACCGGGGCTGAAGATCTTGATCGGCTCGGCGGGATAGGCGGGGTTCACTTCGTTCCAGGCGCGGTAGCGGCCCGAAAAGATCTGCAGCAGATCGGCGAAGCTCAGCGACTCAACAAACGTATTCTGCCGGTTGACCACCACCGCCAGCGCATCCACGCCGACCTGAAACCCCACCGGTTCACGACCGACGGCGCGGCAGGCCTCCAGTTCCTTCTCATTGATGGGGCGACTGGCGTTGACGATCTCTATCGGATCGCCGCTGCAGAAGCTGCGAAAGCCGCCACCGGTGCCGGTGACTTTCACGTCGATCTGTGAACGCGACCCTTCTGCGTTGAAGTCTTCAACCATACGGGCCGTAAGCGGGTAGACCGTAGATGAGCCGGTGATCTCCAGTAAGCCGGTGACCAGGGCCGGATCGACCGGCGCCAGCGCGTCGCCAGACAGCAGCGTCACCGCCGGAGGCGTCGGCGTTACCTGCTGCTGGACGCAGCCGGCAACCAGGGCCAGCAGGACCGCCAACCCCAGCAGCGTTCGGGTTCGAAGTCCCATAATGCTCTCCTTCTCCAGCTTATGGTCCAGACGGACATCCGCCGCGGTAGCATAACTGTTGGCGGTCGTGTACACCCTTGAGGGGCAGATGTACGGCCAATGCGCGGTCCGCCGCCGGCAGCAAGCTCAGGTGCGGCTAACCGGGCCGGTTACTCTCCCATATCGCTCAGCACAATCGGGCGCGTGCGCGGCGCCGTCTGCACTGGCAGCGTCAGGGAGATCGTCCCGGCAGTAAGCAGAAAGGCTGTCGAGGCCCACAGGCACAGCACCAGGCCGCCGCTTTCGCCGTAGCGCAGGCCGATCTGGTAAAGCAATCCGGAGAGCACCGTGCCCGCCAGACGGCCCATAGCGTTGGCCATGTAGTAGAAGCCTACATTCATCGCCACCTTGTCGCTGTCGGTGTAGGCCAGAATGAGGTAGCTGTGAACTGCGGAGTTCAGGGCGAAAACGATGCCAAAGGCCAGCAACCCGCCGACCACGGCCAGGGTTGGCGCGACGCCGTTCATCAGCGCCAGAGCGATCCCCGCCGGAAAGGCAGCCAGCCCGAAGGCCAGGGCCATCGCTGTGCGCCCATCGGGTTCGTGGGCGCCCTCGACGCGCCGGCGGATCAGACCGGGAGTTGACGCCTGCACGAAGCCGTAGCCAATGGTCCACGCAGCCATGAAACCGCCGGCCAGCCAGAAATCCCAGCCCAGCACGCTCACAAAGAAGACCGGCAGACCCACGACGAACCACACATCACGGGCGGCGAAGAGAAAGATGCGCGCAGCGGCCAGCAGGTTCACCGCCCGGTTGTGCGAGAACATCTGCGTGAACTTGGCCTTCTTGTTCGCCGTGCCGAGGTCGCCCTTGATGAGCGTCATCGCGCTGATCAGGGCGGTAAGGACCAGGGCGGCCAGGAGCATCAGCGCGTTCTGGAAGCCCGCCAGGGTCAGCAGGAGCGCGCCGACGAAGAAGCCCAGACCCTTGATGGCGTTCTTCGAGCCGGTCAAAATGCTCACCCAGCGGTACAATTGACCCTGCGACTCGCCAGCGACGAGCTTGACCGCGCTCTTCGAGGACATCTTGGTCAGATCCTTGGCGATGCCCGACAGTGCCTGGGCCACCATCACGTAGGGCACCACCAGCAGCGAGGGCGGGGCGAAGGCCAGCAGGCTCAGGGCGATGAGTTGCGTGCCAAGACCCATAAAGAGCGTGGACTTCAACCCGAAGCGCGCCCCGAGGTAGCCGCCGAATAGATTAGTGATAATGCCGAAGATTTCGTAGAACAGGAACAACGAGGCCACCTGGAAGGGGGTATAGCCGAGCTGGTAGAAGTAAAACAGCACCAGCATGCGGATGGCCCCGTCGGTGAGCGTATCGGCCCAGTAGGCCAGGGTGACCAGCACATAATTGCGCCGATCAGCCGCGCGACTGGTGACAGGAAGCGTCTCGGTGCTTGCCATGGGCGTTACTCCAGGCTCAGGGCCACCTTGCGCGCCAGTTCGACGTAGCGGTTGGCGTAGCCCCATTCGTTGTCGTACCAGGCATAGATCTTGACCTGGGTTCCGTTCGTAACCATGGTACAGGAAGCATCAATGATCGCCGAGTGCGGATCGGTCACAAAATCTATCGAAACCAGCGGGCGCGTTTCGTAGGCCATAATCCCCTTGAGCGGCCCCTCGGCGGCGGCGCGGAGCAGGTCGTTCACTTCGCTCACAGTAGTTGGGCGCTGCACCTCGAACACGCAATCGGTCAGGGAGGCGTTGAGCAGCGGCACGCGCACGGCCTGGCCGTCGAGTTTGCCGAGCAGTTCGGGGAAGATCATCCCGATGGCCGTCGCCGAACCGGTGGTCGTGGGCACCAGCGAGAGACTGGAGGCCCGCGCCCGGCGCAGGTCCTTGTGGGGTTGATCGTGGACGCTCTGGGTGTTGGTCGAGCTGTGGATGGTGGTGATCATGCCGTGCTTGATGCCGATCCCCTCGTGGATCACCTTCACCACCGGGGCCAGACAGTTGGTGGTGCAGGAGGCGGCGGTGATAATATGGTGCCGAGCGGGGTCGTAGAGATGATCGTTGACGCCCATGACGATATTGAGGACCTCGCCCTTGACCGGGGCGGCGACGATGACCTTCTTGACGCCGGCCTTGAAATAGGCCTCGAGTTGTTCGGGGGTGCGAAACTTGCCGGTGGCTTCCAGCACGATCTCCACCCCGGCATCGGCCCAGGGCACCGCGCCAGGGTCCTTGATCGAACTATGGCTGATCTCCGTGCCGTCAATAACCAGTTGCGACCCCTCGCCATTGACCTCGCGGTTCCATCGGCCATGGACCGAGTCGAAGCTCAGGAGATGGGCGCTTACCGCCGCATCACCGCCGATCTCGTTAATATGGGCAAACGTCAGTTCAGGCCACCCCCAGGCCGCCCGCAGCGCCAGCCGGCCGATACGTCCAAAACCATTGATGCCAACGCGCACGCTCATGCAGATTCCTCCGCCTCAGAATGGGAGTTATTCGCCGATAGAACCTCATTTCAATCATTCCGGGTTGATATAATCATAGCACAGTTCCGCCACCTTGCAAGATGGATCTTTGCAGGAGGGTTGCTCCCTTCCGGGTGCGGAGAACGCTCGTTTCGCCCGCCGCCACTTGCAGAGTTGCGTCGCCGCGCCTTCTGACAGGCGCCGGCATGGGAACACCTGGTTTTCCTAAATTTTCGTACAGGAGTCGCCTATGTCTACCGAAGCCTCGCTGCGCTTTCCGAACCTAGAAGCGCGCAATTTGAACGGCAAACGCATCCACCTGCCAGCCGGATTCGGCGGCGCGCGCAATGTGGTGCTGATCGCCTTCCGCCGCTGGCACCAGTCCCTGGTTGATTCCTGGTTCCCATATCTTGATCAGCTTATGTCAATGCGACCGGACCTGCGGGCCTATGAACTGCCGCTGATCAGCAGTCTGTATTCCGTGGCGCGCCCGTTCATTGACGGAGGCATGGCCGCCGCCATCCCCGACCCCAGAGTGCGCGAACGCACCCTCACGGTCTATACCGACGTCGGACGAGTCACTGCGGCCCTCGGCATCCGCAACCAGACGACCATCACCGTGCTGCTGGTTGACCGGGACGGCCGCATCTTCTGGCGCGGCGAGGGCGCCTACGCGCCCCAGCGGGCCGTGGAGCTGGAGCGGGCGCTTGCCGCGGAGGGGAGGTAGGGGGATTTGGGATTGGGGATAGGGTATGCGGAGGCGCTGGACGCCGCGCCGCGGCCCCCCGGCGTCTTGCCGCAACTGTTGGAGCGTGAGCGGCGCGTTTCGAGACGGGTCACTCAACCCGCCAGACCTCGATGGACCCGCGGGGCGAACCCACGACCACCGACCGGCCATCGGCTGCTGCCGCCACGCACCCTCCAACGCTGCCCACGGCCTCGATCAACGCTAATCCGTCGTCCTCAAGGCGCCAGAGACTCAAACCCATCCAGGACGCTATCAGCCGGCGCTCATCGAGCACCACCGGCGCGCCGCTGCGACCGGTCATGGCGCCCTGACGGCCGGCGAGCCGTCCGTCGGCATGCCAGAGCCACAGGGCGCCGGTATTATCCACCGCCAGCAGGCGGTGGTCGGGCAGGCTGACCAGATCCATCAGCCAGGTGTTCGCACCCGTTTCGAGCGCCGGCAGTGGCGTTCCTTCGGGAACCATAAAACGCCAGAGCGTGCCTGCGCCGCTTGCCGCCACCAGGCTGCGTCCCTGGTCGGTGAATGCCACATCCGGTACGGTTGTGGCATTCAGCCCGTCAGCTTCAATGACCGTCAAGGTGGCCATGGGCGCGCCGTCGGGCAACGCCCACAGGCGCGCCGTGCCATCGGCGCCCGACGAGGCCAGGGTCGAGCCATCCGGGGCAAAGGTGACGCTCAGCGCCGGCCCTTCGTGAGCGGGCCACCGGCCGGCCGGCGCTCCGGCGGGCCACGTCCACAACCGGATCATACCGTCGTCGCCAGCGGAAGCCAGCAACTGGCCATCGGGCCTCAAGGCCAGCGCGTTGATCTTCCCGGCGTGCGCCTCAACCTGGCCACGCCGTTCGCCGCTCTCCGTCCAGAACGTCAGCGTGCCGTCCACCCCGCCGGAGGCAATAATGCCTTGATCAATGGCTACAGCAGTGACGGGGGGCATGCCATCGAGCGTGGCGCGCAGCGCACCCGCTGCGTCCCAGTGACGCAGGGCGCCGTCGTGCCCGGCGGTGAACAGGTCACCCTCCGGCGCAAGGGCCAGCGCGGTGACCGTCGCCCGATGGGCCGCGATCTCGTTCACCACCGCACCCTCAGGCCACGACCAGCGCACCACCGCGCCGTCGCTGGTCCCTGCCACCACTGCGCTCCCGTCAGCCACAAACAACACCCGTTTCACCGGTGCGAGCCAGCGCGTTTCCTCATCAATGGTCAACCGCTCTAGCATCGCGCCGGTGGCGGCATCAAACAGCCAGACCGAGCCCGGCTCGGCGGTCCAGCCTTCAGAGGCGGCGGCAACCAGCGCCCCGTCGGGACTATAGGCGACATCGGCTACGACGCGCATACCCGCGTTGCCGTGGGCCAGCATTCGTCCTTCCGCCGCGCTCCACACTACGACGTTCCCGTTCTGATCTCCGGTAACGAGGGTCCTGCCATCGGGGGCGAAGGCAACACCGGTAAGCGGACCGGGCGGCGCCAGCAGGTCCCCGGTCTCCAGGCGCATCTCTCGTGTGGCGCTGCCGTTTTCGGGCTGGATCAACGCCAGTGTCCCGCTTTCCAGCGCCAGGGCGATCAGCGTCCCGTCGGGGGCGTACGCTACATCGGCAATCGGCGCGGAGTATGGAAAGAGCTTGCGGAGGACTCCACCGTCGGTTGCCAGCATGGTCAGGGACGAATTGGAGGAAAGCGCCAGGGTCTTGCCATCGGGGCTGAGGGCCAGGGATGTGGGTGTTTCGTTTAGCTCCTTGCGCCAGAGGATCTGCGCCAGGTTCCGCGCGTCGTGCCGCTGGACGGATTGCGCGGTGGCGAGATAGAGCGTGGCGCCATCGGCGCTCAGGGCCATCGCTTCCGGCGCGCCGGCGCCCCAGGCGGCCACGCGCCGGAAATGTTGTGAGGCGGACGCGGTGGGAGTGATGTCGGGAAGCGCCACGGCAGTAGGTGACGCGCCGGGGGAATTGCAGGCGCCAAGCGCCAGGAGCATTCCAAGGAGCAGGCAGAGTCTGATGGCAGCCATAGGAGCAGTTTCCGTGGCGCTAAAAGAATTATGCTAAGCTACAGACAGGTCCCGAGAGGCCAGGCGATACATCGCGCATTCATTTTATCATCTGCCCATTACAGCCTCCTGAACTTCAACACCACCAGGGAGCCAGCATTCCAGTCCAACGGTACTCAGCCATGGTAATCCCTATGTAAGAATGCGCCTGTACACTGGTCTTACGTCTGAAGGGTCCTTTCGCTCCACATAATTGAGATAGCCAGCCTCGCCATCCCATCCAACGACGGACCTGCCCGGACGACCGCAACTCCGGAACCAGGCAACTCGGCCCCTGATCTTGCCGGGGTCGCGCCTTTCTGATGAGGATGAAGAATTGAATCTGGTACGCCACGCCGCGACAGCATCGCCCGCTGCGGGCTAACGCCCTCGCTCAGGACGCGGAAGCCCCGCAGGGACTTGCAGGAACTCAGCAGCGTTCGGCGATACCGGATGCCATTCTTAAAGATCATAAGAATGGTAGCAGGAGGCGAGGTTCGTCCCTCGAATTCAACCAGGCAGGACAAGGCGCAGCATCACGGAGCATCCTTTTGAACCAGATCAGAAGTCAGGCTATGTTCCGGGTCACACAAAGGCAAATCAACTACGGAATCTTCGGCGTATTGACCGTTCTTGGTGGCATAGCCGTGGTCATTATGCCGTTTATCAACATCCCTGTAATCTCAATCGTCCTGACCGTTATTGGGACTGGCATCTGCGGTACGCTCTGGTGGGCATACGCCCGTGGCTGGGAAGCGAGCCGCTACGCGCTCATCGTTTTGCTCACGTTGCTAGTAGGATTCGGCGAGCGAGCGGAAAATCTTCAATCAGGCTTTTTCCACATCATCTACACCATACCCGTCATTGCGCTGGTACTGACGAACCCGCTGTGGGTGCTCGGCAGCGCGCTCACCTTGCTGGCAATGTTTGCCGTCCGCGCGGGCGGCGGTGCGTACATCGAACCAATTCCCCTGATAACCTTCACCATTATCATTGGCAGTATGGTCCTGAGCCGGCTGGCGATTGACAACGCGCAACACCTGGAGATTGCCCGCCGCGAAGCCGAGAGCGAGCGCGCCCGCGCCGAGGCCGAGCGCGCCCGCGCCGAGCAGCAGGCCGAAGAACTGGCCCGCCGCAACGCCGAACAGGAGCGCCTGCTCGAACTTATCGCCACGCTGGAGACGCCAACCATCACCCTGGCCGATGGCATCCTGCTGGCGCCAATCGTCGGCGCGCTTGACAGTCAGCGCGCGCGCCAGCTCACCAGCCGGCTGCTGCACGAGACAAGCGCCCAGCGCGCCCATCACGTCATTATTGACATCAGAGGCGCCGTGGCGGTAGATACGCAGGTGGTCGAGGCGCTGTTGCAGACGGCGAGGGCCCTTGAGCTGCTTGGCTGCCAGGTAACGCTCACCGGCATTTCGCCCGGCGTGGCGCTGACCCTGACCCAGTTGGGGATGCCCCTGGATACGTTGCACACCCAGCGCTCTCCCCAGGAAGCTCTGGCCCGCGTATATGGCTCCTCTTCGCTCTGAACACGGCCTCGCTTTATGGATAGCGCTGAAAGGGTCAGGCGCTGCTCGCTGATCTTCAAGCGCGCCGTCTTCGCGTGCACCCGGAGCCAATGCGAAGTCCAGGCGACAGACCCTAGACCCCGGGTTTTTTCGTTGGTTTTGGCGACTATGCCGCTGAAATTAATGAAAAAAGGCCTTATCGGGCGGCTACACCGCTCTGATCCCCCTACCAGAGGCGGATGTTGCCCAGGCCCTGCGCTTGCGCTGTCCGGCGAATCCTTTCGCCCGAGCCAACGGTATAATCTGTGGAGCGCGCAAAGGGTTTCCAGGCCGGCTGCGCCTTCCCGGACCCACAGCCACCGATGCTTCACAGGCTCTCCAGGAAGGCCACCAGGTCACGGATGTCGGCATCGGTCAGGTTCAGGGGGGTGATCGCCGGGCTGGCCCCCGGCCCGCCGCCACGGGCGTAGTGGCGCACCACCTGCTCCAGGGTCGCCGCGCTGCCGTCGTGGAAGTACGGCGCCGTGTAACGCACGCCCCGCAGACCCGGCACCCGCGCCCGCCCGCTGTTGCGCGCCGGGTCAGCCGGCAGGCCGATGTTGTGGAAGCTGTCGCTATCGAAGCTCGGCGGCCGGTGGCAGACCGCGCAGCCTACTTCGATGAAGAGAGCCTGCCCGCGCCGGGCTGCCGCGCTCAGGGCCGCCCGCTCTCCGGCCAGGTAGCGGGCGTAGGCGCCCGGCGGCGGCTCGATCGCCCGCAGGGCGGCAGCCAGCGCCGCGCCGGTCTGGTCCCAGGTGATCGCCTCCGCGGCTCCGGGGAAAGCCGCGCGATAGGCGGCCAGCAGGTCGGCATCGGCGCGCAGTCGGGCCAGGATCGCTGCGCTACGCGGCCCCATCTCGGCGGGATCGTCCAGGGGGCGCAGGGCCATCGCTTCCAGGCTGCGCATCTCCGGAGAGAACCAGCCGAAGACCTGGCGCTCGCCCAGGCCCCAGAGTGGCGGGGTGTTCAGGCCGCCCGGCGTGGCCACGGCCCGCCCGTCGGTGAAGCCGCGCTCCGGCTGGTGGCAGGAGAAGCAACTGCGCCGCCCGTCCGCCGACAGGCGCCGCTCGGCCAGCAAACGCTGGCCCAGGGCCACCCGCGCCGCCGTGACATCGGCGGGACGCGCTGCGCGATTCGTCACCAGATAGCCTATGACCAGAAGCGCTACCAGAGCGACCGCTCCTGCCCAGAGGCCGATGAACCGGTTCGTTCGTCTCATCGTTATTGTGCTTGCGCTCGGCGCCCTTGGGGCCTGCGCGGCGCGCCCGGCCGCTCCAGCGCCGCCCGCTCCGGGCACACCGGTGGTGCTTGCCAGCGGATCGCCCCCGGAGCTTCCCGCGGTCGCCGAGCACAGGGCGCGCCTGGAGGCTGCGTTGAACACGCCACCCTACATTCTACTGGCGACCCATACCAGCGCAGACTGGCTCGCCGCGGCCCAGGCAGCCGCCGTCGCCGACCCTCGCGTGCAGGCCGCCACACACGCGCCCGACGGGCAGCCGATGCGCGCCGAGGTCATGGCCCTCGGCCCTGCCAATGCCGGCGATGTTCCGCCGTCGCTCGAACGCGCCTGCGCCTCGCAGCGTTGCGCGCGCGTCCAGATCTACGTGTATCCCGCCAATACCACCGTTACCGCCCTGGTCGCCGCCGACGGCGCGGTGCTCGGCGTTGACGTTCTGGCCGACGCCCAGCCCGAAATCCCCGCGAATCTGGCCGATCTCGCCGTGCAGATCGCCCTTGCCGACCCGCAGGTCGCCGCCGCCTTCGACGGCCTGACCCCCGACGCGGCAATGGCGACGATGAGCGCCACCAAAACCGCCCTCGAAACCACCAGTTGCGAGCGCAGCCGGCATCTCTGCGTCGCGCCGGTCTTCCGCTGGGGCAATAGCGCCCTCTGGACGATTGTGGACCTGACCGAGTTTCGACTTGTCGGAGCGGCGTGGACCGACCAGGGCGCGAGCGGGCGACGGGTGTGGAGCGAGGCGACGCTGCAAGATGCCGCTCTGGCGCCCCTGTGCGAGACGCCAGCGGTCCTGGAACGGGCTGGCTGGCGTCTGAGCTATTTGCTGACCAGTTCCGACGGCCTGGAACTGCGCGATCTGCGCTTCCAGGGCCGGCCGGTGCTCACATCGGCCAAAGTGGTGGACTGGCACGTGGGCTACCTCGGACGCGAGAACCAGCGAGTGGGCTTTTCCGATGCGATTGGCTGCCCGGTGTTCTCGGCAGCGGCGGTGATCCCCTACGCTCCGCCGGTGATCACCGAGGCGCCCGATGGCGGCTTTGTCCTGGAACTCACCTTCCGCAGCCCCAACTGGCCGCAACCCTGCAACTACCAGTACATCACCCGCGCCCGCTTCGGCGCCGATGGAAGCATCCAGTTCATGGCGCTCAACGAAGGGCGCGGCTGCGGCATCGAGGGGATCTACCATCCCGTGCTGCGCCTGGAACTGCCTCCCGGCACTGCTCTAAGCGACCAGAGCGGCGCCCGGCTCACTCACGAGGGCCAGACCACCTGGCGACCCGATACGCCCCACGCCTTTGAAGCCCGCACACCAGACGGCGCGCTGGCCCTGAAGCCCCTCTGGGGAGAAGCGGAACGTGCGTATGTCTACCAGACACGGCCCGCTCAGGCCGAGGGCCAGGGCGACCTGCCAAGCATCGGCTCGTGCTGCGCCCTGGACGACAGACAGGGACCGGAGCAATTCGTCAATGGCGAGCCGCTGGATAGCGGCGCAGTGGTCTGGTTCGTGCCGCGCATCAGCAATGCCGAGCGGCAACGCTGCTGGGCTGATACGGTTCTGGAGGGCGGCATGCTTGTGCCACGGATCTGGCCCTGCGGCGCGGGGATGGAGCTGACGCCATTGCCCGAACGGGGATAATATGCCAGCCAGCAAACCATATCCAACCCCTGAACGCACCCGGCGCGCATTTGGCATCGGTCATGCCGGCATTGCCATCGGACTGTTCGCGGCAACGCTGGCGCTGCTGTGGATGCAGCAGACTACAGCGGCAAGCTGGAGGCCAGCCACGCTCGTGGCGACCGGCGGCTGCGCGCGGCAGCCCCCCTTCGTGCAAGAGGTTGCCGCCGGCCTGCCCGGCCCCCTGGCGCTGGCCACCGACCGGCCCATCCGCGGACTGGCGCTCGTCAGCCTCGACGGCAGCGGGCGCAGCTACCAGCACGAGAGCTGGGACGACGGCGGCTACATGGGCGCCATGGCCTTCGACGAGGCGGGCAACATCTATCTCGCGCCGACGCCGCGCCAATCGCTGGCCGACAATCCCCCGGCGGGCGCGACGACCCTCTGGCGAGTGGATGGACGCACGGGAGTGATGCGGCCGTTTGTCACCCTGCCCGGATCGGCCAACGAGCGCAACCCCTTTGGCGTGCTGGGTCTGAGTTATGCCTGCGACCTGGGCCTGCTCTTTGCCGGCACGGTCATCGGTTCCACACCGACCGTTGAGCGCGGCGGCGTTGTGGCTCTAACGACCGGCGGCCAGCTTCGCGCGAGGCCGCTCGATGGTCCGGACGTCATGGGTGTAACCGTGGTGCGGGCGGATACGCGCTACCTGCTGCTGGCTGGTCTGGCGCGCCGGCCCGCAATCGTCGCCGTGCCGCTCGACAGGCAGGGCCATGCCACCGGCTCGCCCGTCGAGATGATCGATCTCACCGCCGGGGGCGCGTCGGCGAGCGAACGGGCGCGCAAGCTGCGCTTCGCCAATGGCGAGTTGAGCGTTGACCTGGTACCATTCAACTACACGTTGCAGGTCAACGCTTCGGGAACCTCACCGCTCCGCCGGGCCGTCTGGCGTTATGACGCCCATACAAAGCAATGGACGGTGGCCCGGCGCGCGGAACAGCAGGCAGGGCCATGATCCAGCGACGGTTGATCGCCTTGCTCCTGGGCCTCCTCGGCGCGATGGTCGCTCCGGGGAACCCGGTGGCGGCTCAAGCAAGCGGCGCGCGCTGCTTCGTCGAGACCGGCCACTGCATCGCCGGACGCATCGCAGAGTTCTGGGAGCGCCATGGCGGGCTGCCGATCTTCGGGTTTCCGATCTCGCCACTGCTAAGCGGCGAGGGTGAAACGCGCATGCAGTGGTTCGAGCGGGCGCGGCTGGAATGGCGCCCCGATCAGGCGCCTCCCTTCGACGTGCGCCCGGGCCCCCTCGGCGCGGAAGCGCTCGCCGCCAGGGGCGGCGCGGCGCCCGGTCCGGGTTCGCCCGGAGCAGCGCCAGGCTGCCGGTTCTTCAGCGAAAGCGGCTACAGCGTCTGCGAGCCGATACTGTCGGCCTGGCGCGCGCAGGGCCTGGAGCTTGACGGACGACCTGGCTGGAGCGAGGCGGAGAACGCGGCCCTGTTCGGCCTGCCCCTGAGCGGCCCGCAGGAAGAGCGCCTCAGCGACGGGCGCATCTACACCGTCCAGTGGTTCGAGCGCGCGCGCTTCGAGATCCACGTCACCCCCCGCGGGCCGGAGGTGCGCCTGGGGTTGCTAGGTCGCGAGGCACGCCCGGCGACCGGCGGCCAGCCGCTGCCGCAGATCGCCTGGGGCCCCTGTCCCTTCACCGTGCCTGCGCGGGCGCGGGTGGATTGCGGAACGCTCATCGTCCCGCTGGAACGCGACCGGCCAGGGTCGCGCAGTGCGGCGCTGGCCTTCGCCATCTTCCGCGACCCGCGCCCGGCCCCTGACCCGATCGTCTACCTGTCCGGCGGGCCGGGCAGCCCGGCCCTGGCCGGCGCGCCGGCCCTCTGGCGGGCCTGGCAGCCCTTCGTTGCCGGGCGCGACCTGATCGTTGTGGATCAGCGGGGGACGGGGGCGAGCTGGCCCGATCTGCGCTGCCCCGAGGTGCGGGCCTTTGCCGCAGAGGCGCGGCGGCAGGGCCTGACGGGGCGCGCCTACGCTCAGGGGGAGGCGGCGGCGCTCCTGGCCTGCCGCGAGCGCATTGCTGCTGGCGGCACACCGTTACGGGCCTTCACCACCGCCGCCGCCGCCGCCGACCTGCGCGACCTGCGCCTGGCCCTCGGCTACACGCAGTGGAATATCTTCGGCATCTCCTACGGCACGCGCCTGGCCCTGGCCCTGCTGCGCGACGACCCCGCCGGAGCGCGCAGCGTGATCCTCGACTCGCCCTACCCGCCGCAGGAGAGCCTGTACGCCGGTATGCCGGCCAATCTGAACCGCGCCCTGGGAACGCTCTTTGCCGATTGCGCCGCGCAGCCGGGCTGCGCCGCGGCCTACCCCGACCTGGAGGAGCGTTTCTGGCGGCTGGTGGCGGCGCTGAACGCTAATCCGCTGACTGCGAATTTCGGTGACGGGCCGGTTGCGCTGACGGGCAATCAACTGGTGCGGATCATGTTTCGCCAGTTGTACGCCTGGCAGAGCGTGCCGCGCCTCCCGGCGGCGATAGCGGCCCTGGAGCGAGGCGATGCCGAGCCGTTACGGGCGCTGGTGGCGCAGCGGCGAGGCGTGGGGGCCGGGCAGGCGCAGGCCCTCTACTACGCCATCCAGTGCGCCGAGGACCTGGGAACGCTCGAACCCGGCTGGCGCGAGAAGGCGCTGGCGGGGCATGAGCGACTGGCGGGATTCTATCAGGAACTCCTGGAGCTTTCGGGCGAAGCCGAGAACCTCTGCGCGCACTTCGACAGCGCGCCGCCCGACCCGCGCTGGCGCGCGCCGGTCGTGTCGGACACGCCGGCGCTGCTGCTGGCGGGGGCTTATGACCCGATTACGCCGCCCGCTTGGCGCGAACGGGCCGCCGAGGGATTGCGGCGGTCCTATGGCTTTACCCTGCGCGACACAGGGCATGCCGTGGTGGGCCGCGGCGCCTGTCCCGCCGGGCTGATCCGCGCCTTTCTCGACAACCCCGCGGCTTCGCCTGATGGTCGCTGCGTGGAGCAGATCGGCCTGCCGGCGTTTCGGTGATGAGGGGGGTGATGCGCCCCTGCCGAGGATGAGGAATAGAGGGCTAAGACCTCCCTGGAGCAAGGCCGAAGCATTGGCTGCACCAATGCTTCGGCCTTACAGCAGATCCCAGCCGAGGGGAGGATCTGAGAGAGCCGCCCATGCGCCCTCACAACGCCAGTTGCTTCACCATAGCAATCTCGTCACAGCGGTCCTGCTTGAAACAGGTGGCGCAGTCCTGCCAGATTTTGTGCGGCAGGCGCAGCCTGGGCACCTCGCGAAAGCCGAGGCGGCTGAAAAAGCCGACCTGCAGCGTGAGGGTGAAGAGCGTGGGAATGCCCAGCTCGCGGGCCTCATCGAAGAGCGGTTCGACCAGACGACGCCCCACTCCGCGTCCCTGGAAGTCGGGATGCACGGCCAGGCTTACGACCTCGGCCAGGTCAGCCCAGGTGACGTGCAACGCGGCACAACCCACCACCTCGCCATCGGCATCGGCCACGTTAAAGTTTCGCACCCGATTGTAGAGCTGATCCAGCGTTTTGGGCAGCATATCGCCGCGCGCCGCGTAGTAGTTGATCATCTCGTAGAGACGCGGCACGTCGCTCACGCGAGCGCGACGGATCCGCACTGCTGCATCGGGCCGAACGTTGAGCCGGGGCAAGACGACCGGCGGAGAGTAGAGTGGACTGGTCATCGGCTTCCAGGTTTTATGGTGTAAGGAAAGGTTTGCCAGAACTAAGGATCGGCTTCTCCAGCACCCCCAAGCATCTCGCGCCAGCGAGCGCACTGCTCGCGCACCCGCTCAGGAGCGGTTCCTCCCAGGCTGGACTTGCCTGCCACGCTGCGAGTGAAGTCAAAGACCTCGTAGATCTTCGCGTCCAGATCGGGCTGCACGGCCTGGTACTCCGCCAGGGGCAGGCGGCGCAGCGGCACCTGCAACTCGAGCGCGCGCCGCACCAGACGGCCCACTTTGCCGTGGGCCTCGCGGAAGGGAACGCCGCGCCGCACCAGCTCATCGGCCAGATCGGTGGCCAGCATCGCATCGTCGAGGGCGGCAGCCATACGCTCGGGCCGGACCGCCAGGGTCGCCACCGCGGCCGCCGCCACCTGCAAGCCCAGGTCGAGCGTGTCAAAACTGTCGAAGAAGGGTTCCTTGTCCTCCTGCATGTCCTTGTTATAGGTAAGAGGCAGACCCTTAAGCATGGTCAGCACGCTCACCAGGTTGCCCAGCAAGCGCCCGCTCTTGCCGCGCAGGAGTTCCATGCTATCAGGATTCTTCTTCTGCGGCATCAGACTTGAGCCGGTGCTGTAGGCGTCATCAAGTTCGACGAATCCAAACTCGGCGCTGCTGTAGATGATCAGGTCCTCAGCCATGCGGCTGAGGTGCACGCCGGTGAGAGCGAAGTCAAAGAGTATCTCAGCAACGAAATCACGGTCGGAAACGGCATCAAGAGAGTTAGCTGAAACGGCGTCAAACTCATCGAGATCCTCGGTAAGGCGTTCGCGCTCAATACCCAGACCGTTGCCGGCGATAGCTCCGGAGCCCAGGGGCAGGGTGCGGGCGCGGGCAGTGGCGTCGGCCAGGCGTTGACGGTCGCGCTCGAACATCTCCACGTAGGCCAGGCACCAGTGACCAAAGGTGATCGGCTGGGCGCGCTGAAGGTGGGTATAGCCGGGCATCAGGGTGGCGGCGTGACGTTCGGCCTGTTGCAGCAGGGCGAGTTGCAGGCCCCGCAGGCCGCGCCGGATACGCTGCGCCGCCCCGATGACGAAGAGTCGGAAAGCCGTCGCCACCTGGTCGTTGCGCGAGCGCCCGGTGTGGAGCCGGAGGGCCGGCTCGCCGATGAGTTCGTAGAGACGGCGCTCAATGGCGGTATGGATGTCCTCGTCGCCCTCGCGAGGCTCGAAGCGGCCACTCTCGAACTCACGCTGCACCAGGTTCAGCCCCTGGACCAGGCGCTCATAATCGGACTCGCTGATCAGGCCGGTCTCACGGAGCGCGGTGGCCCAGGCCAGGCTGCCCGTGATGTCGGCCTCGGCCAGCCGTATGTCGAAGCGGAACGAATCGTTGAAACGGCGCATCATCTCCGCCGTCGGGGCCGCGAAGCGGCCACCCCAGAGTCGGTGTTCCATGGTTTCTGAGGTGAACTATGGGGAAACCAGGTTTCCCCAAGCCCCTGCTTATGGGGGGGTTTCGTCGATCCCAGGCCCCTGCGAGTAGTAGGGGCCAGAGGGTGCGGAAACCCGATTTCCCTACTCTCCTTCTGGCCCAGAGGCGCCAACGCCGGCTGGAGCGATGTGGGGAAACCCGATTTCCTCACGCCTCTGCCGAATGCACTCACCCTTACGTCCGATACTCCGCATTGATCGCCACATACTGCGGGCTGAGATCACAGGTCCAGACGGTTGCGACGCCCTCGCCCAGGCCCAGGTCGGCGTCAATGCCGACCTCGGGAACATTGAGCAGGTCACTGGCGGCCCGTTCATCGAAGGGCAGAGGCAGGCCGTTCTCCAGAACGCGCATCCCGCCGAAGTGCAGGACAACCCGCGCGGGGTCCACTTCAACGCCGCTGTAGCCAATGGCGCACAGCACGCGGCCCCAGTTGGGATCGGCGCCGTAGAGGGCGGTTTTGACGAGAAGCGAGCGTGCCACGGCCATGGCAGCCTGCTTCGCCTCGGCATGATTGCGCGCCCCGCGCACGGTGATGGTCACGAAGCGGGTGGCGCCCTCGCCATCGCGCACGACGGCGTGAGCCAGTGAGCGACAGACGGCAGTCAGGCCCTCCAGGAAGGCGGCGAAGGCCGGGCCGGCGGGATCGGTGATTGGCGGCGCGGGGGCGGCGCCATTGGCCAGAACGAGGAGGGTATCGTTGGTGCTGGTATCGCCATCAATGCTGATGCTATTGAAACTGCCCTCGACGGCCTGGCGCAACGCCGCGTCGAGCAGCGCGGGCGGCACGGCGGCATCGGTGGCGACCACGCTGAGCAGGGTGGCCATGGTGGGATGGATCATCCCCGCACCCTTGGCCATGCCGCCGATGGTGAACGCCGAACCGTCCGGCAGGGTCACGCGGGCGGCGACGTGCTTGGGGCGCGTATCGGTGGTCATAATCGCCCGGGCGGCCGCCGGTCCATGGGCCGGGTCGAGGCGTCGGGCGGCGGCGCGGATGCCGGCGAGGACGCGCTCGACCGGCATGGGCACGCCAATGGTGCCTGTGGACATGACGAAGACCGTATCGGCGGGCAAGCCCAGCGCCGCCTCGGTGGCGCGAGCCATGGCCAGAGCGGCGGCCTCGCCGGCGGGGCCGGTGCAGGCATTGGCGTTCCCGGCGTTGATCACCACCGCCCGCAGACCGGCGGGGTTGCGGCGCATCAGAGCCATATCGTAGAGCACCGGGGCCGCCTTGACCCGATTGGTCGTAAACACCGCCGCTGCCGTCGCCGGACGCTCACTGACCAGCAGAGCCAGGTCGTCGCGGTTGGCGTACTTGATGCCGCACGCAGCCGTCGCCGCCTGCCAGCCGATGGGGCTGGCGGCATGGCCGTGCTCAAGCCATTCGATGTTCATGGTTGTTCCCCCGCGCCAGATACGGTTGTGCCGGACGCCAACGGGATGAACTACTATGAGGGCTGCGCCCTCGCGAATGCTTCCTTTACCAGAATACAGAAGAGCTTCCCCGGCGGGGCAGGTCCCTGCCGCCGGGTTCGGAAGGGATCTGCCGAGGGGAACCTTACTCTTCGGTTGGCACGGGCGAGGCCGGATGCCCGTCGCCGGTCAGTTCGGTATCCTCCCAGCGGAGCGACTCAATCGCGCCGATATCGTGGAGATGCGCAATGTCATTGTAGCAATTGAGGCGCCAGAGGCCGCGCCCGCGTCGCTGCACCAGTTCCCAGTGGGTGATGCTGGTGTTGCGAGTGTGAAAATCGGCCGCCGGGACCACCATCCCCGGCATGTGGAAGAAGTGAACAAAGGACGCATCAATCACCCCGCCGTGGCAAATGACCACAATAGTTTTGCCGGCGTGCTCGGAGGTGATGCGCGTAAGGGCCTGAGCGACGCGCAGGGTAAACATAGCCCAGCTCTCACCGCCCGGCGCGATCGGACGCAGCGGAGCATTGGCGAAATCCGGCATGCCGAAGGTAGTCCAGGCCTCCTGGTTGCTCATCCCGTCGGCCTCGCCGACGCGCAACTCCTGCACCTCATCGTCGAAGATGATCGGCAGGCCCAGGGCCGGACGGACGATCTCGGCGGTCTGGCGGGCGCGGGGCAGAGTGCTGGAGATCAGCACATCGGCCTTCAGCTCGCCGCGGGCGAGGCGATCACGCAGGCGTTCGGCCTGCGCAATGCCACGGGGCGTCAGACCTCGATCACCGCGCATCCCGGCGACGATAGGCTGCACATTGGCCCACGCCTCGCCGTGACGAATGAGGTAGAGATGGGTCATGCCTCAGGCTCTCCAATCGTATCGCGGATAACGCCAGAGCGTATTTCTCGAAAAGGCGCGGCTCTTGCAAACCCACCTACCGGGCAAAGGCATGGGGAACCCTTCTCAGGTGCAGGGTTTCTCGCGGGAGAAGGGGTTTTCGGCGTTCCAATGCACTTACGACCCTCACCCCCCGACCCCCTCTCCTGCGAGCGGGAGAGGGGGGAACTGGGCGTCCCAATGCTCCGGATGGCGAATGCGACGTGAGGATGCGCTGGAACACCCTGCACCTGAGAAAAGGGGAAGCCGACCTTCCCCATCCCTCTCCATGGCGCCTCATCCCCTATTCAGGGCCTGCACCCTGACGCTCAACCCATACAGCTTGATGAAGGCCTCAGCGTCCTTCTGGTTGTAGACCATATCGGGGCCGAAGGTGGCCAGATCTTCGTTGTAGAGCGAGAAGGGCGAGCGGCGGCCCGCGATGATGATATTGCCCTTGTAGAGTTTAAGACGCACCTCGCCGGTCATGTTGCGCTGGGTAACGCGGACGAAGGCATCGTAGGCTTCGCGCACCGGGGTGAACCAGCGGCCATTATAGACCAGATCGGCGTAATCAATCGCGATGCGGTCCTTGGCGCGGAGGGTCTCCTTATCGAGCACGATGCTCTCCAGTTCGCGATGGGCGGTGTAGAGCAGCGTGCCGCCGGGCGTCTCGTAGACGCCGCGGCTCTTCATCCCCACCAGGCGATTCTCGACCAGGTCAACCCGGCCAATGCCGTGGCGCCCGCCGATAAGGTTGAGACGCTCGACCAGTTCCACCAGGCCCAGACGCTCGCCATTGACGGCCACGGGCACGCCCTGTTCAAAGCTGAGGGTAAGATACTCCGGCTCATCAGGCGCGCTCTGGGGGCTGGCGCTGAACTGGTACATATCCTCCTCCGGCTCGTTCCACGGATCTTCGAGGAGGCCCCCCTCGTGGCTCAGGTGCCAGAGGTTGCCATCGCGGCTGTAGATCTTCTCGGCCGTGGCGGTGACGGGCACATTGTGCTCGGCAGCGTAGTCAAGGGCGTCCTGGCGGCTGCGAATCGCCCACTCGCGCCAGGGGGCGATAATCTTGAGGCGGGGATTGAGGGCGAAGTAGGTCAACTCGAAGCGCACCTGGTCATTGCCCTTGCCGGTGGCGCCGTGAGCCACCGCGTCGGCGCCTTCGGCCTCGGCGACGGCCACCTGGTACCTGGCGATAATCGGGCGGGCCATCGAGGTGCCGAGCAAATACTTGCGCTCGTAGATCGCGCCCGCCTGCATGGTGGGCAGCACATAATCGCGCAGGAACTCCTCGCGCAGATCACGCACGATGAGCTTGCTGGCGCCGCTCTTGAGGGCCTTCTCCTCCAGGCCCGTCAAATCCTCGCCCTGCCCCAGATCAGCGCAGAAACAGATCACCTCGCAGCCATAGTTCTCGCGCAGCCATGGCACAATCACCGACGTATCCAGACCGCCCGAGTAGGCCAGCACCACTTTTTTCACTTCGCCCTTCGGCATCGCGCACCTCGCTGTTCACTCCGCGCGAAGCGCCGCGGTCGCGGCGCCCGCAAGACAGGGTTCAAGGTCAGATGTTTTAGCCTGAGCGTTGCTTCACCCGCTAATACAACCGGTCTGTAGAGCTTGTGGAGATGTAGCGTTGTGAAGGCGGGGCCGGCGGATTGGAAGGCATGCCTCCACAAAAAGAGGCCAGCCTGCCCGCGGGCAAAGCTGGCCTGCTGCCAGAAACGGCGGGCAAGCACGGCTAGCCGGGGCGCGGGGCCGGCTGGCGACGGAAACGGCGACGGTGGCCGCGGGGCGCGCCGCCCCACGCCGCCAGCGCCCGACCTCCAGACCAGCTCTGCGTCACCTGGGCCATGCCTGCGCTCCGTCGTATGCATCAGCTTCGCGGCGGCAGTATAGCATAGCGCCCCGGCAGCGTCAACGCGGGATGGTTCGAAACGCGGGCATTGCCCTTGCCGTGGCGCCAGACCTCTGATATACTTAAAGACGTTGATAATCTCGATTCTATAGGAACGGCAGATGCAGACATGACCTCAGACATTCGCGAGCAGGTAATCCCTGGCGAGCGAGGGCCCCTGGAACAGATTGAACAGTCCATTATGCAGATTAGCTGGTTGGCCCAGCGCCAGTTTATGCAACTGCTCGACGATGAGCGCTTCCGTCTGACCCTGCCCCAGTTTTACACCCTGCTGCATCTGTACCAGCTTGCAGCCGAGTGTAAAATGTCAGATCTGGCCGAAGCGACCCAGCAGTCGGCCGCCTCGCTCACCGGCGTGGTTGATCGCCTGTCGGAGAAACAACTCGTAGAGCGCAAACGTCACGCCACTGACCGGCGTCAGGTTATGGTCGTGGTGACTGATCGCGGCCGGGCTCTGATTGCCGAGATCAAACAGGCGCGCCGGGAACAGATGCAGGCGGCGCTCGCCCATCTCGTTGAACAGGAGGTGGAGATGCTGATCCAGTTGCTCGATCGGGTGCTGCTGGGGATGACCCGCGTCCTGGAACACGGCGAGAGCGGGCGCTGGGCCTGAGAGAAGTCTTACGCGGCTCCGCCGCAAACGATATGCGACCCGTTCGCGTTAAGGTGAGGTTCCGATGATGAATGACAAGCGTCCGTTCGCGAATGATCCCGACACCGCTTCCGATGCGGTCGGGCGCGGAGATACTATGGATTACGATCCGTCCCTTGAACGCCGCCTGCCGCTGGTGGTGCTCGGCGAAATGGTCATTATGCCGCATATGACCATTCCGCTCCAGGTGCCCCAGGGCAAGTCGTACCGCGCGATGGAGCGGGCCTGGGACGAAGAGCATCGCGAAGTGCTGTTGATCTTTGTGCGTGAGTCTGAGTTGGAGGGTTACAAGAGCAGCCAGCCGCAACAGTTGCCTCCGATCGGGGTCATCGCGCGCCTCGATGAGTTCGCCAAGCTGCCCGATGGGACGGCGCGCGTCATTCTGGAGGGCCTGTACCGCGCCCGCATCTTCGAGGCGGTGCAGATTACCCCCTTTTACCGGGTGCGCTGCGTGCCCGTGTTCGACCCGGACATCAACAGCATGGAAGTCCAGGCGCTGATGGACACGGTCAAGCAGCAGGTGGACGAGTTCGTGGACCACCTGGGCGAGGTGCCCCAGGAGGCGGTGCAGTTCGTGCATCGCATCGAGCGGCCCGGCCATCTGGCCGATATCGTCACCTGGGGGCCGGCCTTTGATTTCAAGGATCGCCTGGAGGTGCTCAACACCCTCGATCCGGCTGAACGGCTCCGCCGGGCCTACCTGGTGCTGGCCCGGCAGCTCGAGCTGCTGAAGTTGCGGGCCAAGATCCAGCAGGATACGAAGGAAGTGCTCGACCAGAGCCAGCGCGAATACTTCCTCCGGGAGCAGATGCGCGTCATCCGCCGTGAACTGGGCGAAGACGAGGACGCCGACGACCCCATTGACGAACTGCGGCGCAAGATCCACGAGATGGACGCGCCCGAGTACGTCAAGACCCAGGCGCTCCACGAGGTGAAGCGCCTGGCCCAGCAGGGCATGAACAGCCCTGAGGCCGGGGTGATCCGCACCTACCTTGACTGGCTGATCAATCTGCCCTGGGGCGAGGAGACGCATCCTGAAATCAGCATCACCGAGGCCCAGAAGGTGCTTGATGAGGATCATTATGGCCTCGAAAAGGTGAAGGAGCGTATCCTGGAGTACCTGGCGGTACGCAAACTGGCCGGCAATAAGATGCGCAGCCCGATCCTCTGCTTCGTCGGCCCGCCTGGCGTGGGCAAGACCAGCCTGGGTCGCAGCATTGCGCGCGCCCTGGGGCGGCAGTTCATCCGCACCAGTCTGGGCGGGGTGCGCGATGAGGCCGAGATCCGCGGCCACCGCCGCACCTACATCGGCGCGATGCCCGGCCGGATTATCCAGGGCATCAAGTCGGTGAAGTCGAATAGCCCGGTGTATGTGCTCGACGAGGTGGATAAGATCGGCGCCGATTTCCGCGGCGACCCGACCTCGGCCCTGCTGGAGGTGCTTGATCCCGAGCAGAATAACACCTTCTCGGATCACTACCTCGAGATCCCCTTCGATCTGAGCAAGGTCATCTTCATCGCGACCGCCAACCAGCTCGAGCCGATCCCCGGCCCTCTGCGCGATCGCATGGAGATCATCGAGATCGGCGGCTATACCGAAGACGAAAAGCTGGAGATCGCCCGGGGCTTCCTGATCCCCAAGCAGCGCGAGTTCCACGGCCTGCAGCCGGATCAACTCACCATCACCGACGCCGCGATTATCAAGTTGATCCGCGAGTATACCCGCGAGGCCGGCGTGCGTAATCTGGAGCGGGAGATTGCCAGTCTGTGCCGCAAGGTGGCCCGCAAGGTGGCCGCGGCGCGCGAACCCGGCGCCGCGGCTGAACAGAGCACATACACCATTGACGTCGCCGATGTCCCTGTCTACCTCGGACCTGAACGCTTCAGCTTCGGCCTGGCCGAAGAGCGCGATGAGGTGGGGGTGGCCACCGGCGTAGCCTGGACCTCGACCGGCGGCGACATTCTCTGCATTGAGGTGTTGCCGGTGAAGGGCAAGGGCGGCCTGCAACTCACCGGTCAACTGGGTGATGTGATGAAGGAGAGCGCCCAGGCGGCGATGAGCTATGTGCGCTACCGCTCCAGCGAACTGGGCATTGACCCGAATTACTTCGAGGAGCACAACATCCACGTGCACATCCCTGAAGGGGCGGTGCCCAAGGATGGCCCTTCAGCGGGGATCACCCTGACCACCGCGCTGATCAGCGCGATGACAGGCAAGCCCGTGCGGCGCGATGTGGCAATGACCGGCGAGGTCACCCTCCGCGGCAAGGTGCTGGGCATCGGCGGGTTGAAGGAAAAGACCCTCGCCGCCCACCGGGCGGGGATCCGCACCTTCATCCTGCCCAAGGATAATGCCAAGGACATCGTTGACCTTCCGGAAAAGGTGCGCCGGGACCTGACGCTCATCCCGGTTTCTTCGATGGACGAGGTGCTGCGCATCGCCCTGGCGCCCGCGCCCGGCGAGGTCTCGCTGCCGCCTGGCGATCCATCGCCTTCGCATGCGGCGCCTGCGACGCGCTAGAGGATTTCTCAGAACGGTTGACGCAACAGCGCGAAGGCGCAAGGTGTTTGTGGTCTTGCTGCCAGGCCCTTGCGCCGGGGCATAAAGCCGCTCTGCCATCCTCCCCTCCGGCAGGAGACGCGGGGAACCTGGGGGTTCCCCGCGTCTCTCCAGACGCCACCAGCGGTCCGGCGCTCCCGCCTGGCAGAGAACCGGGAAAGCCTGGTTTCTTCGCCGCATGCATTGCGAAACTCTATCGCAGCAAGGAGACTGGAAGATGTTCCGCACCATCCTGGCGCCGCTCGACGGGTCGAAGATCGCCGAGCAGGCGCTGCCGACCGCAGCGCGTATTGCCCGGACCAGCGGCGCGAGCCTGCACCTGGTGCACGTCCACGCTGATGACGCCCGCGACCCGATCTTCGTCAACGGGCTGCCGGTGATTGACGAGCACCTCCACTCCCTTGCCGCCGAGCACGAACGGGTCTACCTGGAACGGGTCGCCGCAACTATCGCCAGCGACGACCTGGAACCGATGGCGGTGCGCCTCTCCGGGCCGGTGGTGCGCACCCTGCTGCGCTACGCTCGCGACGTCAACGCCGACCTGATTGTGCTTACCACCCATGGCCGCAGCGGGTTTGACCGGCTCTGGCTGGGGAGCGTGGCCGAGTCGCTGGCCCGGCAGGCTCATGCGCCTCTCCTTCTGCTGCGCCCTTCGAGCCGTGGCAACGGGTCCGCATTGCGCTTCGGGCAGGTGCTTGTGCCCCTCGACGGCTCGCCGCTGGCCGAGGAGGTCATCGCGCCCGCCGCCGCGCTCGCCGCGATTGACCACGGCGCGCTGACCCTGCTGCGGATCGTTGACACCCTTCCCCAACCGATCAGCCTGCCCCTGCCGGAACGCTACCGGCCCGATGAAGCGACCCTGGCCCGCGAGGAGGCCGCCGCCTCAACGTACCTTCAGGACGTCGCCGCGCGCCTGGCGCCCCCCGGTACGCGCACCATCGTGTCGCACGCCGAACAACCCGCTCGCGCGATCATCGAGACCGCGCACCAGCTTGCGGTTGACCTGGTAGCCCTGACCACCCACGGGCGCAGCGCGGTGCGGAGCGTGGCGATCAGCAGCGTCGCCGATAAGGTGTTGCGCGGCATTGATCGGCCCCTGCTGGTGCTGCGCCCTGGCCAGCAGCACGCAGACTAGCCGATTGCGACCGGGCCGCTCGTGTTCCCCGATGGGCGGGAACACGGGAAAATCCGGTTTTCCCGACCCTGGCCGCACGCTCCGCCGTTTGCGGCGCGGCATTCGCGTCTATGCTATACTGGCGACGCACCAACTTGCCAGGGTACGCTCTGGCTCTGTACCGGCAATGCCGGCCTGAGTTGTCTGTAAACGAAGTTTTGCGCCACCTTGAACCAGGTACGCGGGCGTCAGCCCACCGGCAGGGGCGGTTCGCGAACCGCCTCTCCCGCTACAGACTGCTGAGTAGTCTGTAAATGAAGTTTCCTGGCATTTCCGCCCCCCTCCCAGCCTCCCCCCGTTGGGGGGAGGAGCCGGCCTCCCTCCCCCGGCGGGGGAGGGTCGAGGAGAGGGCGAGGGTTTAGCGAAAGACCTTGTTTACAGACTGCTGAGAATCACGCTGGTCTGGGTCATGCCTGAAGATCGGAGGGAACATGTCCACGCTGATCGAGGAGATCGTCGCCCGCGAGGTTCTGGACTCGCGCGGGAATCCAACGGTAGAGGTGGACGTCCACCTGGAAAGCGGCGACATCGGACGGGCGATCGTGCCCAGCGGCGCATCCACCGGCGTTCACGAGGCGCTGGAACTTCGTGATGGCGACAAGGCCCGCTTTGGCGGCAAGGGCGTGCTGAAAGCCGTCAAGGCGGTCAAGGAAGATATTGCCGAAGCGTTGATCGGCATGGACGCCACCGACCAGATCGCTATTGACCGCGAGTTGATCGCGCTCGACGGAACGCCTAATAAGAGCAAGCTTGGCGCGAACGCCATCCTCGGCGTCTCCATGGCGGTGGCGAAGGCCGCGGCAAGCGCCCTGGGGCTGCCCCTCTACCGCTACCTCGGCGGTGTCCACGCCCATGTGTTGCCTGTGCCAATGCTCAACATTATGAACGGCGGCCAGCACGCCGCGAACTCCACGGACTTCCAGGAGTTCATGGTGATGCCCGTGGGGGCGGAGTCGTTCCACGAGGCCATTCGCTGGGGCTCGGAGATCTACCACAGCCTGAAGAAGGTGCTGCACGACCGCGGGTTAAGCACCACCGTGGGCGACGAAGGCGGTTTTGCCCCCAGCCTGCCCTCGAATGAGGCGCCGCTACAGTTGATCGCCGAAGCGGTCGAGAAGGCCGGCTATCGTCTCGGCGAGCAGGTGATGCTGGCAATGGACCCGGCCTGCAGCGAGATCTATGAGGACGGCAAGTATCACCTCAAGCGCGACAACCGGGTGCTGTCCTCTGAGGAGATGGTGGAGTACTGGGTTGACATCGCCAACCGCTATCCGCTGATCTCGCTTGAAGACGGTCTCCACGAAGACGACTGGGCAGGCTGGAAGCTGCTGCGCCAGAAGCTGGGCCATAAGGTGCAACTGGTCGGCGATGATTTCCTCGTCACCAACGTGGCGCGGTTGCGGCGGGCAATCGAGGAGGACGCCTGCAACTCCATCCTTATCAAGCTGAATCAGATCGGCAGCGTTACTGAGACCCTCGACGCGATCAGCATGGCCCAGCGCAACGGCTGGACCGCGGTGGTCTCCCATCGTTCAGGCGAAAGCGAAGATGTGACCATCGCCGACCTGGTGGTGGCGACCAACGCCGGGCAGATCAAGACCGGCGCCCCCGCCCGCACTGATCGCGTCGCGAAGTACAACCAGTTGCTGCGCATCGAGGAGGAACTCGGCGCCGCCGCGCAGTTCGCGGGGATGAACGCCTTCCGCGTGAAGCGCTAGAGCGTTTCTCAGAAAGGTTGACGCAAAGGCGCAATGCATTCGTGGTATTGACGCCAGACCTTTAGGCCATTGCGTCCCCGTAGTCACGGTTGACCGGGAAGTCTCCAAATGCTGTAAGAGGCGGCTGCCCCGCACGGACTTGAGGGCAACCGTTCGGAGGGGCGGAAGGCTGAGCCTTTCGCCACTCTTCGTTGCCCTGTTCGCTCCGGACGAAACAGGGTTGGGGGGAGGTTTCGCCTTCCCCCAACCCTCCAGAAGGTGCAGTTGCCTTCCGCCTGCTCACTGCGCCCACAGGGGCCAGCGATCCTGCGCGGTATTGGTGGTGATCTGCCGGGTCACGCCGGTGACGAGCCCGAGCGTGTAGATGTCATAATCGCCGTCGGTGTCGCTGGCATAGGCCAGATTGAGCCCGTCAGCCGACCAGGTCGGGGCCTCGGTATTGCCCGGCCCCTGGATCAGGACCCGCGTGCGCCCGGTGTTCAGATCGTAGAGCGCCAGGTCCCAGTCGCCGTTCGGGTTCATCGAGTAGGCGATGGCGCGCCCGTCGGGCGCGATGCGGGCGAAGCGATCGTCGAAGCTGTTATTGGTGAGCTTCGTCACCCGATCCAGGCGCGCTCCAACGATGCTCTGGCTATCGTAGAAGTACACCACATCGGCCTGGTACAATTCGAAATCGCCGTCGCAGTTGCTCGTCCAGTAGATGCGCCGTCCATCGGGCGACCAGGTGGGCGTCTCGTTGGTACAGCCCTGCGTGGTGAGGCGCACCGGGAAGTTGCCAGCGAAGGTCATCAGGTACAACTCCTGCCCCTCCTCGCGGTCGGAGACGAAGACGATCTTTGTTCCGTCGG
The DNA here is from genome assembly GCA_025057155.1 of Chloroflexaceae bacterium. Classification (NCBI taxonomy): domain Bacteria; kingdom Bacillati; phylum Chloroflexota; class Chloroflexia; order Chloroflexales; family Chloroflexaceae; species Chloroflexaceae bacterium. Next base: position 63,399 of record JANWYD010000013.1, read on the forward strand.
GCGAGACGCTCGCGTTGTAGTCGCTCGCCGTTCCCCTGGGCAGGTAGCCTGGGAAGGGGCCATCGGGCGGCGGCTGCGTGCCATCGCTGTAGCTCAGGCGCGTCACGCCAGCGTTCCACGTGAAGTCGCCGCCAAAGAAGGCCGGCGGATCGAAGGTGTAGATCTGCCGGTAGTTCGGGTTACTGCGCCGCGAGTCGACCAGCAGGCGAATCTGGCCGGGGTCCCAGCTACGTCGCCACGAGAAGGCCACCGTCTCGGCGGCATTGCGGGTAATGCGGATGCCCTCGCCGAAGAAGTTTGGCAGATACAGCTCCCAGTGGCTGCCTGTGTCAATGTTCGAGGCGTAGACCAGGGGGGGATCGAGGAGCGGGGAAGTCCAGGGCGTGCCCAGGTGGGGGTAACGCCACTGGAAGTAGTGCTGGCCCGCGTTGCCCATTTCCACCTTGTAGCCGGGCGGGTTATCCGGCACATATGTCAGCACCCGCCGCTCGAAGAGTTGCACCAGGACATCGCGCTCGCTGAAGCCGATCACCGCCCGCGTCCAGTACGCGTCGGTAATCGGCAGGCCCATTGTGAACAACCAGTCAACCACCGGGCTGCGTCGCACCACCCCGTCGAAGATTGGCCCCTGCTGGTTCATAAACTGCCAGAAGACGCGGGGGATGTTGTGACCGGTGATGGTGTTGTACTGGACAATCTCGGTCTCCGGAGTTGCCAGTTCTGGACGCAAACTGAGCGTACCGCTCCGATCAATTGTGGTCGCGATACGCTCCCCGAGACGCATCGGGTCGCGGTAGCCGTTGTCGAGCGTGGCAACCCCGGCAAAGGCGCTATAACCCGGCGCGCTCAGATTGGCATCGCGCGGGTTGCCCGCCACGGGAACGTCAGCCGGAGCGCGTTGCTCGACATCGAAGGGGTCGTTGCCGAGTTGCACCCGCCCACTCACCAGTTCCTTCACCAGCAGGCCATTGGTCACACCCTGGTTCGGCCCGGAGCGGTCCGCGGGGTTGTTCAGCTCCATGCGGGCCTTGTCAAAATACTGAACCGTGCGTAAACCATTCGCACCCTGCCGGTAGAACTCGGCGTAGTCGAACCACGGGCCCGGCCCCCAGTACCAGCTACGCCCGGTACGGACCAGCTCGGAGTCGGTGCGACTCCAGACGCGGGCAAAGCGTTCATCGGCGAAACGCTCGCGCCTGCCATCGAAGGGGGCGGCGCTGACGCCGGGGACGACGCTGAACGCCAGGATGCCGACCAGCAGCGCGGCGATCAGGCGCGCGCCGCGACGATAAAGCCAGATGCCAGCCATAGGGCCCTCCTTTCAACGCTGAAAGGGCGCAACACCCGCGCAGAGGGCTGGCGCCGCCCTGTCCAGGCGTTGCGTGCTGCTTCCAGTGTAGGACGGAGGGAACGCAGCGTGAATGTTCGGACCATGCGCGGGGGATCGCCAGCGGCTGACAGGTGTATGAGAGGCGGTCTACGGGACGCTCATACGATTTTGGATTATGGATTTTGGATTTTCGAGCGCCGTATATGAGACCGGGCGATGATCGGCATGCACTCTGTAGGAATTGGTATCAGACGGGGCGCGAGGAATTGGCATCAGCCCTTCCACCGGTGGTTGCTTCGTCAAGCCATTCAGGGCTGATGCAAAGTCCGTGGAGCTTGCTCCAGAGACCGTGCATCAGCCCTGCCAATGATCAGCCTGTCATCGCATAGCGCGTGACCCTCTGGTATCATAGAGCGCAAGGAACAAAACGGCCCTGTACCACCGGTCCCGGAAGCGTTTCGTCCTCCCAGACCCTCCCGTCGGATAGCGGTGTGGGGAAACTGCGGGCACAATGCGGAGGATTACGCCACAGTGTTTCCTGTCAGGCAGGGAAACGGCTTCTCCTCTTATCACATTGGCCAACAGGGTTTGCTACACCTCAGGAGCGCCAGTATGAATCAGCAGCAACAGGCCCTCGCGCGACTGCGTCATCTCCTTAACGATCCAACCGCGCCCCTCACCGACATCGCCGAGAGCTACGTGAGCGTGATCAGCGAGCAGTTGCTCCACTTCGCCCGGCTGGCCTACTCGCGGGACGGGCGCGGCGTGATCGAGCTTGACCTGCGCGGCATTGATCTCCGCACTGCGACAGGTCACGCTCCCATCGCCTACTTTCCTGCCGACGCCGGCAGCGATGACTGGCCGCCGAACCTTGACGAAGTGCTCGCCACCTACGACCCGAGCCGCGAGGCGGTCGTGTTGCTCATGCAAGACGGCTGCGAGCCGTTGATCTACGTGCTGGAGTAGACCAGCCTGTAGAGGTGTGGAGGTGTGGAGGTGTGAAGGTGTGGAGGTGCGGGCAAGACTCTCGAGACGAGGTTGCAACGCGCCTGACCGGGGAAATGAGGTTCTCACGCATCGCCTCTGCTGAAAATCCGCCGCGCCAGATCACGTTCGGCGGCCCCAATGCCGCCCACGGCCCATAGCGCGACGCCGTAGGCCAGCGGCGCCAGCAGCGCCGCTGCGAGACTGCCCGGCCATCCAGGGACGACGGCCCCGGCGTGCTCAGGGAGCGCCGCGATCACGCTCAGCATTACGACGCCCATCGCCAGCGCCGCCAGTAGCGGGCGCCAGGCAAGCGCCAGCAAGGGCGGAACCAGCGCTTCGCTCCGCAGTAGCGGGAGGAACACCAGGTACAGCACCACCTCCGAGAGGATGGTGATGACCGCCGCAGCGTATAGGCCCCAGACCGGCTGGCCAAGACCGTAGGCGGCAAGGGGCATGGTCGTCAGATTGGCCAGGAGATTAAAGGCGGCGCCGATCACAAAGGCGCGAGTAATTGCCGCCTGCCGGTTCACGGCAATGAGCACGTACTGGATCAGGCCGTTGACAAAGGACAATGGCAGGAACCAGGCGAGAATGGCCAGCACCGTGATCGAAGGCTGATAATCGGGGAACTGCCGCCGCGTAAAGAGCTGAATCAGGTCGTGGGACAGCACCGACAGGCCCATCGCCAGCGGAAAGGCCAGCAGCAGCAACACCTGGAGCGTGCGGTTCTGCGCCGCGGCCAGGCCGGCCCGATCGCCGCCCGCCCGCCGCGACAGCAGCGGAAACACGGCGAAGGTCACTGCCGGGGGGATGATCATGGCGATGTTGAGGAGCGTATAGGGCATATTGTACTGCCCTACCAGCCGCTCGGCAGCCGGGCCGCCGAAGGCGCGCACGACAAAGACATCGAACCGGAAGAACACCGCGCTGAGCATGTTGTTGAGCATCAGGGGAAGCGCCGTAAGCGCCAGCCAGCGCATGCTCGCCAGGTCCCATTCAACACGTGGCGGGAAGAAATCGCGGCATTGCAACGCGGCGAAGATGAGCGCGGTAATGGCGGTGACCGCCACCGCGGCCCAGGCCAGCCCCAGAATGCCCAGGCCCAGGATCATTACCCCCAGGCGGGCCAGGAAGTTGAGCGTCGCAGTAACCACCTCCATCAGCGCCGGCACCTCCATGCGCTCACTGGCATTGTATAGCGCGGTCACCGCCCCGGAGAAGGCGCTCGGGATCAGGGTTAGCAGCAAGATAAACATCGTCTGCTGGCCCGCCACCGAGATCGGCTGCCCGAGCACCGCATAGCCGCCAATCACCAGCAGGGCGACCGGCAGCGCGATGGCACCGATCAGCACCAGGCGCAACACCAGGGTAGCGCCGAAGAGCCGCCGCGCCGAAGCGGGATCGCGGGCGACCTCGCGGGTGAGCAGCACTCCCAGGCCAAATTCGGTAAAAATGGTCAGATACTGGCCAACCAGCAGAATGGCGAATAGATAGTCGCCAAACGTCGCGACATCAAAGCTCCCGGCCAGGATAAAGAAGATCACCATGTCCAGCGCTCTGACCACCATGCGCATCGCAAGAGTGACGGCGCTGTTTTTGAAGACGCGGCGAGCGGTGTTTGCGGGGGTGTCGCGATAGAACCATCGCCAGGCCCACAGGCCGGCGCCGGTAAGCGCCAGCAGGCCAAGCAGCCCGCCGATTAGCCAGAGGAGGCTCACGTTCCTGTTCCGTATTCCCTGAGAGGCAGGGGCGCGAGGAAACCGGGTTGCCCCGGGCGAGCAACCCGATTTCCTCGCGCGATGGCGGATTGCAGATTGCGCATCAGATACGGCGCATCCCGGCGGCGAGCAGCAAGAGACGCCGCGGTTTCGATCCAGGCGGTGGACCCATTACTGATCAGGCTTACTGCGCCATCGTTCTCCGGGTGGTAGAGCCGGGGGGCGTAGCGCCGCCGGTCGGCGTAACTGAGCAGGGCGGGCGCCGGCGCTTCATAGGCCGCGCTGAACACGATCGCTTGCGGCCGCAGGGCGGCGATCAGCGGCGTATCCAGAGGCCGCTGCCACGGGTACACCAGCAGGTCGAGCGGCGCCAGCGCCGCTGCGACTTGTTGGACGGCAGCGTCGCCCTCAGGGCCGCCGGTATGGAGGAGCGCCCGCGTGCGACCGTAGCGTAAGAGTAAAACGGCGCCGCCGTGCTTGCCAGGGTTAGCCGCCAGGACCTCCAACGTCGCGCCGTCGAGGTTCAGCCGTTGTCCGGCGCGAAGGGAGGCGACGCGGGCGCCCATTGCCCGCGTCAGGCGTCGCCACTGTCCGGCTGTGCCGTCATCCTCAAGATCGGGCGGCGCCAGAGCCAGAGCGGCCTGGTAACGGGACAGGGCGGCCACCTGGCCAGGCAAGCGCCGCCCGTCGCCGCGCGTAAGGATCGCCGCCTCCAAGTCGCGCTGCCAGTACGGCATCGAGCGACCCAGGAGCAACGCCAGCAACCCCGGGTCGCGACCGCCATCAATCAGCACATACCGGCCTGCGGGCGTGCGGATCAGCAGCGCATCGCCGGGCACGGGCAAGACAGTCAGTCGCAGGCGCCCATCGGGTCGCTGGAACCAGGCCGAGCCCGCCAGGGTCAGCAGCAGAGCCATACCGATCAGCAACGCGGCCCGCAAGGGTCTGCCGCTGGTCATCGCCACGCCTCCGGTCAAAGGGTTCCACCTCTGTACCGTGGGAGGACGCACAGAGTTGCGGCCCGGCCTGCCGGGCCGCGGGAAGATCAGGTCCGCTGGCTGGCGATTACACCAGCGCGATGACCTCAATCTCAATCCGCGCGTCACGGGGCAGACGCGCGACCTGCACCGTCGAGCGCGCGGGCGGATCGTGCGGAAAGAACTCGCTGTAGGCCGCGTTCATTTCCTGGAAATCGTTCAAATCAGTCATGAACACCGTCACCTTGACTACCTTGCTCAGGGTGCTGCCGGCAGCGGCGAGGACCGTTTCGATATTGCGAAAGATCTGGCGCGTCATCGCAGCAATATCGCCATCGATCAATTCCCCCGTAGAGCTATTGATCGGTAATTGTCCCGACAGAAAAATCAGGTTGCCCGCTACAATGGCCTGCGAGTAGGGGCCGATGGCGGCCGGGGCGCGCTCGGTGCTAATTACGGTCCGCTGCATGGATCACCTCCTCATGCGGATTGGCGGCGGCATTATAGCATGGGGGCCGTGCTTACCTGGTGAGGACGAGGAAGGCGATTAGCAGCAGCAACTGCCAGAGAACGGGGAGCAACCCGCCCAACAGCGCCTGGCTTCCGCGCCACTCATAGAGCGCCTCGCACAGCCCGGCGGTGAGCCAGTAGGCCCAGACAATAGCGCCGACCCAGGCGAGCACTGGCAGTACCGGCGCGCCGACAACAAGCAGCAGAAACGCGCCCAGCAGGGGCAGGACGCGTGGCATCTGGCTACGGGGATAGAGCGCCAGGGCGCGATAGTCCTCTTCGCCGCCGCCAGTGCGCTCGTCGAGCAGGATGGTGGCGAGAGCCACCAGCGGCCACTCCGCGACTCCCAGCACCCAGAGCGCCAGCACGCCCAGCGCCAATCCAGGTGTGGGAACCCGATCGCCCAGGAGGCCATGCATCAGCAGCAACAGGGCGGGCATCAGCGCCAGGATGGCCATGGCGCGGGCAGCGGGCCACAACCACGAAGCCGCGAGCTGCTTCGTTGTCGCGTCGGCCCGGGCTTCGACCACCAGCGCATCAAGAGCGGGACGGCGGCCCAGGGCCAGCCAGAAGAGCCATGAGCGCGCTTCCTGTTGCAGGATGGGCGTGCCGCCAGCCTGCTCGAGGCGCACGAGACGCTGCAACATATCGCTCACGAGGGGCCGGAACATCCCTATGGCCGACGTGATCAGCGTGCCTGGCGCCAGAGTGCCATCGTAGAGCAGACTGGTCAAACGGCTGCCCGGACGGCCGCGAACCTGGAGCAGCAGCACCGCACTCTGTTCCGACACTTCCGTCGCCTTGAAGGCCAGCACACGGCTCCAGGGGATGAGTCGCCAGGGACGACGGAAGCGAGGATGGATCAGCAAGCCCTCTTCGCGTGACTCGAGATCCGGCAGGAGACCAAGGAGCCACAGGATCAGCGGGATGGCAACCAGCAGCATCAGATGGGCGGCGACCAGCACCCACCAGGGCGCCGGGAGATCGGGGCGCCCCTCGACGCCAAACAGCGGAACGGCGCGCGTCCGGTAGGCATTGTACAGCTCGACATAGCCCGCATCGCCGTAGGTCCAGCGGAAGGGGGGGATGTTCCGCACCGGGGGCAGCATGAGCGCCAGGAAGCGCACCCAGTAGCCCAGATAGCTCCAGATCGCCCCGGCGGCAAACAGCGCGACGACCGTGGTGAGGACGGCTGTCACGCGCAAGGGGTAGACCGCGCGCACCGGAGCGCCCGGCGGGGGCGGCTGCTCTGCGGGGAGCGTTTCCGGGCGGCTGAAAAAGGCCCCGGGACCGAGGATCAGTTGAAAAAGGGGCGATCGCGCCTCTTCCTGGAGACGCACTTCCTGAACGCCTTCGATGGCTCGAGCCACGCGACGGTTCTCATCGAGGATGGTCTTGATCAGGGTCTCGAACTCGTTGATATTGGAGGTTATGTAGAACCCTGGTTGCCAGCTGAAACGGTACAGGAAGCTGTAGAGGCGATGCCAGGCGGTCAGATCGCGCGGGCTGGTTTCGACGAGGACGACGAAGCGTTCACCGGCCAGATCACTGGTGACCTTTAGCGTAGCCAGATGTTCCCAGGGGACGGGCAGCCAGCTACCGGCGAACTCTACGAGCAAGCCCTGGTGACTGGTGCGTATAGCCGGAAAGGCATTGCGGAGCATCAGTGCCACAAACAGGGCCAGCGCCGCCCAGACCAGTGGCCCGAACAGAGTGGGCGCCAGGTCCCAGATACTCGTCACGGGAGCGCCGGAGCCGCTGGCGATCCAGGTCACCACCGGTCGCAACCAGGGAACGGTGGCGAGCCAGGCATCATTACGACCATAGATGCCCCACAGGCCACGCAGGAGCGTCGCGCCGAGATTCACCATCGCGAACACGACCAGCAGCGCCGAGAGCCAGGCAATCGCGGCAGTGACGAGGCGCGGATAGCGATGATAGCGTTCTTGGATACGCACCGTGACTCTCAGGCCAGTAGATCAGGACTCGGTTCCGCGAGTTGCAACTGGCGCACGCGCAACTCGGCGGCGTCGAGCAGGCGCTGGCACTCGGCGGCAAGGCGAACACCCTGCTCGTACAGTTCCAGGGTCTCTTCAAGGGGGAGTTCACCCGCTTCGAGCCGCGCGACCACCTGCTGGAGGCGCGCGTAGAGGGTCTCATAGGTTTCCATCGGTGTTTGCGCGTTCATGCACTGCTCCGCATTGCTGCCAGAGATCAGGAGCGCAACGCCCTTCGGCGAGGGATGCGGGGGTCACAAGCCCCCATACGATTTCCCTTGCCGGTGCGGCGTGGCTTCTCCGCGCCACACCGGAAAGAGGCTTGCGGCGGGAGTTTAACCCCCGAGACTCCCTACGGGGAAATCTCATTGTACTATTAACCTGCCTCATCTGCCGTAGCGCGCAACTCACCATCGCGCAGGGTTATCGTCAACGGTGTGGTGGGAGGGGCCTGGAGCGGATCGGTAAGCACCTGGCCGGTATCGGCACGGCGCGCCACGGCGTAGCCACGGGCCAGGGTGGCGCGGGGACTGAGGATCTGGAGTCGTCCGGCGAGACCGGCGAGGGCGACGCTCCGCAACTGAACGGCGGCGCTTACGGAGCGTTCCAGTCGGCGAAGCAGGTCGTCCACCTGTTGACGCTCGCGATCCAGTCTCCGGAGAGGGGCATGGCGCTCGACGAAGCGGGAGGCTTCGGCCACCTGACTACGGCGGAGGGCCAGGATGGCGCTTACGGCCGCATCGAGGCGCGCGCGGGCGCCGGCCACTTCAGCGAGGAGTTCCGGCAGGTCGGGCACGACCAGTTCGGCGGCGGCGGATGGGGTCGGAGCGCGCCGATCCGCGACCAGGTCAACAATGGTCGTATCGGTCTCGTGCCCGACGCCGGTGATGACCGGCACGGGACTGGCGAACACGGCACGCGCCACGGCCTCATCGTTGAACGACCACAGATCTTCGAGCGAACCGCCGCCCCGCGCCACAATGATCACGTCCACTTCAGCCTGAAACAGGCTGGTAAGGGCCGCGACGATACTGTCCGGCGCCCGTTCGCCCTGGACCAGACAGGGCGCCACCAGCACTTCGACCAGCGGACAACGGCGGCCGAGGATGGTGAGCATATCGTGCAACGCCGCGCTCTGGGGGGCGGTCACGATGCCGATGCGGCGAGGACGAGCGGGCAAGGGGCGCTTGCGCTCGAGATTGAAGAGGCCCTCGGCGGCAAGACGGGCCTTCAATTCTTCAAAGCGGGCATGGAGGACGCCGACGCCCGCAGGCAGGAGCATGTCGGCGTACAGTTGCAGATCGCCGCGTTGGGGATAGATTGACACATAGCCATGCACCAGGACGGCCTCGCCGGGTTGCGGCAGGGCGCCGAGACGCGCGGCGGCCGAGCGCCACATGACCGCGCGGAGCAGCGCCTGCGAGTCTTTGAGGCTAAAATAGCAGTGACCGGAAGCGGCATGCCGCTTGAACTCCGAGATTTCGCCCTCGACCCACACATCGCTAAGGAGCGGGTTGGTTTCGAGCAGTTCACGGAGGTAATTGTTCAACTCGCTGACGGAAAGGGCCTGGTACATGCGGGGGGCCGGGCGACCGATACCGGATGCGTGCCGCACACATCTGTCATGGGCGACCCGTGTGCGGCTTAGAGCGGCTCGATAACCATAAGCGGCTGGCCATACTCAACCGGCTGGCCGTTTTTCACCAGGATCCGCGCGATACGGCCGGCGGCATCGGCTTCGATCTCATTCATCATCTTCATGGCTTCGATGATGCCGATCGTATCCCCGATGCGCACTTCATCACCCTCCTGAACGAAAGGCGCATCCTTAGGCGAGGGCGCGGCGTAGAACGTGCCAACCATCGGCGCGAGCACCGTATGCCCCGCGGGCGTCTCGACGGGCGGACCTTCCGGCGCCGGGGCGGACTGGAACACCGGCTGTAGCGGCGCACTCGGCAGGGGCGAAGGCAGCGTCGTCGGCAGGATCGGCGCCACAGGAAAAGACTGGGACGGCTGCGGAGGCACGCCGCGCTTGACGTGCAGTTTGGCGTCGCCACGCTCGATCAACAACTCTGAGATATCCGTCTCGTGGATCAGGCGCAGCACTTCGCGCACGGCATCAAGCCCGAAAACATCGGAACTGGTGTCAGGGCGATCAGACATTACGTTGCTCATCGCTTTGGCCAGAGCCTCTGTGGTGCGGAAACGCCCCTATTGTAGCATAGAATTGCCGCAGCGCGGCAGGGCGGGCACGCGAGGGCTGCACCCTTCTCTTCCCCGCTGGCTGACTGACGATCGCGCTGAGAGCTGCCGGCCTCCTGCGCACCGGAGGGGGCGCAGAGGAACGCAGACGCCTGCCGCGTAGTCACCTCTTTACACAACGTAGCAGTCCTTTACCTTTCACCAGCGACTATCCGTGGTATCCTCGTGTGACACAAAATCGTGAAGTCATGCACAAGGAGCGCTTCTATGCCCCAGAACCTCGGCACGTCCGACCGCGACATCCGTCTGGTGCTCACAGCGGTGTTCGGGCTGATAGCCCTGTTTGCCCCTTCCGCGGGCGTCTGGCAGATCATACCGGCGCTGCTGGCGCTGGCGATGCTCACCACCGCCGCCGTAGGCTTCTGCCCTTTATACTCCGTTTTTGGCATCAGTACGAACAAGGAACAAAGCGGCGTCGGGAAGTAACGTATCACCTGCGAGGGGGAAGGTACACGAGCAATGGGCGCCGGTGCACGGTCTGCTCGGCGGCTGGCAACCCGGCTACCAGGCAAGGTTATCCAGGCGCGGAGGGCTACGCCCTCCGCGATGCTGTCTCTCCGGGTGAGGTTTGCCAATCTCCATTGCCGTATGGCGGTGGAGGGAGCCCGATCAACCATCGTTCACACGATGTCATGTCACCGCCTTCCTTGATCACGGTAAGCGTCTACCGGCGCAACTACGGCTATCGCTACACCGATCTGCCAGTGGACCGGCTCGAAACCTCGGGACTGCTGATTGACTGCAGCGAGAGCTTTACCCGCCCCGAACACTACGATCTCCGACCAGGGGACATTGTGCGCTGGCGGGCCGGCGACCGGTGGATCGAGGCCGTTATTAGCTCGGTCATCCGCGACGCTACATCCGTGCGCGCGGACCTGTCCGGCGCGCATCTGCTTCCTGCTGACTTTTTTCCCTATTGAACGCGGCCGGTTGCAGGAGGAGGACCAACAGGTCGCCCGCTGCCCCCGCTCCGGCGGGCGCCATCCGCCCTGATCCGGATTGGCAGGCAGGAAAACCGGGTTTCCCCGTGGGGCAAAAAAACTGGTTCGCGTTCTATCAATCCAACAAGGAACGCGAACCATCTCTATCAACTTTTGTCATTTGCGCTCATGGTATGCGCCAGGGGGAGAAACGTCAATGCAATGACTGGTCATCCATACACCCTGGCAGATGAGCAATTGTCAATCACCCGGACAGGGACGAGGCCTGAAGGCGACCAGTCTGCCGCAAACCCCACACCGGCGACGACGGTGGGCGACAGGGCATCATGACAGTTTGTTCAGCCAGGCGACCCGCCTCGCCCGAGGCGGGTTTGCCGATCGGACGGCGCCCCCGCAGAGTGTCTGCGGGGGCGTTTTTAGCCGCCTCAGAGATACTTCTCGCCACGGATCACCTCGGCATCCATACAATAGACGATGACAGCATAATCGGCAAAGTAGTGATCGGCCACGTAGGTCATGATCCGCTCGGCGACCTCGGGCGAGACCAGGGTCTCGATACGCAGATTGGGACCTTCCCAACTGCTGGCGTGCACGCCTCGCGTTCCCTCGCCACGGGCCATCACCAGCGTGTAGCCTCTGGCGCCGAGTTGCCGAAGTTCGCGTAACAGGCGCTCTTCCAGCAGCGCCTCAGCGACGATGGTTACCAGCTTAAGTTTGTGCACCGGGCGCCTCCTCCACGATGGTACGGAACGGGCTTTCAGGAGAGGCCGGCCCCCTCCGCGCCTCCCCTTCGCGAGCGAAGCCTCACCGCAGCAGCAATTGTGCAACGAGACGTCGCCTGAAACGAGGCGTTCAGAGGGACTTCGCCCCTCCGAAGCGCCCCTCAGGGGATGGTTTTCATTGTAGCACTAATAGAACAGGTTTGATAAGCTGTAGTAGAGCGGAATGCCGAAGGCCAGATTAAACGGAAAGGTGATCGCCAGCGAGGCGGTCAGGTAATAGCTCGGGTTGGCCTGAGGCAAGGCGATACGCACGGCGGCGGGGGCGGCGATGTAGGAGGCGCTGGCCGCGAGGGTGCCCAGCACCACCGCACCTCCGGGCGAGAGACCGGTCAGACTGCCGAGCCAGATGCCGGCGATGCCCGAAGCAATTGGCATCAGAATGCCAAAGGCTACCAGAAACAAGCCTACCTTGCGCAGATCACTCAACCGTCGCGCGGCGACCATGCCCATTTCGAGCAGGAAGAGCGTCAACGCACCTTTGAAGGGATCCACAAACAGAGGCGCAACCTGCTTCAAACCCGTCTGTCCAGAGAGAAGGCCTATTACCAGCCCGCCCAGAAGCAAGAGAATGCTCTTACCGGCCAGCAGTTCACGGAATACCTCGCCCCAACCGCCTCCATGTCCCATCGCTACGCGGGCGATCAGCAGGGCCACAACAATCGCCGGCACCTCCAGTATCGCGACCAGGGTGGGAGTAAAGCCTTCATACGGCACCTTCAGCGCTTCCAGGAAGGTTTGCACAGCGGCGAAGGTCACTGCGGAGACCGAGCCGTAATGAGCGGCCAGGGCCGCCGCATCGGCGATCTCAAAGCGGCCCAGGCGGCGGAGTATGACATAGGCCACTACCGGAATGATCAATCCCAGGGCCAGGGTTGCCAGAGCCGGCCATAGGATGACGGAGAACGGCGTCTCGGAGAGAGCCGCGCCGCCCTTCAAGCCAATGGCCAGCAAGAGGTAAATTGATAGACCGACATACAACTCCTCGGGAAACTTGAGATCGCTGTGGACCAGCGTGGCGATTCCCCCCAGCACGAACGCAAGCACCATCGGCGAGAGCAGGTTCAGTCGCACCAGGTCGAGAATAGTCACCCGGAACCCCCTTGTATCCAGAACACGAAAAGGGCACAGAGGCCAGGCCAGTCCCTGACGCACTCTATGCCCTCAACAATCAACCGCAGGCCGTCTGCGGCGCTGTGCGCATAACTCCTGCTGATAGGGGGGAGCGCACGTTGCGCCCCTGACACTATGGCGCCTCCAATCAGCCTCCGGTCGCCTGTTCTTGCCACCGCAGAATCATCCCAGGTAAGGTAGGGAGTCTGGCCGCCACACGGCATCCTCACCGGTGGAGGCAACGGAACTAATCGGCGGACAGGGCCGGCTCGGGCTCCTCAGACGGCGGAGAAAGCGTGTCCCATTCGTGATAGCCCGTTTCGTAGGCGTCAACACCAAACAATTCGGCGGCAATGTAGGCGGCGGTCTGGGGCGAAATACGCCCGTTCTTCAATCCTTCCTCAAGCGCGGCAAGCAATTCAAAACGGTCCACGGTTTTCACCTCCCATCATCGGCGCCGGCGCGGCACCACGTCGTCACGCGCCATTCGGTCTGTAACGCCGTGAATGATATACGCAGCCGGCGCTTTGTGCAAGAGGAGACCTTCCCGGTAAAACGGCTGGTGCAGAGTCTCCGGAGCCTGCCCCAAACCCCAGGTTTTCGTTGGCTCTGGCGGCGTAGCTGCCAGAATCAACGAGAAATGGCCGTATCGAGCGATTACGCCGGCCCGATCCCTCCGCTGGAGGCAGACTTTGCATCAGCCCTGTTCCCGGTAAAGTGGTAAGGGATATGCTATACTACGTGGCGATATTCGCCGCAAGGGCCGGCGCCCACGGAGGTGTTGACGTGACCACACAGGACCCGGACGTTCACGTCATCCCCAATCTTACCTTCAAAGTCGCCGAGCGCGAGGACCTGGAGAAACCCTACCGGGTGATTATCGAGAACGATGATGTGACGCCGATGGATTTCGTCGTCACCGTCCTCCGCGTCTTTTTCGGACTGAGCTTCAACCGGGCGGTAGTGGTGATGCTGACAGCTCATTACGAAGGGCGAGCCCATGTGGCGACCTTGCCGTATGAAGAGGCGCGGGAACGAGTGTACAACGCCCACCATGCCGCTCGGGAGGCCGGTTACCCGCTGACGTTCTACCTGGAGCCTGACACCTGACCTTTACCACCGGGGATTACGCATGACCTGGCCACGTTTCGCCGCGATCAGTTTGCTCTGTCTGGCGCTGGTCGCAAACTGCGCCCCTGTTGCGTCGCAGCGGGACCCCTCTGCACCTGCCGGCCAGCCTGGGACGGCCGTTGCCGTCTTGAAAGCCTCTGCTCCCACGCCAACCCCCGTCTTCGCCACCGGAACCACCGTCGCGGGGATCACCGTGGCCGGTCTGACGTTGGACCAGGCCGAGCGGCGCCTCCGCGCGGCGCTCAGCGTCCCGCCGGAAATCGAGGTGCGGGTAGGATCGCTGCGTCGGTCGCTTGGCGCAGAGCTGATCGGGCTGACAGTGCCGGTAGAAGAACTGCTCACCCGCGCCGCGCCGGCCCTGGCCGGCTCAACGCCCGTCACGGTTTCGGCAGCCTTCGACTACGATCAGGCGGCCCTCCGCAGGGAGATCGCGGCGCTGGCCGCCGAAGTCGCCGTGCCGCCGACTATTCACGTCATCACCTCCACCGAGGCGCTCTCACGGAGCTTCGGGTTTACCCCCGGACGCATCCTCGAAGTTGACGCTGCCGTGGCCCGGATCGGCCAGGGTCTTGCCGCCGGCGACGCGGGCCCCTTCACTCTGACGCTGAGCGAGGACGCGACGCCGCCGCGGGCGCCACTGATCCAGCTCCGCGAGGAGGTTGAGGCGCTGGCCGCTGAGTGGCCGGGTGTAGTTGGCTTTCAGCTCATCGATCTGCAAACCGGGGCCAGCGTCGGCTTCCATGAGCACACGGTGTTTGCCGGGGCCAGCACCATCAAAACGGCGATCATGCTCAACACGTATGTCAATCTCGACGATATCGGCGAGCGTGAGCAGGAGTTGCTCGCAAAGATGATCGGCGAGAGCGACAATCTGGCTGCGAACGACCTGCTGGCCGCCGCTGCGGGGGGCCGGGGAACCGAGTACGCTTTCGTTGGGGCCGACGCGATGAGCATCATGCTGCAGGAGAAGCTTGGCCTGAAGCATACCTATCTGTATATCCCCTTCGAGGCGACAGATTATATCAGGCTGTATAAGCCGAAGTTTCGCTGCGGGCCGAAGGGCCCCGTGGGTGAAAAACCCTACACGGAGCATGGGAATTGCCTCCGCGCCGAGCCGGCCTCGATGGCCCGGCTTTACCAGTTGATTGACCAGTGCGCCGCGAACGAGGGGTTGCTTCTGGAACGCTTCGAGCGCCTGACCGCCGCTCGCTGCCAGGAGATGCTCGATTATCTCGCCGCCAACGATGACCAGACGCGGCTCGTCGCAGGGGTGCCGCCAGGGGTCAGGGTGGAGCATAAGAGCGGCTGGATTGAAGATATGCAGGCTGACGCGGGCATTGTGCGCTCGCCCAACGGCGCCTATGCCATCGCCATCTACATCTACCGGCCTCTGCCTCCGGGGCGGCACTTCTGGCCCGATGAACTGATGGCGCCGGTCGTGGCCGCGTTTTCGCGCCTGGCCTACACCGCCTACAACCCCGTGCGCCTTGATAGGCGGGTGGAAGAGAGCGGGCACACCAGACTTCTCCGCCCGCCTGCCGGTGGGGCGGAATTGAACTGAGAGAGTCGTCGCCCGGAAACGCAGCAAGCAGCCTTTGCCGGCAGGCAGGATCAACCGATGGCCGTATTGCCGATTACACGCCTGGTGCTCTTCAAGCATGGAGTAGGCTACATTGAGCGCCGCGGATCCTTCCAGGGAGAACGCCTGGAGTTGAGCTTCCCGCGCGAGGCTACGGACGATGTGCTCAAGAGCCTGATCGTGCTTGACAACCGTGGCTATGTACTCGGTGTGGACTTCGAGACGCCCGAGGATCGGGCGGCGCGTCTGGGCCGGGTCAGCATCGGTCTCTCAGAGGAGCGCCGCTTGCTCGATCTACTGCGCGATCTGCGCGGCCGCGCCGTGCGAGTGGCGCTCAACGGCGGCAACAAGCGACCTGAGAGCGTGGTCGAGGGTCTGCTCCTGGGGGTGGACTATGAACCGGAGATGACGCTGCGCCGGGCCACGCTGGCAATCTACCAGCCCGAAACGCGGCAGGTGCGCGTGTTGCCGGTCGTTCAGCTCGCGCACCTGGATCTGCTCGACGATCAGGCGGATAGCGACCTGCGCTACGCACTGCGCGTCGCTCGCGGCGAAGAGCAGCGCCAGAGCGCCATGCTGCGCCTTTCGCCCGGCGAGCACGACCTGCTGCTGGCCTACATCGCGCCTGCGCCCGCCTGGCGAGTGAGTTATCGCCTGCTCTACGAGGAGGAGCGGCTGAACCAGCCTGCTTCGGCCCCGCCACCCGCGGAAGTGCTGTTGCAGGGCTGGGGGCTGTTCGATAATCAACTCGACGAGGATCTCTGCGAGGTCGAGTTGACGCTCATGGCGGGTATGCCTATCTCCTTTCGCTACCGGCTCGCATTGCCCCACACCCCCGAGCGCCCGCTGGTTGAGGACGAGGAGCGCACGGTAGCCGGACCGCTGTTCTTTGACAGAGCGCCGCCCCCCGCGCCGGAGCTGGCCGCGGGGATAATGGCAAAGAGCAACGCCGAAGCCGACGCGGCCTCGCTCGCCCCCACCGTGCGCCTGGCGACCCGTCGCCTGGAGGAAGGTATACCCGCGAGCGCCAGCGGCGACGAGCGCGGCGCGCTCTTTGCCTATCACATCACCCACCCGGTGAGCGTCGCCCGCGGCCAGTCGGCGATGGTTCCGATTGTCAGCCGGCGCCTGCCCGCCCGGCGCGAATTGCTCTACAGCGGCGCGAAGCACCCCCGCCATCCAGTTGCCGCTTTGCGCTTCAGCAACGTTACCGGCCTGACCCTTGAACGCGGTCCGGTGACAGTGCTCGAAAATGGCGATTACGCTGGTGAGGCGGTGCTGCCCTTTACCCGCGCCGGAGATGAACTCATCGTGCCCTACGCCGTGGAGCTGGGGATAGAAGTCACCGAAGAACGGCGCGGCGAGCGCCGTACCGCCAGCGTCAGGCTGGAAGGCGAGTATCTGCGGATCGAGGAGCACGAATCGAGCATCACCGATTATGAACTCGTCAGCGCCCTTGATCGCGCCGTGGTGGTAACTCTGGAACACGCCCGCAACCCGGCCTTTGAGGTGGTCGGGCCGCGCCCGCCTGAGGAGGAGCGTGCCGGGTTCGCCCGCTGGCGCGTGCCCTGTGAACCCCGCGCGCGCATTCGCTTCACGGTGACCGAGCGACGGCTGCTGAGCCGCTTCGAGTCTGTTCGCGGCCTTACCGGCGAGCAGTTGCGCGAGTTTCTTGCTGACCGGCTCCTCGATGTGGCTACTGTCAAGGCCCTCGGTGCGGTGCTCAGGATCTACCAGCAGATCAACGCCGCCCGGGAAAAGCTCCAGCAACTCGGCCTTCAGCGCGACGAGATCTACAAACGCCAGCGGCAGATCCGCAGCAATCTGGAGCCGCTGGGCCGCGAGGGCGAGGAAGGCGTCCTGCGCCAGCGCTACGTCGCCACGCTCAACGAACTGGAGAACCGCCTGGCCGCGCTCGCCGAAGATGAGGCGGGCCAGCGCGCAGAGATCGCGCGCCTGGAGGAGCAGGCCGCGCGAATCTTGCGAGGATGATACGATTTTGGATTTTGGATTGCGACCTGGCGCAGCCGGGAAGCGGTAAGGTTGCGCTGATGCTTTGCCTGGTCGCCTGAAACGACACGATGAGCAATCGTCTTGATTTCCGCACGCTGTTGATCATGCTCGCGGCTCTCACCATTGGCGTGAGCTGGGCCGCCTTTAACTTCGCCTCGACGGGTGGCGCGCGCAACGATGCTGCCGTGCGCCCCCTGGTCTGGACGGTGTTTGCCACACCTGCGGCCCTGTTCATCGGCTGGATCATCGCCCGCCGGCAGGAAGCGGGGCTGGCGGCGTTCTGCTGCTTCTGTCTCTACTTTTTCGCCTTCTTTGTCGCCCAGCGCATCGAGACGCTCTTCTTTACCCTGGAAGAGGCGCGGGCCAGCGGGCATAGCTTCTACTTCACCACCATGCTGGTGATCCACGCCCTGACGGGCGCCGGCCTGAGCCTCTGGCGCGCCCTCGCACCAGCGTCTGTGTCCGCGGAGGCGGGATAGGCGCGCCTCCGGGAGAGCTTTGCCCTCCCGAACGCTCCCATGAGGCAGGGGCGTGTGGAAACCAGGTTTCTCCACCTCCCTCCAATTCGGGTTTGCTATAATTCAGTTGCGACCTGATACGTGGCGCATCTGGCATCTTCCCCTGAGCAAGCGGTCGGAGAAGAGAGTTTCTGGGAGGGCTTCGCTCTCGCAGAAACTCGCGTTCAGGAAGCTGACCAGGGCCCCAAAACGTCTGGCATCATGATCCGCACACCCCGCGAGTACCAGGAAGACCTCGAAGCCCGGGTGCTCTCGACCTTCGCCGCCCGCAGCAGCGCCGCCGTGCGTGACTACCCCGAGCCGCCCTGCGCGGTGCGCCCGGCCTACCAGCGTGACCGCGACCGCATCCTGCACTCCAAATCCTTCCGCCGCCTCAAACACAAGACGCAGGTGTTCATCGCCCCCCCGGGCGACCACTACCGAACCCGTCTGACCCACACCCTGGAGGTGACGCAGATCGCCCGCACGGTCGCACGCGCCCTGCGCCTCAACGAGGATCTGACCGAGGCCATCGGTCTGGGGCACGACCTGGGGCACGCGCCCTTCGGGCACGCTGGCGAAACCGCCCTGACGCGCATCTACCCCGACCACTTCCGCCACAACGAACAGTCGCGACGCATCGTTGAGGTGCTCGAACACGGCGGTCAGGGTCTCAACCTGACCTACGCCGTCCGCGAGGGGATCTACCTGCACTCCAAGGCCCGTCGCGACATTATGACAACCGCCTGGGGCACGGCCAGCACGCTCGAGGGCCAATTGATCAAGATCTGCGATAGCGTGGCCTACATTAACCACGACATTGACGACGCTATTCGCGCCGGGGTGCTGCGCGAGGAGGATCTGCCCGCCGAGGCCATCGCGGTGCTGGGACGCAGCCACCGCGAGCGCATCAATACCATGGTCGGCGACCTGATCCAGTTCAACTGGTGGGCCACCGGCGAGGCGAACCCGCCTGACCCGCCACTGATCGGCATGAGTCCAGCCGTGCTTGCCGCCACCAACCAGTTGCGCGATTTTATGTTCCGCGCCGTCTACCAGGATCGGCGCGCCAGGGCCGAGAGCGAGAAGGCGCGCTTTATTATCGAAACGCTCTACGAATATTATGTCAAACATCCTGACGAGATCCCCGAAGAATTGCAGCGCATCAACCAGCAGCGCAGCGAACCGGTCGAGCGCATGGTCGTTGACCACATTGCCAGCATGACCGACCGGTACGCGATTGAGACCTTCAAGCGGGTATTTATTCCCCGGACCTGGGGCGGGTAGCGGCGAGAAACTTCCGTCAGGCGGGGGGTGAAGAACCTTGGTCTGCTCATCCCCCTCCAACCGCTATGAACCAGATTGACGACGTTCGCAACCGCACCGACATCGTGGAACTGATCACCTCGATGGGCGTGGGGCTGCGCCGCACGGGGCGCAGCTACGTGGGCTTCTGCCCCTTCCACCCCAACACCCGCACCCCGGCCTTCACGGTGTACCCTGAAACGCAGAGCTTCTACTGTTTTGGCTGCCACGCCTCGGGCACGGTCTTCGACTTCGTGATGCGCAAGCAAGGTCTCGACTTCCGCGGGGCGCTGGAGTTGCTGGCCGCCCGCGCGGGCGTCACCCTCGCCCCGCGGAGCGACAGCGCGCGCCAGGAGGACGCCCGGCGCGCGCGGCTGCTCGAACTCAACGCCCTGGCAGCGCGGGTCTTCAACCACATCCTGCTGGCTACCCGGCGGGGCGAACCGGGTCGCGCCTATCTAGAGCAACGGCAGGTCAACGCGGAGATGGTTGACGCCTTCCAACTGGGCTACGCGCCCGATGAGCGGCGTTTCCTGCTCGAATACCTGACCGAGAAGAAAGGTTACACGCCCGAAGAGGTTGAAGCCGCCGGACTGGCGGTGCGCCATGAGAGCGGGCGATTCTACGACCGCTTTCGGAGCCGCCTGATCTTCCCCATCCGTAACGCGAAGGGCGAGACGGTAGGCTTCGGCGGGCGGATCATCGGCGATGGGCAGCCCAAGTATCTCAACTCGCCCGAAACTCCGGTCTTCAAAAAGGGCGAGTTGCTCTATGGTCTCGACCTGGCCCGCGAGGCCATCCGCACCGAGGACCGCACGATCGTCGTCGAAGGCTACTTTGACGTGATCAGCGCCCACCAGCACGGCTTTCGCAACGTGGTTGCGCCGCTGGGCACAGCTCTGACCCGCGGCCACGTCGCGCTGCTCAAGCGTTTGTCGCACAACGTCCTGCTGGCCCTCGACGCCGACGCCGCAGGCCAGCGCGCCACCCTCAAGGGGCTGGACGCCCTGCGCGAGAGCGCCGAAGCCGACGGGCGGATGGTCGCCACGGCCCAGGGCATTGTGCGCCTGGAGAGCGACGTGGCCCTGCGCATCATCCGTATGCCCGAGGGCCGCGACCCCGACGAGGTGATCCGCGCCGACCCGAAACTGTGGCAGCGCCTGGTGGCCGAGGCCGCGCCGGTGATGGAGTTCTATCTGAGCGCCTACACCGCCGGTCTCGACCTCAGCCGCCCCGAGGAGCAACGGCTGGCCCTCGACCGGCTGTTGCCGCTGGTGGCTGAACTCGACGCGACCCAGCAGCGGGTCTATCTGTCGCGCCTGGAACAGGTGATCGGCGTCCGCGCTGAACTGATCCTCGACCTGCTGCGCGGCAACCCGGCTGCGCGCCGGCCAGTCCTCCGCGAGGGCAAAGGCCGCTCCCGGCTCGACGAGAAGCGCCCCGCCGCCCCGCCGCCCCCCGACGAGGCTCCCCACCCTGCCGGGGACGGCGCCGCGCCCGCCGCTTCCCCGCACCCTGCCCTTGACGCCCGGCGAGCCACCGAAGCCTATCTGCTGGCCCTGGCCCTCTACCATCCAAGCGTGGACGCCGCGGTGGAAGCCTATCTCGAAGCCGGTCTGGCGCGCCATCCCTCGATGCGCGGTCTCTTTGGAGGCGGGCTTGAAGATCTGCTGGAAGAGCCGTTGCACCGGGAACTCTGGCGCCACTTCACAACCCTGCCGCCAGCGTGGCGTCCCGCCACCCCGGAGGAGGTGCAAGCCTGGGCTGAGGGACAGGACGAACCTTTCCGGGAAACGGCGCTGCGGCTGCTCGCCGTGGCCGGGCAACGCCCCCAGACGCTGCGCTACCGCCACGAGGCCGAGGCGTGCGCCCGCAAGTTGCGCCTGGGCCAGATTGAGGCGCGCATCAGCCGGCTCAAGGAGCGGGAGCAGGCCATCGAGGACGCCGAGGAGTTCGAGCACATTGCGCGCATGCAGGCCAGCCTGGCCCTGTACCGCGCCACCGTTCAGCGCCCGCGGCGCAGCAGCACCTTTCCCGACGCCCGCGACACTCTGGGGGAGGAGTGAGTTTACCCTTCTCCCAGCAACGGCTCCGCCAGGCGCAGGGCCATCTTGAGGTAGAAGGGCAGCATCAACTCCATCTCCCACTTCAGCTCGATATTGGGCAGCACCACGCCGTAGTAGGTGCTGGCGTGATGCAGGGCGGCCAGGGGCTGGGCCAGTTCAAATGCCGCCACCAGGTCGCGGTCGGGGAACGCGGCGGCCCAGGGGCGCAGGTAGGCGTCGCGCAAACGCTCGCGCACGCCGGGCAGGCGGGGGAAGAAGTCTTCGATTTCCACCAGGAAGAGCAGCGGGCTGAAGAAGGGGTGGCTGATCGAGCTATCGGACCAGTCGAGGAAGGCGAAGCCCGCGCCGGTCACCACCACCTGCCCGGCCCAGAAGTCGCCGTGCTCGAGGGTCGCGGGCAGGCCATAGGCGGCGAGGCGCGCAGTCAGGGCTTCCAGACGGGCGGCCAGGCCATGCAGGCGGCGGCGCTCATCGGCCGAGAGACCGGCGGGGCTGGCGGGCATGGCCGCGGCGGGATCGGCCAGTAACGGCGCCAGGCGCGCGGCGAGGGTGGCGAGGGGCCGTTCAGGAACCCCGGCGGCGCGCAGGACCGGCAGCCGTGCGGCGCTGGCGATCTGCACCTCGGCGAAGCCGGCGAGCGCCCGTTCCCACAGCTCCACATCATCGCAGCGCGTATCGAGAGTTGGCCCCCGCAATTCGCGCATGAGCAGCCAGCCGCGGGCGGGATCCACTGCCACCGGCCGGGGAAACCGGTCGGGGTCAGCGGCGGCCAGCGCCGCTGTCAGAGCCGGTTCGTGGGCGAAGATCGGCGGCACGGCTTTGAGGTACACCGGGCCTTCTCCGGTCGGCAGGCGCAGGATCGCCGAACGCTGCCACGAGCGCAACTGCTCCGCCGGTCCCGTTGGCGGCATGCCTGCGCTGGTCAACTGTGCGGCGGCCCAGCGGGTCGCGGCTTCGTGCCAGCCCGGCAGATACCAGGGCGCGCGTTGCCGGGGCGCGCCCGCGTACCAGGTGAACCACTCGGTGAGGGGGCGACGGTGGCCTTCCACCTCCAGCGGCAGGATGCCGATCTCCTCGCGGGCCACCCAGCGCCCCCCCGGCGGCGGGCGCCAGGAGGGATCGCGAGGGACCGCTGCGTAGAGCTTTGAGACCACCTCCGCCTCGCGCTGATAATCAATCGCCAGGCAGCGCAGCGTGGTCGCGGAGAGTCCCAGCACCTCGCGCAGCCCCTGGTTGACGGGGGCTACGTCTTGCCAGACCCGGCGCTCGCCCTGGGCAAAGTATGGCAGACGCCAGCCCTCCACGCCCGGCAGGAGGAGCAACCTGTCATCCTGAGGGTGAATGACCGCCACGTGGTACTCGTAGCGTACCGGCAGCGCGCGTGTGGGCATAGTAGTCGCTTTTCGGCTCCCTCCGGCGCGTCCCGACGCCCTGTTGCGAACCGACTGCAACTGGCGCGGCTTTCATTATGGTACCATACACCTGAAACGTAGATGGCGCCTGTCCCTTCATCGGAGCTCCCTATGCCTGCCGCGTCTACTGTCACACCGCCTGCCCCTCGCGAGCGGGGCCTGGGCTACGCTCTGGCGGGCGGCCTGGCGATCACCGCCATCGCCGTGGTAATAGGGGGACTACTCTTTGGATGGCTGTTGCTGGCCACACGCGGCCCGAGCGCCCCGGAACTGCTCCCTGGCGACGTGCAACTCTATGCCGCCACGACTCCAAATATCGGCGGCGTGGTCGAAGTCGCCCAACTCCGCAGCGTTCTCCAGGACGGGCTTGGCGTGCCCGAACCCGCCGCCCTGATCGCGCCGATCGAAACCCTGCTCGGAGTAAGCGTGCGCGAGCACATTGCGCCCTGGCTGGGCAGCGAAGTCGCCGTGGCGGTGCGCGGCGCCGACCCGGCGCGCCTCCGCGGCGCCGATCCCGGCGCGTCCTTGTTAGAGCACGCTGAGGTGCTGTTCCTCTTCGCATCCAAGAACGACCCCCAGGCCCTGGCCTTCCTCGAGAGGCACCGCGCCGCCCGCGAAGCGCGCGGCGAAACCATCGCCGCCCTCGAGCGGCAAGGGGCAACGATCTACTACGCCGAAGGCGGCGCGTCCCGCCCCATCGCTGTCTTCGCCCTCATCCACCACTATGTGGTCTTTTCCAACAGCCTGACCGCGGTGGAACATCTTGCCGTAGCCGGTGGGGAGTCGACAGCGACCCTGGCGCACAACCCCGCCTTTACGCGCTTCCAGGCCCGGAGAGAAGCGGCCGGGGCGATCTACACCGACGGGAGTCCCGCTGCCGAGGCCGTCCGGGCGGCCCTGCGCGACGTGCTCATGGGCCTGGCATGAACGCGCACCTCTCCGCGCCTTTGCCATTCAGGGTGCAGCGCACCGCGCAGCCTGACGGTCGTTAGCGCGGCGCTTCCAGGAGAACCTTCGTCCATCACTCGGACGGTTCTCCGGCCACTGGCGGCGGCTTGCTGGCGGCAGCCACGATCCGTTGCAGATACTGCTGCCAGTTGGCCTGATTGGCGCGGGTGATCCGGCGCACAGCCTCAATGTCGCCGCGTTCGCCGGCCTCGTAAGCTGCCGCCAGCGACTCCTGAAAGGTGCGGGCAAGGTCGGCCACGGCCCGCCGCAACTCGCTATTCATCTGCCGCTGGCGCTCCAGTTGCTCCTGCAGCCAGGCGTTGAGGCGTTCCAGTTCGGCGATGCGTTCTTCGGGAGACATCTCTATGGCGCTCCTATGATATGGTCCATACCTGCATTGCCGTCCTGGAGGGACAAAGGGAGGCATAGTCCTCCGCACCCTCGCCAAACGGTGGGAGGAGGGTGGGGAAACCAGGTTTCCCCACGACCCTGCCGCGGTAGCGTCATCCTCCAGGTTGCGCGCAGGGTTCGGGAGGGCGTAGTCCTTCCAGACCGTAACCGGATAACCGGGTTATCCGGACGGGCGCTAAACAAAAGCGCCCCGCCTGCCGGACTCAGGAAGGGCGCGCCGTGCGTGGCGGGGAGAGCGAGATTCGAACTCGCGAGGGCTTTTTACACCCTACTCGTTTTCGAGACGAGCACGTTCAACCACTCCGTCATCTCCCCGTATACCACCGTTCATTATACGCCGTCGCGAGGTTGCGTCAAGACACCCGGTTTAGCAAGGCTTATGCAACGTCTTCGGGGCAAGCCCCAAAACCTGGTTGGTTCGAGGGTTTTGGCGGCGCGGCCGCCAAAACCCTCGAGCAGCAGCTGGACCGACCCACGGCCCAGCCCTGGAGACGCAGACGTCGCACAGGCCCTATGCCGGCACGAACGAGGGCGGAGAACTCGGGTTTTGGCTGCATCCCTCCGCACGCCCCGTCGAAACTTCATCTCGTTGTCATGTCAGGGCGCTGAGGGAGACGGCTGCGCATCGGGCCGCGCGGGCGGCGTGACTACTGTCGAGGTCTCGCCCATCTGGTTGAGCAACAAAGTTAGATCGGTATTCGGATCGATAAACCAGATGTTGCCATTATCCAGCATCTGGACCATCAGTTCGCGTTTGCGCAACTCGAACAATTCAGGATTCTCGCGCCAGTAGCGCCCCTCAATGGCCCGCACCTGGGCCTCGCGATTGGCCGCTTCCAGAGCCGCCGCAGTCTTGCCGCGTTCGCGGGTCAGAGCGACCTGGGCCTCCTGCTCGGCCTGGAACAGATTATTGGCCTGCTGGGCCTCGATCTGCTCCCGCCGCTTCTGCTCGGTTTCGATCTGCACCTCCAGATTAGCCTTCTCGGCCAGCAGGCGCGCATACTCTTCGCCAACCTTGATATCGAGCACTTTCACATCGTAGATCTGAATGTAGAGTTGCTCGCTGGGGCTGCGCCGGCCAGCTTCACCCGTCGTCAAAAACTGGCGAATGCGGGCGGCGAAACCGCCTCGATCAGAGAGGGCCTGGTCGAGGGTAAACTGCGTGCTGGCGCTCTTGAGCGCATCGTTGATATAACCATCGAGCGGCACAATTAACTGCTCATCGAGCACGCCGATCTCGCCGTAACTGGCCCGTAACGCATCAGGACTGGTGAGCCGGCTGTAGTCCACCTGAATGTCAATGTCGTAGAGTTGTTTGTCACTGCTGGCAACGTTCTGTGAGATGGTGCGGGTCTGCCGGCGGACATTCACGACCTCGATTGTCGTGAAGGGAGCGAAGGGCCGGAAAAAGATCCCCGGCTCTTGAATGCCCTCAACACGACCCTGGGTCACAATGATGCCCCGTTCGCCTTCGTTGATCTGCGCAAATTTCATGGTGGAGAGACCAAGCCCCGCCACAATCAGGATGAGCAGCAACACACCGACCAGACCCGTCCATGCGCGCGAACCGCGCGCTCCACCCTGCTTTGCGCTCATGTTCTGGCTCCTTCGTTACGCAATGTTGAACCCTGGTTGACGGGCGCCGCGCATGAGGCGCAGAGCACCCGCGGTAGTATGGAGCGCTTGAGAGGGTGTCGCCCTTCCCAATCCTCCTCTACCTTCCGGTCGCGCGACGTGGCGTTCTGGTTCTCGGAAAGCTGTGCGCTCCTGGAACCGTTCCGTGCTTCGCGCTTCGTGGCGCGCTATTTATTATATGTATCAGGTGCAACGAACGGTCATTCATACGCCTCCGTTGCAGAGCTTACCCAACCTGAGGCAAGTCCCGAACTCCGGGCGGAGGTTCGGTGATTCTGGCAGCGTCGCCAGGATCACCGAACCTCCCCTGTGAGACGGCGCGCCGCTCCACGCCCATTGCTGGAGACGGACATTCCGGAAGTCCCGTGCCAGTCCGAGCGAGGGCGAGCAACCTGGGTTCTATCGTACCGGGGGAAGACAGGCGCCTGCCACGCGCGTGGCAGGCGCGATGGCAAAACGGACGGAGTTCAGGGTCAATGTTGCAGACGTTCGACGCGCGCGCGCTCGGCTTCGGAGAAGCCAAGGGTCTCGGCGACAATGTACAGCGGGCGCCCTTTCACTTCGTCGTAGATCCGCCCCACATACTCGCCAATGATGCCGAGGGAGATAAGCTGCACCGCGCCGATGAACAGCACGCTGGCCAGCGTCGAAGCCTGACCGTAGAAGGCCGCGTCCTGGGGCGTGGCGCTGCCGAGACGCATGACAAACACCACCAGGATGAAGATCAGGCTCATGGCAGCCACGATAAAGCCCATATAGGTGGCCAGTTGCAACGGCAGGTAGGAAAAGCTGGTAATGCCATCCAGGGCGAACTTGAGCATCTTGCGGAATGGGTATTTGGTGCTGCCGGCTTTGCGCGCATGGCGCCTATAGCTGACCCCCGTGCTGCGGAAGCCGACCCACACCGACAGCCCGCGCATAAAGCGATGATGCTCGCGGATGCGGTTCAACGCATCCACCACCTTGCGGTCCATCAGGCGAAAGTCGCCCGCGTCAACCGGCAGTTCGACGTTGGTAATTCTGGCAATTAGACGGTAGAAGGCCGAGGCGGTCGCACGCTTGAACCATGTCTCGCCCTCGCGTTCCTCGCGCACGGCGTAGACCACTTCGTAGCCCTCGCGCCACCTGGCGATCAACTCGGGGATGACCTCCGGCGGGTCCTGGAGGTCCGAGTCAATTACGATCACCGCGCGGCCCTGGGCGTAATCCGTTCCGGCCGTAATGGCGAGTTGATGGCCGAAATTGCGCGAGAAGTTGATCACCCGGACGCGCGGGTCACGCTCGTGGATCGCCCGCAGGATCACCCCTGTGCGGTCACGGCTCCCATCGTTGACCAGCACCAGTTCAAACGGCTCGCCGAGGGGTTCGAGGGCGGCGATGGTGCGCTGGCAAAACTCTTCAATCAGCGCCTCTTCGTTAAACACCGGGGCCACCACCGAGAAGGTGGGCGGGCCAGGCTCCGTCACAAGCTGGGGTTCGGGGGCCATTTCGGCGACCAATGCCATAACAGTCTTTCCTCCAACCTGAAGTGGAACAAGATTTCGCGGCGCGACCTTATTTCGTACTCGTGAAAGGGCAGAGGGCTGCGCCCCCACACCTCGTGTGCGGCGAAGCCGCCCGGCGCCTCCGATGCCCCCTCAGCGGCGGGCGATGGCGAGCGGCCGCAGTTCGTCCCAGTTGGGACCGCTTTCGACTTCCACCGCGAGAGGCACTTCAAGCGCGTACACCTGTTCCATTACCTCGGCCACGAGATGCGCGGCGGTCTCTACTTCTCCTTCGGGGGCTTCGAGGATCAGTTCGTCGTGCACCTGGAGCAAGAGGCGGGTCGCCAACCCGCGCTCTTGCAGTTGCCGGTGGACGTTGATCATAGCGATCTTCATCAGGTCGGCAGCGGTGCCCTGGATAGGGGCGTTGATGGCCTCACGCATGGCTGCCTGGGCGCGGGGGCCTTTCGCCTCGCGCATCAATTCAGGGAAATGGCGCCGGCGGCCAAACAGGGTGCTCACATAGCCGGTGCGGCGGGCGTGTTCCAGGGTCGCGTCAATATAGGCGCGTATCCCCGGAAAACTGGCGAACACTCCGTCAATCAGCGTCTGGGCCTCGGCGCGTTCGATCCCCAGGCGCTGGGCCAGGCCAAAGGCGCTGATCCCGTAGATAATGCCAAAGACCACCGTCTTGGCGATCCGGCGCTGGTTTTTATCCACCCGGTCTTGCGGGACGCCGAAGAGGAAAGCGGCGGTGGCAGCGTGGATGTCGCGTCCGGCGCGAAAGGTTTCGAGCAGGGCCGGATCGCGGGTGATGTGGGCCAGCACGCGCAGTTCGATCTGCGAATAATCGGCGGCAATGAACCGGTGGCCGGGCGCGGCCACGAAACCGCGGCGGATCTCGCGGCCCTCCTCGGTGCGCACAGGGATGTTCTGCAGGTTCGGCGAATCGGAGGAGAGGCGGCCGGTGGCCGTGCCGATCTGGTTATACGAGGTATGGATGCGCCCGGTGCGCGGGTTGACCAGGGCCGGCAGGGCGTCAACGTAGGTGCTCTTCAGCTTCGTCAGTTGGCGATAGCGTAGAATGCTCTCGGCGATAGGCGCCAGGGGCGCAAGCTGCTCCAGCACCTCGGCGGTGATCGAGTAGCCGCCTGTCTTCAGGCGGCTCAGACCGAGGGCCTTCGGGTCGAGCCCGAACTTGCCGCTCTCGAAGAGCACCTGGTTGAGTTGCTGCCCCGAGTTGATATTGAACCGCTCGCCGGCCTGGGCGTAGATCTCCTCTTCCAGCGCCGCGATGCGCGCCTCCAACCTGGCGGCCAACTGGCGCATGTAGTCCACGTCGAGTAAAATACCGGCCCGTTCCATATCGGCCAGGACGGGGATCAGGGGCAACTCGAGGCGGGTGAAGAGTTCGCCAAGGCGGTCGTAGCGCGCCAGCTCCGCCTCCAGCACCGCCTTGAGCCGCAGGGTGAGATCGGCGTCGGCGGCGGCATAGGGGGCGGCCCGTTCCACCGGCACCTCGGCGAAGCTGCGCTGATCGCGCCCCCGGCCAATCAATTCCTCGATTGAGGTGGGCGGTTCGGGGAGGCGCAACTCGAAAAAGGCCAGTTCCTTCAGCCCGACGCGCTGCTTGCCGAGCAGCGCTGCCGCGATCATGGTGTCGAAGGCCAGCCCGCGCACCGCGATCCCTTCCGTCATTAGCATCTCAAGGTCGAACTTGGCGTTGTGGGCGTACTTGGCCCTGGCGGGATCTTCAAAGAACGGGCGCAGGGCCGCGAGCACCTGCGCGCGAGGCAACTGCGGGCCGCTGTGATGGCCGACAGGAACATACACCGCCGCGCCGGGCGCGATGGCGAGCGAAATGCCCACCAGTTCGCCATCGAAGGGCCGCAGGCCGGTGGCCTCGGTGTCGAAGGCGAACGCCGGCGCGGCGGTGAGGCGCGTCACCAGGTCGGCCAGGTCGGCCTCGGTGGCGATCAGCCGGTAATCGCCAGAACTGACCGGGGCCGGGGCGGTGGCCAGCGCGGGCCGTTCGGTTTCAAAGAGCGCTAACTGCTCCACACCGCCATGCTCCGCCGGCCCAGGCGACAGCGTCGCGGGCAGCGTCGCAGAGAACATGTCTTGCTGGACGACCGCCGGCTCGTCGGCGCCGTTGGCGGCGGGCGCCGCAAGCGCGGCGGCCGGCCCCGAGGACGGCGGCAACTTCTTAATCAGACCGGAACTGGCGCCGATTTCCAGCTCCTGAAACAGGCGTATCACCGCTGCGCGGTCGTAGTCGTGCACCGCCGCCGCCTTCAGGTCGAGCGTCACCGGCGCGTCACAAACAATCGTCGCCAGGCGCTTACTGAACTCGGCCACCTCGCGCTGGCCCTCCAGCACCTTCTTGTAGCGATTCGGCGCTTCGTCGAGATGGTCGAAGAGGTTCTCAATCGAGCCAAACTGCTTGAGCAGAGTGATGGCGCCCTTCTCGCCGATGCCCCTGACGCCGGGAATGTTGTCGCTCGCATCGCCCTTCAGACCGCGCAGGTCGGCCAGTTGGGCCGGAAGCAGGCCATCGTAGCGCTCGCGCACCTTCGCCAGATCGTAGAGCGTAGTGGTGGTGCGGGCGCCGTAGGGATTGGCCAGGATCACGCGGACGTGCTCATCCACCAGTTGCAGGGTATCGGTATCGCCGGTGAGGATGAGCGTTTCAAGCCCCTGGGCGGTGGCCTGCCGGGCCAGGGCGCCGATCACATCGTCGGCCTCGTAGCCCTCGGCGGTGTAGATCGGAATGTTAAGCGCCCGAACGAGCTGTTTGATGCGTTCCAGTTGCGGCTCAAACTCCTCCGGCGTTTCGGCGCGACCGGCCTTATACTCAGCGTAGAGTTCATCGCGGAAGGTGCGGCCCACGTCGAAGGCCACGGCCACATACTCCGGCTGCTGTTCCTGGAGCATTGTTAGAAGCATCTGGGCAAAGCCGAACACCGCATAAGTCGGCTCGCCGCGCGACGAGCGCAGGTCGGCGTCCTTTAACGCATGAAATGCGCGAAAGGCAAGAGCGTGTCCATCAATCAGCGCCAGACGCCTCGGCTGCGACATGCCGCTCCCTTCAGTCAAAGCGATCGCCAGAAGCAATTATACCATCGTGCACCTCAACGCCGCCTAAACAGCGCCTTGCGCGTGGATGACAAGAGTGCAAAGGGCCGTCAGGGCATCGGGAACGGCCTGACCCACATCCCTCTGATAGGGCATGCTCACCATGCCAGAAGGAACAGGCATGAAATCACTCAAGGAACAGGTTGTCCTGATCACCGGGGCGGGCGGGGGCTTCGGGCGCGCGTTAACGCGCCTGCTTTTGCGCGAGGGCTGCCTGCTGATCCTGAGCGATGTGCAGCGCGCGTCGCTGCTGGAGAGCGCCACGGCGGCGGCACAGACGGCGAAAGAGGCACCGGGGCGCGTCCTGGGCTTCGTCGAGGCCGATCTGAGCCAGGCAACGGGGGCGACGCGGCTCTACGCCGACGTGACGCGCATCAGCTCGCGCATTGATATCCTGGTGAACAACGCCGGCATCGCTGTCTACGGGCGCTTCGACCAGATCCCCCGTGACCACTGGGAGCGGTTGATGGAAATCAACCTGCTGGCGCCGATGCGCCTGACCCACCTCTTTCTGCCGCAGATGATCGCCCGGCGCAGCGGGCACATCGTCAATATCAGTTCGGCGGCGGGGCTGGTTGGCGTGGCGGGCATGAGCGTCTACAACGCCAGCAAGTTTGGCCTGCGGGGCTTCACCGAGGCCCTCGCTGGCGATCTGGCCCCTCTGGGCATTGATGTGACCGGGATCTACCCCTTCTTTACCCGAACGGCGATCCTCGATAGCCCCCACTTCGGCAGGCGGCCCTGGCGTCTGCCCGGCGTGGTCGTCGGCGACCCCGAAGTGGTCATGGCCCGTCTGGTGCGCGCGCTGCGCCGGCGCGAACGCCACGTCTATCCGGGGTTCTGGGCGCGGGCGACTGATGTGCTCCGGCGCGTGCGAGCGTAGTGCGATTTTGGATTTGGGATTTTGGATTGCTGGATATGGGTTGCTGGCGAGACCTGGCGATGATGGCCAGCCCCGGATTCAACAGGGATCGGCATAGGACAGGCCGCAGGACAGGAATAGTTCAGATCCCGGCCTGCCTGCTTGACCGTCGCTCCGTCGCGCCACGTCGCCGGTCCGCGGAGGTGTGGAGGTGTGGAGGCGTGGAGATGCGCGCCAGAAAGGTCAACCCTTCTCAGGTGCAGGGTTTTTCCGAGCGAGAAGGGGTTTTCGACATTCCAATG
Organism: Chloroflexaceae bacterium; assembly: GCA_025057155.1. Lineage (NCBI taxonomy): Bacteria > Bacillati > Chloroflexota > Chloroflexia > Chloroflexales > Chloroflexaceae > Chloroflexaceae bacterium. The sequence continues at coordinate 94,793 of JANWYD010000013.1, forward strand.
CGCTTACGATCCTCACCCCGCCGCCCCAACGCCCCGGATGGCGCATGCGACGCGAGCATGCGCCGGAAAACCCTGCACCTGAGAAGTGGTCAGCCTGGTGACGCTGAGCATCAGCGGCAACGATCTGGTCAACACTTTCTGGCGCGCAACTTCGATTACCATTCGCGGGCCGCAGGGCACTGGAACCTGGCCAATGGCTGCCTTGAGGCGGCTAGCTGAAGAAACCGGGTTTCCCCACCTCCTGCCTGAAGCGAAGGGGCGTGAGGAACTCAGAGTTCCCCACGCCCCTCTTCCTTACTCGACGGTGTACTCGCCCTCGACGACGCCCTCATCGCGCCGACCGCCGCCGGGGCCTTTCTGCCCGGAGGTCGCGCCATCGCCGTAGACGCTCTGCGAGACGCGGTACATCGCCTGTTGCAGTTCGTTCATCAGGCTCCGGATGCGCTCCTTGTTCTCCTGGGCGATCACATCGCGCAGATCCTTGATCAGGCCCTCGATGCGCCCGCGCTCAACGCTGTCCACCTTGTCGCCGAGTTCGCCCAGGGTCTTCTCGCTCTGGTAGGCCAGGCTGTCGGCCTGGTTCTTGAGTTCGACCAGTTCGCGTCGCGCCCGGTCTTCGGCGGCGTGGATCTGGGCCTCGCGCACCATGCGCTCCACCTCCTCTTTGCTGAGGTTGGTGCTGGCAGTGATGGTGATGCGCTGCTCCTTGCCGGTGGCCTTATCGCGCGCGCTCACATTGAGAATGCCGTTGGCGTCAATGTCGAACGTCACCTCGATCTGCGGCACGCCGCGCGGCGCCGGCGGGATGCCCTCCAGGCGGAAGCGGCCCAGGGTCATGTTGTCGGCGGCCATCTCGCGCTCACCCTGCAGGATGTGGATGTCCACCGCGGTCTGGCCATCGGCGGCGGTCGAGAAGATCTCGGTCTTCTGGGTGGGAATGGTTGTGTTGCGCTCGATCAGCCGGGTCATCACGCCGCCAAGGGTCTCCACGCCCAGCGACAGCGGGGTCACGTCGAGCAGCACCACGCCCTTCACATCGCCGCCGAGCACGCCGGCCTGGATGGCCGCGCCAATCGCCACCACCTCGTCAGGGTTGACCGACTTGTTCGGCTCCTTGCCGATCATCTTCCGCACCAGGTCCTGCACTACAGGCATGCGCGTCGAGCCGCCGACCAGCACCACCTCGTCAATCTGGCTGGCCTGGAGACCGGCATCCTTGAGGGCCTGGGTCACCGGGCCACGCAGGCGCTCGGTCAGGTGATTGGTCAGTTGCTCGAACTTCGCCCGGCTCAGGCGCATCTGCAGGTGCTTCGGCCCGCTGGCGTCGGCGGTGATGAAGGGCAGGTTGATCTCCGTCTCGGTCAGGCTCGACAGCTCCATCTTGGCCTTCTCGGCGGCCTCCTTGAGCCGCTGGAGAGCCTGGCGATCCTTGCTCAGATCGATACCCTGATCCTTGCGAAACTCTTCGATGATCCAGTTCACCACCGCGGCGTCATAGTCATCGCCACCCAGGTGCGTGTCGCCGCTGGTCGCCTTGACCTCGACCACGCCATCGCCCACCTCAAGGATGGACACGTCGAAGGTGCCGCCGCCAAGGTCGAAGACCAGAATGGTCTCATTGGCCTTCTTGTCGAGGCCATAGGCCAGGGCGGCCGCTGTCGGCTCATTGATGATACGCAACACCTCCAGCCCGGCGATCTTGCCGGCGTCCTTGGTGGCCTGGCGCTGGCTATCGTTGAAGTAGGCCGGCACGGTAATGACCGCCTGGGTCACCGGCTCGCCCAGGTAGGCCTCGGCGTCGGTCTTGAGCTTCTGCAGCACCATGGCCGAGATCTCCTGCGGCGCGTACTCCTTGCCCGTCTGCGGCACATAAATACGCACATCGCCCCGGGGACCCTTGACGATCTTGAAGGGCAGCATCTTGCGCTCGGTCTCGGTCTCATCGAAATCGCGTCCGATGAGGCGCTTGACCGAGAAGATCGTATTATCGGGGTTGATGGTGGCCTGGCGCTTGGCCGTCAGACCAACGAGGCGCTCGCCATTCTTGGCGAAGGCGACCATCGAAGGGGTGGTGCGATTACCCTCAGCGTTGGGGATCACCACCGCGTCGCCGCCTTCCATCACCGCGACTACCGAGTTCGTGGTACCCAGGTCAATGCCAACAATCTTTCCCATACTTTCACTTCCTCCTCTTTGAGACGTGGAAGGTTCCACACACTCTGGCTGAGGGTAGTGTAACGGGTTTTTACTTGCTACACACTAGCGGTGCGTTAGAAGATTGTTGGAATCGCGCCGCTGGCGAGGATTTCGGCCGCCGCCCGATAGCCGCTCTCGATGGCGCCGTGGACGGTGGCGAGATGGCCGCCGGTGACGGTGGCTTCCCCGGCGAAGTAGAGGGTTTCGGCCAGGGGAGCGGCGAGGATGGCGCGGGCGTCGCCCATGCTCACGGGGCTGTAGGTATAGGCTCCGAGGCTCCACGGATCGCGCGACCAGTCAGCGAGACGCCCCCCCAGGCAGGCGGCGCGCGCATCGGCGCCGAAGAGCGCCGTCAGTTCGGCCAGGCCGGTGGCGATAGCGCCGGCTTCGCCGCGAGCGGCCAGCCTGAGGGCTGCCGGGCCGCCCGCGTAGCCCATCAGGGTGGGCGTGGCGGCGCCGGGCGCGGGCCACCAGGTGACCACCTGCCCGTCGGTGCTGAGCACAGTGAACTCGGGCCAGAGCTGGCGGTCAAACCAGAGGATCAGTTTGGTCACGTGCCCGACGCCGATAGCATGGAGCGCGGCCAGGCGTTCGGCTGGCAACGGCGGGTCGAAGGCCGGGCGCCCGGCGCGAAGCACGCCAGCGGGCGCCGTGATCAGCGCGCGGCGGGCGGTCAGGGCCTCGCCGCGGGCCAGGCGCGCGACCACGGCCCCGGGCCGCCACACCAGACGCGCGACGGGCGCGCCGAGACGGATGGGCAGGCCGGCGGCCATGTGGTTGGTAAGGCAATCGTAGCCGTCGAGGAGGTGGAAGTTGCCGGAACCATTCTGGCTCTCGGCACGTTCGCGAGCGATAGCTACGGCGCTGAGACGGGCCGGATCGGCCGCTTCGAGGTTGGCGAGCCAGCGCAGCACAAATTCACCGGCGGGATCGCCAGGTGTCGTGTGGCGAGCAATCAGTTCGGCCACGCTGACCTCGGGGCCATCGTAGGTGTTGACAAGCTCAAAAAGCTCGTAGGTGCGGGCAATGGCCGGATCGTCGGGCGACAGCAGGCGCCCGCCGCGAGCAAAGCGGCGACTGGTTCCCCAGGGCCGGGTACGCAGCCCGGCAGCCCGGATCTCCGTCCAGGTGCAGGCGCGATCGCCGTGAACAAACTCGGCGCCAAGTTCAACCGGACCGTAGGTGCGGTCGGTGGCGATGCGCCCGCCGACGCGCTCGCGGGCTTCCAGCACGCAGATGTGTTGACCAGCGGCTTGAAGTGCGCGAGCGGCGGCCAGGCCAGCGACGCCCGCGCCGATGATGAGGGTATCGTAGATCATGACGTAACAGGGTATGGTTCAGGGGCGGATGCTCCAACGTCTCTCCGTCGCTCCACATATCCGGTCTGTAGAGGTGTGGAGGTGTGGAGCTGTGGAGATGTAGAGGTGTCAACTAGATGTCGAGCCAATTTGACATGCTCCCTATTGAAAGATGCTCTACACCTCCACAGCTCTACACCTCTACAGCTCCACAATAGCCGGTCCATACCACGACAGAGTTATCAAGGTCAGGCCCTGCGCCCTCGCGGCTGCTCGCGGCGAAATCAACGTATCAGGCACCGTCGGCGTGCACCGGCAGCGCCTGGCGCTCGGCTTCCCCGGAGGCTGGTTGCAGGCCGGCGCGGGCGATGATCGCCCGACCCGGGGACCCGGTGAGAAAGGTGAACAGCGACTGGGCGGGTCCGGGGCCGCTACGCTCGCGAACGCGAACGATGAACCAGCCCAGATTGAGGGACGCGCCGGCGAGATCGACGTGCCCCACGCCCTCGCCGCGGATCGGCGCGCAGCTTCGGGGCAAGAAAGCCAGCCCGAGACCGGCGCGCACGGCCTGCAACTGGGCGGTGGCGCTGTCGGTTTCCAGGCACGGGCGCAGATCAGCCACATTCACGCCGCGGCGCCGGAGGAGATCCTCGATCGCCCGGCGCAGGGCCGTGCCGCTACGGGGCAGGATGAGGGGATGCTCACACAATGTGGCAGGAGGAAGCTGCTCTTGCCTGAGCAGGGGATGGCCCGCCGGGGCCGCCAGGATCAGCGGTTCGGTGGCGAGGAGGGTCGATTCGAGACCGCGGCGGCGCTGCGGCTCCTGGAGCAGCGCCAGGTTCAGACTGCGGTTGGCAAGACCGTCCAGCAAGGCTTCAGTGGAGGCAACCACGAGTTCCAGGCCGACACCCGGAAACTGCTCGTGAAAGCCGGCCAGCAGGCGCGGGAGCAGCCGCTCGCCGCCGCCCGGTGTACAGCCAAGCACCACACGCCCGGCCACCTGCCCTTTGAGCGCCATCAGCGTCTCTTCAGCCCGTTCGGCGAGGCGCACCAGCTCGCGGGCGCTGGCCAGCAACTCCTCACCGGCATGGGTAAGCACCATCCGCTGGCCCACACGCCGAAAGAGGCGGATGCCGCCCAGTTGCTCCTCCAGCGCGCGGATCTGCTGGCTCACCGCGGGCTGGGTCATATGCAGGGCCGCAGCGGCGGCGGAGTAATTCCCCGTGTCAACCACGGCGAGAAATGTGCGGAGATGGAACGTACTGAGCATGGCGCAATCACAACCCGGCGCGGCGCAGGCGGGCCACCAGTTCGCTGAGCAGCAGCGCGGTGGCGCCCCAGACCTTGTAGCCCTCGAGGGCGAAAAAGGGCACCCGCATGCGCAGGCCACGCCGTTCCCAGACCTCTTCCTGAACGGTCGCCGGGTCGAGCAGGATGCGCAGCGGCACACTGAAGGCCGCCTCAACCTCATCGGGATCGGGACGCAGATCGAGTTCGCTGCTGCTGAGGCCAACCACCGGGGTAAGCCGGTTGTTGCTGGGCGGAATGTAAAAGGATGTGAGCGTGCCCAGCACCTCGACATTCGATGGCCGGACGCCCAGTTCCTCCCAGGCTTCGCGCAGCGCCGTGCCGACCGGTCCGCCATCATCAGGATCGGTGCCGCCCCCCGGCAGCGAGACCTCGCCGCGGTGGGTAGTCAGGCGGGCAGAGCGGACCGTGAGGGGCATCCACAGTTCGCCTTCGCTCGGGTAGAACAGCACAAGCACGGCCGCTTCGCGCGGCGTCACGCCAGGGGGAGGATGCATGGGCCGGATGATAGCGCCACTGAGATCGCGCAGAATGAGCAGTTCTTCGATAGCGACCGGCGCCGGATCGACCATCGCCCGGCGCAGCGCGTCTATTTGTTGCTCCAGATGAGCCATGGCTCAGATATGGCTACCTCGGCGTGAAGCACGAAGGGAAACCAGGTTGCCGTTTGCCCCTTATCCGCCGCGAGCGCCGGGACGGTCAGAACATCTGCTCGGAGAGCGGTTTGTTCGTAGCGGGACGGGCGCCTCCTGCACATCGCTCCTTCCGTCTACCAGGGCATAGCAGGGGCGACCGGCCGGTCGCCCCTACCTGTCCGTCCCTGAAGTTATAGGGGGATAACCCCAGGCGCCAGACGGAGGCGGGTAAGAAAAGCGGCTCTCCCCGCGTCCCGGCCAGGATGAGCGAACATCTTCCATTTCATCAACGATCTGCCGGAGCGTGGCGGGATCGCCGTTGCGACGAGGAAAGCTATAGCTTGCCACAGGCACAAAGGCATCGGCGCCAGCCTGGTACAACAGTTGGGTAATACGAATGCTCCCAGTATCGATGTCAATCAGGTTGCAGGAGTTCTTGCCATGCTCGCGACCCTTGCCGCGTCGCGAGGTGGTGGTGCCGCTCTGGCAGATGATCGTCCCCCGGCGCAGATCAGGACTGACGTCACGGGTATGGCCGACGTAGGCGACGTGAACGTGGCCGCACAGCAGCAATTCTGCGCCCAGTTCGTCGAGCAGGCGCACGGCAGAGCGAGGGTTGCTTATCACCCGGTTGCGGCGCTGGCCAGGCGGGTTGACGACCGGGTGGTGCCAGACCACCACTTTGCACACCTCAGGCGGATAGCCGCGAAGCCGCTGCCGCAGCGCGTCTGCCTGGCTGCGGCTGAGTCTCCCCCCATCGGATGTCAGGCCATGGGCGGTGCAGGCGCCAACTACGACGAGTCCAGGGCGCTCGAAGACCGGGTTGAGGTCGCCGCTAATATGGCGGCGGTACCGCCCAAGGGGGTCGAACAGCCGGAGGTGCAGGTTGTAGAGCGGCACATCGTGATTGCCCGGCACAACGAGTTGCGGGCCGGGCAGAGCCGCGCGCAAGGCTCTGGCGACGAGCCAATGAGTAGCAATATCGGCGCGCTGCACCAGGTCGCCGGAGATAACCACCAGGTCCGGTTTCAGGGTCGGCGCCTGACGGATCAAACACTCGGCGATTGCATGGTGAAATGGCGGGCCGGCGTGGAGGTCCGAGACGTGCAGGATCCGGTGGCGCACGCGCTACTCCTCGGCGGGCGGCGTCGCCGCGGCCGTAGCCTTCTCCCGCATAAGGCCCAGGAACGCCCGCGCAATCAAAATGGCCTCGATGGCCAGAGCGACAAGGAAGCCATAGCGGACAATCAGGGCGAGGGTGTACATACAGGCTCCGAACCAGGCGCCTGACAGGCGCATACACGCGCTATGTAAGGAGTGCGATGTGGCCTATTGTAGCACGGCCCGGCGGCAGGCGCTAGAGCCATCCCGAGGTGTAGAGGTGTGGAGGTGTGGAGGTGTGGAGGTATGCAGGTGTGGAGCAGTAGAGCGCTCGATCAGCCGATAGGCGCTCTGCCGGGGGCCTGGTTCCACCTCGCAGGACCATCCGGTTTTCATCCCGGCAGTTCCACACCTCTACACTTCTACAAAGCGGTTATGTGAAGTGGAAGGCAGCAGTTATGCCACGAAGGCAGCCTCTGAACTTAACGCTGTTCCCAGTAGCTGTAGTGTGACCCGAAGACCCAGACCTGGTTGGTTTCCAGCAGGTGCACTACAAGCCCTCCGCCGCCAAAGAATTGCACGTTGGCGCGTTCGGCGCGTTCGGGAGCGGTGCCATAGCCGATCCACTGGCCCTGGCCCCGGCTGCCGTACCAGATCTTGTAGAAGCCCCGCACGGGCACGTACAGTCCAGGAGGCGGATCGGCGGCGGGAGGCAGCGGTTCGCCTTCCTGATACCTGTCGTCGGTAAGGAAATACGACGGTTCAGGCGCAGGACGTCCAGCGTCTTTGATCACGACGATCACACGGCGCCCTTCGCCCAGATCGAGCCAGATCATCGCGCCGTGCTGGAAGGGTTGAAAGGCCGCCGGGATGCCAGCATAGGCCCGATCAGGGCAAAACAACGAGTTACGGAAGCGACTCTCGGCAATCCGCACCTCCAGGCCGAAGGCCACTGGACGAATGGGGTCGGCGCAGGAGGGCACGTTACGTGCATTGAGGAGGTCGCGTCCAAGCAACCCCAGCAGCACTTCGTAGGGCGTGCCGGCCAGTTCGGTATGGTGCTCCATGCGCCGGCGCTCAAAGTACTGCACCGTTCCTGTCCAGCTCTCCAGAGTTTCGACGCGCGGCTCGCTGATGGGGTACCCGAAGCGCATCAGGCCGCCGTTGCGTTCCCAGTAACGCAGGAAGAGGCCGCAGAGACTGTGGCCGGTTGCGGGGAAGAAGCGGCAACCGTGCGTCGGACCGACAGGGCCGGGCAGGGTCTGCCAGGGGCGGGCCTGCAACTCCAGAATGCGGGCCCCCAGGCGCCCGGCCAGGACGCCCAGGCCCTCATTGCTGTGGTCCTCCAGACGGTCGCGTTCAAACCACTGGACCGGGCCGGTCCAGATGCCCTCAACGGTTTCGATGCGTTGCTCGCTGATCGGATACCCGAACACGGCCAGGCCGCCATTACGCTCCCAGTAGTCGAGGATACGTCCAGAGACGCAGTAGCCGGTTTCGGGGAAGCAGCGGGTGCGTGCCAGGGCCCGCGCGGGGACGGCGGCGGTCAGGGTCGCCAGCAGCACGAGGGCCAGCGACAGGATGACGGCGATGCGAAGCATGCGGTGGCACATACGGGCCTCCTGCGGTCAAGACCCCTTCAGCGCGCCGAGATTTGCGAGCGGAAGGAAGCCGCGATGCGCCTTGATGGTACCACCGGCGGCGGCCGGAAGCGATGGCGCTTTCCTCGCATGCACCTCAGGAGAACCTGATGGCAACCTGGGGAAACCAGGTTTCCCCCCGCGCCCCTGCCAGAAGGTGAGGTTTTTGGGCCGGGTCGCCATAATGTAGTCTGTGAACAAAGTTTTTCGCTCAACCCCGCCCCCTCCCCAACTCTCCCCCGCTGGAGGAGGGAGCCGGGCGCCTCCCCCCAACGGGGGGAGGTTGGGAGGGGGGCGGAATTGCCAGGAAACTTCATTTACAGACTAATAAGACCGTAATGCGCGCAGAGCCCTCAAAGTACGGTAATCGAAAATCCAGAATCAACATCCAGAATGGCCTTAGCGGATCTCCCAGCGCGAACCGCGCGGGGTCTTGGTCACCTCGATATGGGTTGGAAAACGGTCCTTCAGGTCATCAATATGGGTGATCACGATGATGCGCTTGAAGTCCTCTTGCACGCTGGTGATGGCCTCGACCATGCGTTCGCGCCCGACAGCGTCGAGGACGCCGAAGCCCTCGTCAATCACCAGGGTTTCGAGGCGAGCGCCAGCGCGGCGGGCAAGGAGGCGCGAGAGGGCGATGCGGATGGCGAAGTTGGCGCGCATGGCTTCGCCGCCGCTGAAGGCGTCGTAGACCCGCGTGCCGAGGGCGTCAGCGATGCGGATCTCCAGGGTCTCGACAGTGTCGCCCTTTTTGGTGTCGCGCTGCATCTCGAAGCTGACGTGCATCTGGTTATCGGTCATGCGACCGAGGAGGCGATTGGCTTCATCTTCGATCTGGGGGATGGCGGTTTCGATGAGCATGGCCTGCACGCCTTTTTTGCCAAACGCTTCGGCGAGTTCAGCGAAGAGGCTGTAGCGTTCCTGCAGGGCGCGTTCTTCGGAGCGGGCCTGCTCCAGCTCAGCGGCGGCGGCGCGAGCCTGGCGCAGGTAGGAGCTTTTCTCGGCGTGATCACGCCGGGCGGCCTGCAACTCGCGGTCGGTGGCGCTCAGGGCCTGCCGGAGTTCGGCCAGCTGCGACTGCGTGCGGGGCAATTCGCGCAACTCCTGTTCCAGCAGGGCATCTTCGCGGGTCAGACGCTCAACATCGGCGGCGTCGCGGGCGCGCAGTTCTTCGTTCTGAAGGAGGATGGCGCGGTCGCGATTGAGGCCCTCCTGGGCGACGACCAGGGCGCGCTCTTCGTCCTCCCAGCGGCGGAGGGCGCGGGCCTGCTCGCGAGCGGCGGCGTGGGCCTCCGGGTCGTAGCCCAGGGCTTCGATCTCGGCGCGCACGGCCAGACCCTCGTCGCGCACCGCGTGGGCGAAGTCGTTGGTGTCAATCACGCGCTGTAGTTCGGCAACCTCGGCGGTCAGCGCCGGCAGGTCCTTCAGTTCGGCCTCGATGTGCCGCAGTTCCTCGCGATAGGCCTCCTGGCGACCTTCGAGTTGCCCGCGGCTGTGGAGTTGCCGGTCGAGTTCCGCCAGGCGTTCGTCGAGCATGCGGCGCATCTGGGCCAGTTCCTGCGGATCGCCCAGCAGGTCGAGGTCGGCGGCGATGGCCGCCAGCTCGGCCTGGGTGGGGGGGTCAATCGCATCGGCAGCGAGGTTGGCGCGCAGCTCATCCAGTTCGGCGCGGCGCGCGGCGGCTTCGGCGCGCCAGGCGGGAACGGCTTCCAGTTGCCGCTCCAGGCTCTCGACGCGCGCCGCCGAGGCGCGGAGGCTGTTCATCTTCGCTTCAAGCTCGGCGATGGTGTCACGGGCGGCGGCAAGCTCCGTCTCTGCCTGCCGCCCGTCGCGGCGCGCAACGGCTTCGGCTTCCCGCAGGCGTTCCAACTCGGCCTCGTAGTGGCGGCGGGCCTCGGCGATGCCCTCGGCTCCCAGGGTCGAGCCACAGACCGGGCAGACCCCGGCGCCTTCGTCGAGGAGGGCCTGGTTGCGTTCGAGCTTTTCGCGCTCATTCCGGGCGGCCTGCGCGGCGGCGCGCAGGGCGCTGAGGCGCTCAAGCGCGGTCTGCGCGGCAGCCCTCAGAGTGACGAGACGATCACCGGCTTCGTCCAGAGCGGTCTGGTCGGCGCGAGCCGCCGCCAGCTCGGCCCGCCAGCGCTCCGCCTGAACCAGTTGAGCCTCAAGGCGTTCCAGCTCAACGCGACGAGTGTCGCAAGCGGTTTGCAGGGCCTCGCGGCGGGCCTGAAGGGTCGCGGTGAGGCTCACGCGGCGGCGCAGCAAATCGTCGATCTGCGCCGCCTGCCGGGCCAGGCTCTCGGCCTCGCCGGCACAGCGGGCGCGTTCGGCGACGAGGGGCGCAAGAGCGTCGAGGGTCCTGGCGAGGCCATCAAGTTCGGCAAGGAGCATTTCGCGGCGCATCGCCTTGCGAGCGAGATCCTCCCGCCGGGCCTGGGCAGCGTGCAGGCGTTCGCGCAGCTTCGCCTTTTCCTCGGCGAACTGCTGGCGCAGATCGGCGTGGCGCCGTGACAACTCCTCATAGCGCTCGCGCAGGACATCCTGCCGTTCGACCTCGGCGCGGGCAGCGGCCAGAGCGCGCAGGCCGGCGTGGATCTCATCGCTCCGGGCGAGCAGCGTCTCGGCGCTGGCGATGCGGGCGCGCAATGCGGCCAGGTCCTGCTCGCGCCGCGTCAGATCGGCGCGGCGTTCGGCCAGGAGACGCTGCACTTCCTTACGCCGTTCAGCGCGCGTCTCCAGGAGACGCAGACGCTCGGCGGCGGCGGCGTGCTCATCGCGTGTCCGGGCGTAACGCTCCTCGACCCGGGCGACGTGCGTCTCCGCGGCCAGCACCTGCTCTTCCCAGAAGGGCGCCTGATCGGCCTGCGCGCTGAGGTGGCTGATGCGTCCCCGGAGACCCTTCAATTGATCGTCAATGGCCCTGGCGCGTTCCCTGGCCCGTGTTTCCAGCGCGGCGTACTCGCCGAGATCGAGGATATCCGCAAGCACTTGCTTGCGTTCGGCGGGAGTGCGGGCGGTAAACTCATCGGCGCGACCCTGGAGCAAGAATGAGGCGTTGATGAAGGTCTGGTACGACATACGCAGCAGCGTGTTGATCTGCTGCTGCGTTTCGCGCACGCCATGCTCGCCGACAGGGCGCCAGCGTTCGCCATCGTGCACGAACAGATCGAGCTGGCTTTTGCCGGGGGTCTGGCCGCCGCGCCTGCCCACCCCGCCGCGCTGGCGGGCGCGGCGCACGCGGTAGCGTTGCGGCCCCAGGCAAAACTCCAGATCCACAAACATTTCGCTGGCGCCCTGGGAGATCAGGTCATCGTCAGGTACACGGGCCTCGCCCCACAGCGCCCAGGTGATGGCATCGAGCAGGGCCGATTTGCCGGCGCCGTTTTCGCCGGAGAGGCAGACCACGTGCAGCCCATCGAAACACAGCGTCGGCGCCTCGGTGTCGCTCGCGGCGCGATAGCACATGAAGTTGGCGAGCGTGAGCCGGGTAGGGATCATGGCGTTGCTCCCAGCGGGCAGGGGCAAGGGGGAAACCGGGTTTTGCCCCAGACGTTACAACTAATAAAGGGCCAGGATGTCTCTGGAGTGGCTACCTCCTCCTCGCTTGGGGGGCGACGTTCACCTCAGAGAATGCGTTTCCCCAGGATTGACAGGACCAGTTCGACCGCCAGTTCCGCAGTGGTGTTGCGTTCGTCGAGGATGGGATTGACCTCCACCACATCGAGGCTACGCACCCCGCCGCTCAGGGCCAGCAGTTCCATCGCCAGGTGAGCTTCGCGGCGGGAGATGCCTCCGAAGACCGGCGTACCCACGCCAGGAGCCTCGCGCGGATCAACCACATCGAGGTCGAGGCTGACGTGGAACCCGGCGACGTCCTGCGAGGCGTGGTGCACGGCCTCTTCAATCACGGCGGCCATCCCCCGCCGGTCAATCTCGTGCATCGTAAATACGTGCAGATCCGAGGCGCGCAACGCGGCGCGCTCCAGGGGGTCGAGGTCGCGCACGCCGATGAGGGCCACACGCTCGGAGGGCACGGCGGGAATGCGGCGGGCCAGGCCGGTAAGCAGGGGATGCCCGCGACCGATCAGGGCCGCCAGGCCCATGCCGTGGATGTTGCCGCTGGGGGTGGTCTCGGCGGTATTAAAGTCGGCGTGGGCGTCGAACCAGATCAGGCCCAGGCTGCGCCCACGGGCGCTGCCGCTGACTGCGCCGATGGCCAGACTGTGGTCGCCGCCCAGAATGAGTGGAAGGTGGCCCTGCGCGACCATATCGGCCACGGTTTCGGCAAGGTCGGCGCAGACTGTCGCGATTGGTTCCAGGTAGCGCAGTTTAGCTTCGGGGGGTGGAGTCGGGCTGGTCTCGACCATGGGCACAGGCAGGTTGCCCAGGTCGCGCACATGGTAACCCAGCGTCTCGAGGCGCGCGCGCAGGCCAGCATAACGCATCGCGCTCGGCCCCATATCCACCCCCCGGCGCCCGGCGCCGAGGTCAATGGGCACGCCGATAATGGCGACCGTCGGGTCCATACCGTGAAGGTTCCCCTCTGGCAGGTTGCCGGCGGCGTTCAGGAAGCGGCGTCGCTTCCATTAGGCGAGTCGAGGGGCAACGTGTCTGGCGCGCCGAAGCGCACCTCCAGCACGCCATTGCGGAAGACGGCGCGCGTCGCGGGGCGCTCGGCCAGGGTCAGCGGGAGGATCATATCGCGGCGGAAGTTGCCGATCTCGATAAACAACTCATCGCCGCGCTTGGTCATCGAGATTTTGCCGACCTCCACATGCGGCAGAGGCAGGCGCATCACATACTCGTCGCCTTCGCGCACAATCTCCTGGGTCTTGCCGCGGAACTGCACCTGTACCGGGTCAATATCGCCAAAGATATCGCGGCCCACGCGGGCGAGATCGTCCAGGCCGGCCAGATCGCGGGCGTAGTACGGACACTCCCAGATCGGCAGCGGCCGGAAAAGATCGTACACCATCTGGCGGTAGCGCTGCTGGATGCGGGCCAGTTCCTGCATAAACGAGCCCTCTGCGGCGTCCGCCGGCAGCACCCGGTTGAGCACCACGCCGTCAATAGGATAGCCAAAGAGCGAGAGGTAGGTCGCCGCCCGCTGGGCTTCCTTGATGACGATCCGTTCCGGATTGACCACCAGGCGGTACGAACTCACCTCCGGGTCGGTGAGCGTCTCGCGGAGGGCCTCAACGCCCTTGGTGAGGCGCTCAAGGGTGGCGAACACATCCGCGGCAGGCATAAGTTGTTTGACCAGCGGGCGGGCGGCCTTGAGCGTCGTCGGTTCCCAGTCCATCACGCGGGCGGCATACCACTGGAAGGTCTCGGGCATGGTCAGCAGGCGCACCGTTTCGCCGGTAGGCGCGGCGTCAACGACAACAACGTCGAATTCGCCCGTCTTGGCCTGGCGGCGGATGTGCAACAGGCTGACGACCTCTTCCATGCCCGGAATAATCGCCAGCTCCTCGGCGGCGACATCATCCACGCCACGGCGGCGGAGCAGGGTGGAGAGGTAGCCACGCAACTCGCCCCAGTGCTCGCGCACCTCATCGAGCACATTGATCTCCTGGCCCCACAACCGGTCGGTGAGCGGCGTAGGGAGGGAGCCGAGGGGCGCATCGAGGGCATCGGCGAGACTGTGGGCCACATCGGTGCTGACGACCAGCGTCCGATAGCCGAGTTCCGCCGCGCGCACGGCTGTTGCCGCCGAGGTAGTGGTTTTTCCGACGCCGCCTTTGCCGAGGTAGAGGATCAGCCGCATCGTCCGAGTTCCTTTTGCTAGAGTCGCACTGCCGGTCACGCCGGCCGGAGTAAAGCATATGGCTGCTGGCGCGTAAAGCCCTGTCGCGCAGGCGCCCGCAACGACCCGCGCAAGGCGCCGCGAGGTAGACGCACTAGCATTGTAATTCTTGCGCTACGGCGCGTCAAACCGTTGACAGGACGGCGGGCCGTGTGGTACCCTGCCGGCGCGATGAGCCATTTACAAGGAGCGTTACGTGCTCAGCGATCTGTTTTTGATCCGCCATGGTCAGCCGGTTCACGATCCGCGCATTCCCTACCATACCCCTCCCGGTCCGGCACTCTCGGAGCACGGGCGCAACGAGGCCATCAGGGCAGCCGAGTTTCTGGCAAGCCGGGAGCTAGAGCATCTGTTTGCTTCGCCATTTGTCCGCACCAGCCAGACGGCCGAGGTGCTGGCGGAGCGTCTGGGCCTGCCGGTGACGTTCACCGCGCTGGTGCAGGAGCATGCGCCGGGCGAATCCTTTGCGCAGGTGCGCCAGCGCGTCCGCGAGTTGCTCAGCGCCGCCGAAGACTCGCCCTATGCGCGCATCGGGATCGTCACGCACGGCTCGCCGATTCGCGCCGCGCTGCTGGAACTGAGCAACGACAAGATTGACCTCAGCCGGCACGTGTACAGCGGCGGCAACCCCGCCCCCACCTGTGGCATCTGGCACGTGCACTTCCTCGATGCCTACACCCGCCGGTTTGAACTGGTGTTTAAGCCGTCATAGACACAGTAGTGCGCAACGTGGAAATCATCGGTGAAGCGACGAAGAGCGTATCGGTTGAGGTTCGCGAGAAGCGCCCATCCATTCCCTGGAAAAGCAAGGCCCGAGTTCGGGACAGGCTCATCCATCACTATTTTGGAGTCAGCCTGGATGTGGTGTGGGAGATAGTCAGAGTTGAACTGGATGATGTGGCATTCTGAGTAGAAGAGATTCTGACAGAGTTGGGCGAGCCGGGAGCCATGCCATGACGACTGCTGATGCTCTTCCCCCGGAACTGGTCGCGGCGCTGCGTCAGGCGCGGTACGTTGTGGCGCTCACCGGGGCAGGGGTGAGCGCCGAGAGCGGCATCCCCACCTTCCGCGACGCGCGGACCGGCCTCTGGGCGCGCTATAACCCCGAGGAACTGGCGACGCCCGAGGCCTTTCGCCGCAACCCGCGCCTGGTCTGGGAATGGTATGCCTGGCGGCGGCAACTGGTCAGCGCGGCGGCCCCGAACCCCGGACACCTGGCCCTGGCGCGGCTGGAGCGGTTGGCGCCGCGCTTCACCCTGATCACCCAGAACGTTGACGGGCTGCACCAGCGGGCGGGGAGCGCATCGGTGATCGAACTGCACGGCAACCTGCTACGGGTGCGTTGTTCGAGGGATGGCACGGTCTACACCACCTGGCCCGAGGTGGCCGATCCGCCGCCGCCGTGCCCGGCCTGCGGCGCGCCCCTCCGTCCCGACGTGGTCTGGTTCGGGGAAATGTTGCCGCCGGAGGCCCTGGAGCAGGCATGGCGCGCCGCCACCACCTGCGACCTGTTTCTCTCGATTGGCACCTCAGGGCTGGTGGAGCCGGCCGCCTCGCTGCCGCGCGCGGCCTACGCCAGCGGCGCGACGGTGGCGGTGATCAACCTCGATGTGACCAGCGCCGTCGAGGAGCGCCGCATGTACGTCCACGCCCGTTCCGGCGAACTGCTGCCCGCCCTGGTCAGCGCCGCCTTCCCCGATGCGGACGCCTGATGGGACCTGAGGGCGCCGTCGCGCGGCAGGGCCGAAGGATTGGCTGCGCCAATATCGGAAGAAACCGTCTGGTCCCGACCCAGGACGTGTCGCGCGGCAGGGCCGAAGGATTGGTGCAGCCAATCCTTCGGCCCTAGCGCTTGCGAAACACGAACACATACTCGTGGCGAAAGACGTAGAAGCCGCCGACAAGGGCGCGGTAACGCCACAGCTCCTGCTGCGCCCGCTTGCCTGCAGTGCCGTGGATGTCCTTGACCACGATGCTCTTAAGAGCGAAGCCGCGCTGCTGCACGGCCTGCATCGCCAGGAAGCCCAGGGGCACCCATTCGCCGCGAGCGTACTTGTCGCCGATCACCAGCGCCAGGTAGCGCCCCCGGTCAAGCGCGGCGGCAACCCCCTCCACCACTCGCCCCAGCAGGCTCAGGAAGATATCGAGGGAAGGAGCGTTGGAGAGATCGCGCGGATCCTCGCTGAAGCGGATAATATCGTGATAGGGCGGATGCAGAATGGCAAGCTGGGCGGAGGCGGCCCCGTGCTCGGCCAGCAGGGCGCGAAAATCGAGCGTAGCGCTGTCGCCCGGAATAACCGGCAGCGCCACCGCGAAGGGGTTCGGCTCGGCGGCCACCAGCCTGCGCGCCCGTTCGACCAGGGCAGGCTGCAACTCGACCCCCAGCACGTGCCGCCCAAGGCGCTGCCCCTCGATCAGGGTGGTGCCGGCGCCGACGAACGGGTCAAGCACCCACTCCCCACGGCGCGTGTAGCGACGCATCAACTGGTTGGGAATCTGTGGAACGAAATTGCCCCAGTAATCCGCGCGGTGCACGCCGCTGCCATCGCGGCGTTCAATGAGCCAGAGACTATCGGTGAAAATATCGCCGTATGACTTCCAGCGGTTCAGGTCAATTTCATTGATTGCCGCCATGCGCGCGCCGCGGGCCGCCTTGCATAGCCGTGCGGCGTAGTAACGGGCGCGTTCCAGGGTCAGGGCCGCGCCGATCTGCGCCAGCTCGGAGCGGAGCAAGGCTTCGGGAAAGACCACCGCCTCCTCATGGTCGGCGGCTCGCAGACAGCCTCCGGGCGCCACATCTGCGCACAGGGCGCCCAGCGCCGCATGCAGGGCGGGCAAATCCGGGCTGGCCCACAGTCCGTCAAGCGCCTCCAGAAACGCCTCGCGTCGCAAGCGCACCGAGGGCTCGGACCCCGCATTCGCGCCGTCGGGGGTCGCGGGTGCGGGCGGCTCCACGCTGGCCATCGCGGTTCCTCATCTGCTGGTCAGAACACTGACGGTATTGTAACACATTTTCTGGTTTCATGTCTCTTTGATGGCATGAAATGCTAGAGGCTGTAAATGTATGTGTCAACGTGAAAACAGGGACGCCCGGTTTCCCGCGCCCCTGCTCCGGCAGGGCCAGGCCCTTCAGGGTCATAACCTATGAACACGGAGAACCCGCGGGTTCCCCGCGTTCCGCAGGAGGGTCCGGGAGGGCTTCGTCCTCCCAGGACATCCTTCTCAGGGGGCCTGGCGTGTGGCGGTCATCGCGCTCTCGGCGGCAGCGCGAAAGGCTGCCGTGGCGGCATTGATCACCGCTGCCGGATCACCGCCGGCCGAGCGCACGATCTGCTCCAGGCTCTCGCCATTGCGTAGACGCGCGACGATGTCGCTCACGCTCAGCCTGGTCGCCTCACTGGCGGCTTGCACCAGAGCCGCCATAACTGCCCGCTCCTGGCGGTTCCCGATGCGGGTGTCAATCTTCTGGCCCAGTGTCGTGTCGTTAACCATCTCAGTCGCCTGAGCGGTCACGCTGGCCAGACGCTGGTCAGCCTGCTGCCGGGTCAGGCGCCCCTCGGCCACCAGGCGATCCAGGCGCTCTTTGACCTTCGTCACAACCGCCTGGACCACGGCGTCGCCGCTGCTGCCGTTGGCGGCGGCGATCTGGGCCAGGCTCTTACCGGCGCGCAGTTCGCTGAGTACTTGCTCGCCGGTCAGGCCGGTCAGATCGCTGGTGGCGCGGATCAGCGCCGCAGCCAGCCCGCCGCCGCGGCGGGAGAACTCCTGCTGCGCCGCGACCGGGGAGCCGGTCGGCGCGGGCGCAGCCTGAACGACAAAGGGAATGGCCACGAGAAGGGTGAGGGCCAGGACCGTGATGAGACCGAGACGGGTGAGCGCCGAGCGTAGCATACCTCGCATAGACCTTGACCTCCTGTACATATTCTCCTGCCGCGCGCTGACTTCGCGCGCGGGTCGTCCGTCCAGGCGGACCGACGCCCTCAGTCTAGCCGGCGCCTGTGAACCGGATGTGAAGACGGCGTGGGACTCCTGTGAAAGCTGCGGCGGGCATCCCGCAACAATCCCGTGCGTCGGTCGTCTTATGGGCAGGAAAACAACCAGGGCCGCCAGACGCGGCCCATAGACCAGAAGGAGAACCTCTATGGCGAATCGACTGGCGCGCAGCAAGAGCGATCGCATCCTCGGCGGCGTATGCGGCGGCCTGGCCCGCTACTTCGGCATTGACGCCACCATCGTCCGGCTGGTGTTTGTACTGGCGGTGCTGAGCGGCCTCAGCCCGCTCATCTACGTCATTCTGTGGATCATCATGCCCCTGGAAGGCACGCAGGGGCCCGCGAACGCGCCTGCCTCCCAGCAGACCAGCATCGATCCGACCGGCGAGTGGCAGTATGACCCCTACACCGGGCAGCCGCTCAAGAAGTGATGGCAAAGTCCTGATGTGGGAGAGCTTCGCTCTCCCGCGCCTTCTCCGTTTGTGGGAGAAACAAGGGTTGCTCAGGAAGGGCCCTGTCGCCACGCAGGGGTTGCCCTAACTCCGTTCCCCCTGCGGCAAGCGTAGCCCGACCTTCTCTCGGCGTGAAGTCTTCTTCGCGCACAAACGCGGCTCGGGAACGTATACTTATGCTACGCGGGCCGCGGCGCTGCTTCCCGCGATGTTGTGTTTCTTCCATGCCCGCCCCGCGTTGTGCCGTGTGCTGGTTGTGCTCCGGCCCAGGGCCGGTAGTGATAGTGCGTACCCGCGCCTGTAGCACTGGAGGTGGCGTCATGGCATGCCTCGATAAGCTTACCGCGTATTTGCGCGACCAGCAGGTTGATTTTGTGCTCCAGCAGCACCCGCTGGCCTTCACCGCCCGGGAGGTCGCCGCCAGCGAGCACCTGCCCGAGTTCATGATGGCCAAGGTGGTCATTGTGATGGCTAACGAGTCGCCGATCATGTTGGTGTTGCCCGCGACGCACCATGTTGATATGGAGTTGCTCAGCGCAGCGCTGGGGGTCTATGATCTGCGTCTGGCCGAGGAACGGGAGCTTGCCCAGATCTTCCCCGATTGTCAGGTTGGCGCGATGCCGCCCTTCGGGAACCTGTATGGCGTTCCGGTCTACGTCGCTCCAGAACTGACGGCCCAGGAGCGCATCATCTTCCAGGCCGGCACGCATACTGAGACGATCGGGATGGCCTACGCCGACTTCGCGCGCCTGGCGCAGCCCAGGGTGGCCGACTTCGCCCGCCAGTTGCGCGAACTGGCCGCGCCTGAGTGGTAAAGAAGAACGGTTTCCCAGGCGTGAGGGGCCATACGATGCCGGAACGAACGTTTCTTGAGCCAGGCGTGATTGTCGGCGAGTGGTGGCATCGCCTGGACGATGGGCGCGTGCGGTGCGACCTGTGCCCTCGGGGCTGCGCCCTGCGGGAGGGGCAGCGGGGCTTTTGCTTCGTGCGCCAGGCCCGCAATGGTGGCATCGCCCTCACGAGCTACGGGCGCGCCTCGGGGTTCTGTGTTGACCCGATCGAGAAGAAGCCGCTCTATCATTTTTACCCCGGCACCGCCGTGCTCTCGTTTGGCACTGTCGGCTGCAACCTGGGTTGCCGCTTCTGCCAGAACTGGAACATCTCGAAGGCCCGCTCGCCGGATTGGCTCAGCGCCCGGGCCTCTCCTGGAGCCGTGGCCGATGCCGCGGTGGCCGCCGGGTGCCACAGCGTGGCCTTCACCTACAATGACCCGGTGATTTTCGCCGAGTACGCCATTGATTGCGCTGAAGCGGCCCGCGCCCGCGGCCTGCGCACGGTGGCGGTGTCGGCCGGCTACATCAGTCCCGCGGCCCGCGAAGCGTTCTTCGCCTCCATGGACGCCGCCAACATTGATCTCAAGGCCTTTGACGAAGACTTCTACCGCAAGATCTGCCTGGCTCACCTGGCGCCGGTCCTCGATACGCTGCGCTACATCCGTCATGAGACCGCGGTCTGGCTTGAAGTAACCAATTTGCTTATCCCTGGCTATAATGACGCTCCCGATCAGGTGGCCCGGCTGTGCGAGTGGTTTGTCGAGAACCTGGGGCCGGATGTGCCGCTGCACTTCAGCGCATTCCATCCCGACTACCGCATGCGCGATGTGCCGCCCACCCCCGCGGCCACGCTGATCCGGGCGCGTGAACAGGCCCTGGCCGCGGGGTTGCGCTACGTCTACACCGGGAACGTCCGCAATCCCGCCGGAGAAGCGACGTACTGCGCCACGTGTGGCGCGCTGCTCATCGAGCGCGACTGGTACCGTCCTGGCCGCTGGAACCTCGACCGGCAGGGCCGCTGCAAGCAGTGCGGGGCCGCGCTTCCGGGGCGCTTCGAGCCGCAGCCGGGCCGCTGGGGACGGCGCATAGCTCCGGTGGAGATCCATGGTTAAAGCGTGTTGCGGATCGGGGCGCTTCAGCTTGTGGAGGTGTAGAGATGTAGAGCTGTGGAGGTGAAACCCGGATCGTCAGGCGCATCCGGCTTTGCCGTTTCTCCACACCTCCACACGTCCACACCTCCACACAACCACCTACCGCTCCCCCGCAGCAGCCGGTGTCGCCGCCTCGCGACCCTCCAGGAAGAAGACCCCCTCGGTGTCGTCGTAGGCAAAAAGTTCGGCGTAGCGCCCCCACTCGCTGGCGATGTCCAGTTGCCGTTCGGCCTCTTCGGGCGGGAAGTCGCGCTCCAGGGCGGTAAGCAGCACCTCCCAGCGCAGCGCCTGGTCGCCCGCGGCCTGGAGCATGCGCAGCATCCAGCGGAAGAAGGGCAGGCGCCGCAGGCGCGTGGCGAAGATCTCTTTGCGCGCCAGGATGCTGGCCTCGGCGAAGGCCTCACCCAGCGGCGTGAGGATGAGCGCCCCGCCCTCGACCCGCGCGAAGCCCAGCAATTCGGCTGCTTCCACCAGCGGCAGCAGATGGTCGAGATCCAGGCCCAGATCCTCGCGCAACTGGGCGATTTCGTCGCGCTCGTAGGGGGTGGCGTTGGTGTGCTCGAGCAGGCCGGCCAGCGCCGTCACCGTGGCCATAGGCAGCGCGCGGGTCTTGCCGGCCTGTCCCGGCTCGGTGCCGAACTCGACCTCTTCCGGCTGGGTCTGGCCCATCAGCAGGGCATAGACGCGGTTGACCAGGGCGACAAAGGCGTCGGATTTGCGGTCGCGGGGATGGGGCATATTCACCGTCACCTCGGCCACGATACGGCCCGGCCCCTTGTCCATCACCACGATCCGGTCGGCCATAAAGACCGCTTCTTCGATGTTGTGGCTGACCATCAGTACTGCGCGGATCTGCAACTGGCCGCCGGTCCACAGTTCCAGCACCTCGCCGCGCAGGGTCTCGGCGCTCAACACATCGAGGGCGCTGAACGGCTCGTCGAGACAGAGCAGTTCCGGGTCCACGGCGAGGGCGCGAGCGATGCCGACTTTCTGGCGCATGCCGCCGGACAGCTCGCGCGGATAGGCTTGCTCGAAGCCGTCGAGACCGACCAGATCGATCAATTCGATGGCGCGGGCGCGGGCCGGTTCGGGGGCCACGCCGCGCGCCTGCAGGGCCACAGCCACGTTTTCTTCGACCGTCAGCCAGGGGAACAGGGCGAAGGTCTGGAAGACGATGGTAGCTCTGGGGTTAACCCCGCGGAGGGGCTGGCCACGGTAGAGAACCGTACCCTCGCTTGGCTCGTTCAAGCCGGTGATGATCCGCAGCAGGGTGCTCTTGCCACAGCCCGAGGGACCGAGGAGGGCCACGAACTCGCCTTCGCGGATGCTCAGGTTAATGTTTTCCACAGCGGTAAAGCGTTTGTCGCCGCGCCCGTAGCGCTGGGCCACGCCACGCACTTCAACCAGCGCCGGGTTTCGAGAGGCGGTCATTCCTCGCTCCTTGTACGTCAATCCATGCGATAGGTCGTCTCGGCCAGCCGGTAGAGTCGTCGCCAGACCAGGCGGTTGATGGCTACTACAGTCAGTACCATAGCCAGGGTGGCCGCCAGCAGGCCCGGGTAGTCGCCAGTGGCAGTGGCGGAGGTGATCTGCGAGCCCACCCCCAGGGTCGTGTAGGTCTCGCCGCCGAACACCACGTACTCGGCGACGATGCTGGCGTTCCAGGCGCCGCCGCTGGCGGTGATCATGCCGGTGATCAGGTACGGAAAGAGGGCGGGCAGGATCAGGACGCGCCAGCGCATCCAGCCCGAGAGTTGCAGCAGGTCGCTGGTGTAGCGCAGATCCAGGGGCAGAGCGGCGGCGCCGGCGATGACGTTGAAAAGCAGGTACCACTGGGT
This sequence comes from Chloroflexaceae bacterium, assembly GCA_025057155.1. Lineage (NCBI taxonomy): Bacteria > Bacillati > Chloroflexota > Chloroflexia > Chloroflexales > Chloroflexaceae > Chloroflexaceae bacterium. The sequence goes on from JANWYD010000013.1 coordinate 117,043, forward strand.
ACCGAGGAGCATCAGCAGCACCGCGGCCAGGTTCAGCCCGCCGGGAGCGGCGAGCAGAGCCAGCACCAGCACCGGGAAGAGGGCCGTGGCGGGGATCGAAGCGATAATCTGCACCAGCGGCTGCAACACCGCCGCTGCCCGTGGATGGGTGCCGATGTACACGCCGACCGGCACCGTCCAGAGCAAGGCAATGATCAGGGCAGCCGACACGCGCAGCATGGTTGCGCCGACTCCCAGGACAATGCTGAGCCACTGGGCAGGCGGCACCTGGAGCAGCAGCCGCCCGCCCAGGAACGCGCCGCCCAGCGCCAGCGCCAGGACAACTGCGATGAGCAGCCAGGTGAGGAGCGAGCGTTTCGGGGCGGCGGGGTTGGCGGTGCTTACAGGCGCGGGATTGCGGCTCAGCGTGCGGTCGAGGGCGGCATTGACCGGCTCCCACAGGCGCCCGATCAGTTGCGGGAAGGCCGCCCGCTGCAGCAGTTCGTAGAACCACGAATAGGTCGGCTCATCGCTCTCCACCTGCTCGAGCTTGAAGCGGTCGGCCCAGGCCAGCAACGGCCGCCAGACCAGTTGGTCGAGCGCCACGATCACTACCACCAGGGTCAGCAGGCCCCAGCCAATGGCGGCGATGTCGCCGGCATCGGCAGCGGTTTGCAGATAGGCCCCCAGGCCGGCCAGGCGAAAGTCGCGGTCGCCCAGGGTAAAGATCTCGGCGGCCATGAGGAAGAACCACCCGCCAGCCCAGCTCATCATACTGTTCCAGATCAGGCTCAGGGCGCCGAAGGGCAGTTCGGTGGTGGTAAAGCGGCGCCAGGGGGAAAAGCGAAAAATCGCGCTGGCTTCGCGCAGTTCGCCGGGCACGGTGGTGAGAGACTGGTACCAGGCAAAGGTCATGTTCCAGGCCTGGCTGGTGAAGATCAGCACAATCGCCGCAAGCTCCACAGCGACCCGTTCGGGCAGCACGGCGCTGAGGCTGAGCAGCACGACCGGAAGAAAGGAAAGAATGGGCACGCTCTGCAGCACATCGAGCAGCGGCAGCATCCAGCGTTCGGCCCGGGGATTGTACGCGGCAATGTAGCCGTAGGACAGCGTAAAGAGCAGCGAGAGGGTATAGGCCGCGGCCATGCGCCCCACCGAAAGCATCGCGTAGTAGGGCAGCGCAGTGGGCGACAGGCTGATCTCCGGGCCGCGCACCGCGGCGGGAGCGGTCCGCGCCAGCCACACTGCCAGGGCAAGCAGACTGGCGATGATCAGCAGGATCGCGAGGTCAGCGCCCGTGATACGGGGTCGGGGAGATGGGATAGGAGTAAAAACCCTGCGAGTTGCAGCCATGCCCTTCTCCAGAAATAGTGTGCTTGAGATAAGCGTGTTGAGGCGTCACTCCTCACCCTCCCCCTATTCGGGCCAGACCTGCAGCGCCGCGCGCACCTTGGCCCACCGTTGGGAAGCGATCAGGTGGCGAATGGTCTCTACACTGGTCGTTGGAACCGTGGTCATGTTCCGCTCCCTCTACGCCTGCGACTGTCCTGGCCATCGCCCGCAGCGGATGCGTCAGACACGCGAGGCGCTGGCCGTCCTGACACCAACGCCTATTGCCCGGACTGCATGCCTACCGTCGCCAGGTCTCATCGGGACGCCATATTTTGCAATCCAAAATCCAAAATCTAAATTCCAAAATCGTATAACCCTCGCGGCAGCGCCACCTTACCTCACGGACCAGATGAACAAAAACCCGGTGGGCCAGGCCCCACCGGGAACAACAACCGTCTGGCGCTCAGGCGTTTCAGCCGGCGCGCATAAGACCGGTGGAACTGGCCACGATTGCGGGCGATCCGCTACGCCGTTGACGTGGATGACTGCCGTCCATTCCCAGGCCTTAGGAAATGCTGGACCCCCTGTGACTGCACGAGCAGGACAGAGTATTTTCCTGGGAGACGCGGGACCTGCCAGATCCTCCCAGGCGGCAAGGGGGTATCGGTCCGACGTTACGTAGAAGGGTTTCACAGGTGCTCGAACGCGAGGAAGTATACTCGTAGACCTCAGGAGTGTCAACCGTTATTTATGTGGGCAGGGCGTTCGTGCAAAGTTGCCGCCGAGGACGGGGAGAAACGCCAGGGTGAAACCCTGCGCACTCTCCGTAGCAAGCACGTTTTCGGTTACACACAAACATCATCTCGGCCAGCAGGGCATTGCATGGCATCTGCGCCCTCGGCGAAGCCCGCGCATCAAGCGCCTCCTTCACCGACACTGCGTACAAAGATCCGTTCGAGGGCCACGCGCGGATCGGTACAGAGACCGGTGTGAACCGGTGAAGGCTGAATCACGGTACTGCGGGGGGCGGTAAGCCAGCGGAAGCGCTCGTAGTGGGGCAAAGCGCCGATGGGACCGGCGGCAAGGCCCCCGGCGCAGATTATCGGAATGTGCGCCAGTTGCACCTCCAGCAGTTCCAGATCCAGGGTCGGATCGAGCGTGCGGAGGCGGGCCGGGTCAAGGCGCAGGCGCGCTTCGAGGAAGCCATGCTGCCGGCAGAGGAGCACCACGCCGACGTTAACGTATTCGCCGCGCTCGATGCGAGGCACCACGCGCATCAGGGCGTACTCAAAGACGCTGGTCGCGGGCATGGATTGCCTCCTCGACAAACAACCGCGGCGCGGACACTCGCGTCAGCAGGTATTCCACATAGGCCGCCCGGTGCTCTTCCAGGCTCTCGAAGGGGCCGTCACCCGCCAGCCAGGCATCAGGCACCGCCGCTACCAGACGCTCCACCAGGGCGGGGGTGATTCGAGGAGCCAGCGCGGCATCGGCGGCGCGCAGATCGCCCGCCACGGGAAGCAGCACGTGATTCTTGATCGCCGTGAAGCGACTCCTCGCCCGGTGGCGCCAGTCTTCCCAGGTATGGTGAACGATCAACGTCGCACCGTGATCTATCAAGTAGAGTTGCCGGTGCCAGAGGAGCATATTGGTATTCAGAGGCGTTCGATCCACATTGGTAACAAACGCATCGAACCAGACGATGCGCGCTGCCAGATCGGGCGCGACACTGGCGGCATTGAGCGCGTCGAAGGCCAGGGCGCCGGGCAGAAAATCCATTGCCAGGTTCAGCCCTCCACTGGCCCTGACGAGATCCTGGATCTCGCTATCGGGTTCGTTGTGTCCCAGGGTCGGATCGAGGTGCGCCAGAACGATTTCGGGCACCGGCAGGCCGAGGGCGCGGCCCAGCTCACCGGCGAGCAATTCGGCGATCAGGGCCTTGGGACCCTGGCCCGCGCCGCGAAACTTGAGCACATACAACCCGTCGTCGTCCGCTTCGACCAGGGCGGGCAACGAGCCGCCCTCACGCAGCGGCGTCACATAGCGGGTGGCGATGATGGTACGGAGCATCGGGGTGCTACCTCTTTATACGCCGCTCTCAGCCCGGCGGCGAACTGCCGCGCGCCGCCCTGGGCAGGGTGCCGCAGCCGGCGGTGCGGCACGCCGAGGATTGTCAGCGCCTCCGCCGCGACGCGGCCCAGGGCCACGATCGGCACTCCGGAGTACAGGGCGCAGAAACGAGCCAGGAATGGCAAGCCCAGGGCGACCTCGCTCGCCCGCGGCGGGCGGTTGCTCCGCTCAATGCCGGGACGGTGCGGGTGCAGAGGATAGGCGTTCCAGCCTGCCGCGGCGAGACCGAGGGCCGCCAGCTCGCGGCAGACAATGGTCGCCGTCGGTTCGGCGCTGATGCGCCCATCATCGCCCGCCAGCGCCAGGCCCAGACCGGCTTCGAGGCGGCCCGGCGGCCAGCGTCCCTCCAGCAGCAGGCGCTCGCTGGTGAACGGCACCCCGGTGCGCCGGGCGCCGTTGTAGCCCGGCGCTTCGCCGACCAGCAGCAGGTCGGGCCGGCGCGCGAGCGCCGTCTCCAGCGCCAGGGCCAGATTGCGCCGGCGCGCGCCGTTCCCTGGCGGCCCGTCGCTGGCGTACATGTTCACCGCGTCAGCCGGGGCGGGCAGTGCGGCCAGATCGGCGATCAGCGCGGCGACTGAAGGAGTGAGCGCTTTGAGTTGGATGTCCATCATCAGCGCGGCCGTACCAATCCACCACAAAGATCGCAGTGGAGCTGTAGAGGTGTGGAGGTGTAGAGCTGTTCTTTCACCTTCACAGGATAGCGTTCATAATTACCGAACGCATTTGCACCGCAAAGGGCGCGGAGGAGCGCAAAGGCGCGCAAAAAGCTCATCCTCTGCATGCTCTAAGGTAAATCTGAACACGTACGTTCATGCCTCCACACCTCTGCACCTCTACAGACCGGTCAGGTGGGACGGTGGAGCAAATCAGCACATCGGGGCGCCGGGATTTCGCGTGTACCTTACCCTTCCCGGCGGCGGTACAATTCTTTACGCTCGACATAGCGTTCAGCAGGCCCGCGGATCCGCGCCGCCTGTTCGGCGCTGAGGGGCCGGATGCTTCCCGGCACGCCCAGCACCAGCGATCCCGGCGGCACCTGCATGCCTTCGGTTACCAGAGCGCGCGCGCCCACAATCGAGCCGCGGCCTATCCGCGCGCCGTTCAACACCACGGCGCCAATGCCGATCAACACCTCGTCCTCGATAATCGCGCCATGCACAATCGCTCCATGGCCGAGGGTCACGTAGTCGCCAATAATGACCGGAAACCCCGGATCACCGTGGATAATACAACCATCCTGTACATTTGAACAGGCGCCGATCTGGATGGGCACGGTGTCGGCGCGAAGCACGCTCATCGGCCAGACGCTGCTCTCCGGGCCGATGGTGATCGTCCCGGCCAGAAAGGTGTTGGGAAAGACATACGCGCTCGGATGGACGCTGATCCGGTCAATCAAGACTGGTGCGTTTTCGTTCATAGGATTGCTCGCGAGCGAGAGCCGGTCGAGAGGCTACGGGGAAACCAGGTTTCTCCGTAGCCCTGTGCTAGAGGAAAAGACGCGGGACGGTCGCGCCCTTCCGAACCCCACCTGAGGGGAGGAGAGGCTTCGACCCTCCGCGCCCGCTCTCAATTGTAGCGTCTGGAGCCAGACATGCGCAATCTCCTGGTCTGCCTGGGTGAGATCCTGATCGACTTTCTGCCGCTGGAGACGGACGGGGAACTGAGGGGCTTTACGTTGCATCCCGGCGGCGGGCCGTTCAACGTGGCGGTGGGATTGGCGCGTCTGGGCCAACCTACCGCATTTGTGGGCAAACTCGGCGCCGATCTGTTTGGCCGGCGCCTGCGTCGCGCGGTGCGCGCCGAGGGTATTGACGACACGTGGCTCACCGACGCGCCTGCACCCACCACCCTGGCCTTCGTGGCCCACGAAGACGGCGAGCCGGTCTTCACCTTCTATGGTGCGGGGGCCGCCGATACGCTGCTGACGCCAGCGGACCTGCCTCCGACTCTATTTGAGCGGACCGCGAGCCTGCACTTCGGCGGCATCAGCCTGTTGCGCGGCGCCACGCCCGCAGCGGCGCTGGCGGCTGCCGAGGGCCTGCGTGGCCGGGCGCTGGTTTCGCTCGACATCAATGCGCGCCCGGGCCTGATTGACGACCCGGCGGCCTATCGCGCCACGCTGACCCGCGCCATCGCCGCGTGTGATCTGCTGAAACTCAGCGCCGCCGATTGCGCCTGGTTCGCCCCTGCCGCCGATCCACTGCACCTCGCCGCGGCCCAGCTCGATGCCGGCCCGGCGCTGGTGGCGCTCACCCGCGGAAGCGCCGGGGTGACCGCCCTGCGGCGACGCGACGGTCAGGTTGAAACCCTGCACGTTCCTGGCTTCGCGGTGGCGGTGGCCGATACCGTGGGCGCGGGCGACAGCTTCAGCGCAGGATTGCTCGCGGCCCTGGCCGAACGCGCAGCTCTCTCGCGCGAAGCTCTGGCGGCGCTGCCAGCGGCGGAACTCACAGCGGCCCTGCGTTTCGCCGCGGCTGTTGCCGCCCTCACCTGCACCCGTCCGGGCGCCGATCCGCCCCGCCGCGCCGAGGTTGACGCCTTTCTGGCGGCGACCGGGTAGGCCGGGGACAAGGGAGGAAACCAGGTTGCCCCCGTGCGCAACCCTCCGGGTTGGGCTACCGCCAGTTCCCTGTAACTCATGTTCCCATCATGGATGCAAAACAATCGTCCTCCAGACGCTCAGCAATAAACGTCTGATGCAGTGTGGCCTTGTGCTGGTGAGCGCCTTCGAAAGAGAAGTCTTGCGTCCCCCGACAGAAACACATGCACCGCGCAGAGAGTTGGGCCGCGTCGCCATTCTCAGTCACGGACCTGGAAAGGGGTTCCTATGTCCCTGCCTGCCCCCTCCTTCGTTCGTCTTCCTTCTGGCCGTCTGGCCTACCGTCGCGCCGGAAGCGGCCCACCGATAGTGCTGATCCACGGCTGGGGCGGCTCATCACGACACTGGCTCGGAGCTTTCGCAACCCTGCGCGATGAGTACGATGTGATCGCTATCGATCTGCCGGGTTTTGGCGAGTCTCCACCGCCTGCGATGCCCGCGCGGCTGGGCACGCTTACCGTGGCGACCCTCGAACTGATTGAGGCCCTGGAACTCTCTGACATCGCCCTGGGGGGGCATTCGCTCGGCGCGGCGGTGGCGCTGCTGGTCGCCAGCGCCCGTCCCAAGCTGGTCAATCGTCTGGCGCTGACCAGCTTCGGCCTGCCCCGTAGCGCAGTTGAAGCCAAATTGATGAGCTGCCTGCACGTGCAGTTGATCCTCAACTCCATGCTGTGGGCGCCCTGGCTGGATCTGTGGGGGATCTGGCAGACCGCGGTGCGCCCGCTGGCCCAGGCCGTATCGGTCATTCCGCCCGTGCCGCATATTCTGGCGGGGCAGGTTGTGCACGATGTCAGAGAGGTGCCCTACCCTGCGCTGGCAGTCGGCGCGGCCGACCTGGTGGCGATGCACGTGCGGGTGGGCCTGGAAGCGGCAACCACCACCGGCGACCCCACGGTGATCGGCGCCTCGCGCGCCGTCGTCGCGCCCACGCTGATCATCGGCGGACGCGAGGATCGCATCTTCCCGCCCGACTCGGCGCGGGCGCTCGCCAGCGCGCTGCCACGCTCGGGCCTGGTGCTCTTCGACCGGTGCGGGCACGTGCCCATGGCCGAACAGCCCGGTCCCTTCTACGGCACGCTGGGCGCATTTTTACGGGCGTGATCGAGTATCATGGCAGTGAATGGAAAACGCAGGGGGCGCCGGCGGCGCCCGGCGCCGTCCACCGGCAAGAGCGACACAGCGCCTGGCAACCTCCAGGCCAGCGTGAAGGAAGCGCCGATGCGTGTCTTGTTGATTGATAACTACGACTCGTTCACCTACAATCTGTTTCAGTACCTCAGCGAGCTGGGGGCGAGCGTGGATGTGCGCCGCAACGACGCGCTTAGCGTGGCCGACGCCGCGGCGCTGCGGCCTGAGCGCATCGTGATCAGCCCGGGGCCGTGCACGCCAGCCGAGGCGGGCATCAGCATCGCTCTGATCCGCGAACTCGGTCCCCACATCCCCACTCTCGGCGTCTGTCTCGGACACCAGGCCATTGGCGCAGCCTTCGGAGGCGCCGTGGTACGGGCGCCCAGGGTGATGCACGGCAAACTGTCGGCCATACACCACTGCGGCGTCGGCGTCTTCGCCGGGTTGCCCGATCCCTTCATTGCCACGCGCTACCACTCCCTGATCGTGCGCCGCGATGATCTGCCGGCTGAATTAGAAGTCACCGCCTGGACTGACGATGGGCTGATCATGGGTCTCCGGCACCGCGCCTATCCCATCCAGGGCGTGCAATTTCACCCCGAGTCCATTCTCACCGAGCACGGCAAGCAGATCTTGCGAACGTTTCTGGAAGCCGCCTGAAGGCTTGCCGGGAGATAGGGCCTCCTGGCCGCACCGTCAGGACCGGCAGGGACGACTGGACGGTCGTCCCTGCCGGCCCGTCTCACAGCCTCCCGAAACCACATTTCAGGCCAGGAAGGATGCGCCCAGGGCCGTCAGCGCCACCACCAGCCACGAAGGCGCCTTCCAGACCTGGAGCAATCCAAAGGCTGCCAGGGCCAGGGCCACATCCTGCGGCTGGCGGATGGCGCTGGTAATCACCGGATCATAGAGCGCGGCGAGTAAGAGACCAACTACCGCCGCGTTGACCCCCTGCATGGCCGCCTGGACCGCCGGGTTCTGCCGTAACCGGCCCCACAACGGCAGCGTCGCCCAGAGGAAGAGAAAGGACGGCGCGAAGATCGCCACGAGCGCCAGCGCCGCCCCGCTCCAGCCATTGGGAGGCACGGCGCTTATGGCGCCGAGAAAGGCCGCGAAGGTGAGCAACGGGCCCGGAACGGCCTGGGCGGCGCCGTAGCCGGCCACAAACTGCTCGGTGCTGACCCAGCCCGGCGCGACCACGAAGCGTTCCAGCAGCGGCAGCACCACGTGGCCCCCGCCAAAAATAAGCGACCCGGCACGGAAAAAGGCCGCGAACATCGCCACGGCCTGACTTCCCGTGACAGTGGCCAGCAGCGGCAGCCCCAGCAGACAGAGCGGCAGCGCCGCCGCACTGCTCCAGGCCAGCGTCCGTGGCACTGCTATGCGCACGCCGGTCGCCCCGCCGACAACCGACCTGCTCAGCAGGCGCCAGCCTACCATGCCACCCGCAAGGATCACCAGCATCTGTCCCAGGCCGGTTGGCCAGAGCAGGAGCAACACCGCCGCCGCCAGGGCAATCGTCGCCCGCGGCCGATCAGGGGTCAGACGCACAGCCATGCCCCAGACCGCCTGGGCAACTACAGCTACTGCGACCACTTTCAACCCGTGGAGCCAGCCGGCGCCGATATGAGCGCCGAACGCGTTCAACCCCAGGCCGAAGAGGGTCATGGCTAGCGCCGAGGGTAACGCGAAGCCCAGCCAGGCCGCCACGCCACCGACCAGGCCGGCGCGCGCGGTTCCCAATGCGATGGCCACCTGGCTACTCGCCGGTCCGGGCAAAAACTGGCTCAGCGCCACCATGTCGGCGTAGGTCGCCTCATCCACCCAGCCGCGCCGGGCGACAATCTCCTCCCGGAAGTAGCCCAGGTGGGCCACCGGCCCGCCGAATGACGTCAGGCCCAGCCGAAGAAACACGGCCAGCACCTCGGCCAGGTTGCCGACGGATTCGCTGGCTGGCGCGACGCCAGGTTGGGCCATAGTCGCTCCTCATTGCAACTGGCGATACCAGGCGCACACTGGGCGGAGCGGGCAGCCATCCTGGCGACCGAGGTAGCTCTCGCGGCCCTCCTGGCGGCTGTAGACGCGGCGCGCGGGCGGCCCGTCGCAGCGCGGCCGCGCCAGGCAGTAGCGGACGCACACCTCGTTGATCTGTGCGTGGTACTCGGCGTAGAGTGCAGCGGGGTTGTGATGGGGCAACTCGGTTTCGATGGTGTGGCGCAGGCGTTCATAGGGCCGCTGCCAGAGCGACGACGCCGGGCCATCGTCTGCGCCAGGACTGAGCGCCGGCGCGACCCGTTCAAACAGCCGCCGGGTGTAGGCGTCAATGACAAATACCGGATGCCCGCCGGCGTAGAGCAGGATCACATCGCAGGTTTCCCTGCCGATGCGGGGCAACCGCAACAACTCATTGCGCACCTGGGCCGTGGGGCGCGCCAGCATACGGGCGGTGTCGCCGCCATAACCTGCGACGATATGCCGGGCAATGGCGATCAGACCTGTCGCCTTCTGGCCATAAAACGCCGCCGGGCGGATCAACCCCGCCAGGGTCTCGGCAACAGTTCCGGCAACGGCCTGTGGGCTGAGCAAGCCCGCCGCAAGCAGACGCAGAATGGCTCCCTCGACCGTTTCCCAGCGCGTCTGTTGCACGAGCACCGCGCCGACCAGCATCTCGAAGGGGGCGTCGGCGCCAAAAATCGGCCACCAGGGGCGCGCGGCTTCCGGGCCGGTAAGAGAGCCGAAGTGCGCCTGCAGGCGGGCAAAGATCGCCCCGAGCGATGCCGCGCCGGACGGCGCGGGCATCGCTTCCAGGGGCCGCGCATTCAGGGGTCGGGCCATGTTATTTCACCGGCACGCCGTACCCCGCAGCCGGCAGATAGAACTGCTCGACATACTCGGTCAACATGCGGCGCAGGCTGAACGTCGGCGCGACAGTGGCGATCGCCTCCTTGCAGATCTGCACCCAGGCTGTGGGCACGCCATTGGCGTCGCGTCCCTCGTAAAAGCGCGGGGCGATCTCGTGCTCCAGCACATTGTAGAGCGCCTGGGCATCGTTCCAGTCCTGCTCGTCCTGGCTGATATAGTCGCGTTCTTCGCCCACGGCCCAGCCATTCTTGCCGTTGTAGGCTTCGGGCCACCAGCCATCGAGGACGGAGCAGTTCGGGACGCCATTGAGGCTGGCCTTCATTCCGCTCGTGCCACTGGCCTCATAGGGGCGGCGCGGCGTGTTCAGCCATACGTCCACCCCCTGAGTGAGCGCGCGGCCCACCGCCATATCATACTCTTCGAGGAAGACGATGCGCCCCGCCAGGCCCGGCTGCCGGGACAGTTGATACACCTGCTGGATGAAGTGCTTGCCCGGATCGTCCTTAGGATGCGCCTTGCCGGCGAAGATGATCTGGATCGGCTTATCAGGCCGGTTGAGGATGTACTTGAGCCGCTCCAGATCCTTGAACAGCAGCGTAGCGCGCTTGTAGGTGGCGAAGCGCCGCGCGAAGCCCAGGGTCAGCACGCGCTCTTCCAGCACCGGCCAGATCGGCGCGCTCTGGCCGACGAAGCGGTAATGCGCCTGTAGCCGCTGTCGGGCGAAAGCGATCATCTGGCGCTTCAACTTCTGGCGCACGTTCCAGAACACATCGTCAGGGATCTGATAGACCTTGCGCCAGATCTTGGGGTCATCGAGGTTCTCTTCCCAGTTCTTGCCCAGATAGGCGTCGTACAGCTCGCGCAGTTCCGGGGCCAGCCAGGTGGCGGTATGCACCCCGTTGGTAATGGCGCTGATCGGCACCTCGTCCTGGCTCTTGCCGGGGTAGAGCCACTGCCACATCCCCCGCGCCACGTGCCCGTGCAGCTTGCTCACCCCGTTGTGATACTCCGAGAAGCGCAGCGCCAGCGCCGTCATCGCGAAGGTCGGGCCCCACTGCTGCTCCTGGAGCGCCAGGGCCATAAACTCGTCGCGGGTCAGGTTCAACTGCGGCCAGTAGCTCCAGAAGAACTTCTCCATCAGCGGCAGCGGGAAGGCGTCATTACCGGCGGGCACCGGGGTGTGGGTGGTAAAGACGCTGTGGGCTTTCACCTGCTGGATGGCCTCTTCAAAGGGCATGCCCTGGCTCACCAGTTCGCGGCAGAGTTCCAGCACCAGGAAGGCGGAGTGGCCCTCGTTCATATGCCACACCGTGGGCTTGTAACCGAGCCGGCGCAGCGCCCGCACGCCGCCCACGCCCAGCACCAGTTCCTGCGAGATGCGCATCTCCTGGTCGCCGCCATAGAGCCGCGCCGAGAGTTCCCGGTCCTGCGGGCTGTTAGGGTGAATATCGGTATCCATCAGGTACAGGTTGACCCGGCCCACCTGGAACTTGTAGACCTTGGCATAGATCGTGCGTCCGGGCAGTTCGACTTCGACCACGACCTCGCGCCCGTCGGGATCGAGCGCGGGAATAGCGGGAACGTCGGCAAAGTTCAGCTTGTTATACTCGGCCTGTTGCCAGCCGCTGGGGTCAAGACGCTGGCGGAAGTAGCCTTGCGGATAGATGAAACCGACAGCCACAAAGGGCAATCCCATATCTGAGGCTTCCTTCACGTGGTCGCCGGAGAGAATGCCCAGACCGCCGGAGTAGATCGGCAGCGACTCATGAAGCCCGAACTCAGCCGAGAAGTACGCGATCTGCACGTCGGCGGCATCGCCATGCCGTTGGGTGTACCAGGTCTTCGTCGCGCCCATATAGGCGTCGAGACTCTTCATCACCGCATCGTAGCGTTGCAGGTAGGTCGGGTTAGCTGCGGCCTCTTCCAGTTTGCGCTGGCGAACATCGCGCAAGAAATCCACGGGATTGTGGTAGTCCAGCTCCCACAGCTCGGGGTCAATCTGCCGGTAGAGATCCTGTGCTTCCGGATGCCAGGTCCACCAGAGATTGTAGGCCAGCTCGCGAAGGCGGGCGATCCGCTCGGGGATCGGGGTGAAGAGAATGTCCTGTTCCAGACGGGCCATGTGCGCTCCTTATGTGCTGCGCGTTGACAATCCGTGGCGCGAGACGATGTATGGTGCTTTCGTGGTTGCGATAGTTCGCATTGTAGCCGTTTCGGTTAAAACTGTCTAGACGTATGCGAGAGCTACCGCTCTCCCGCTCCGTTCATGGGCGGTTTTGGGGAAGAGCCGCCATTCACCCGTGCCGCGCGGCAGCCTCATAGGCGGCCAGGGTGCGTTCGGCGGTGACGCGCCAGCTAAAGGCCCGCGCCTGCCGGAACCCCCGTTCGCGCAATTCCTGGCGCAGATCGGCATCGTCGAGGAGGCGGCGGATCGCCGCGGCGAGGGCCGCGGGGTCATATGGGGAAACGGTCAACCCGGCATCACCGACCACTTCAGGCAGGCTTGAGGTGTTCGAGGCAACCACCGGCGCGCCACAGGCCATGGCCTCCAGGGGCGGCATGCCAAAGCCTTCGTAGATCGAGGGAAAGACGAACACGGTCGCGGCCGCGTACCAGAGGGGCAGTTCTTCCTCGTCGAGATACCCGACGAAGCGCACCCGTTCGTGCAGCCCCAGCGCCTCCAGGCGCTGAAAGACGGCATCGTACATCCAGCCCTTGCCCCCGCCCACCAGCAACGGCGCCGCCCGGTCTCGCGCGACCATCGCGTAGGCCTCCAGCAACGTGGTGAGATTCTTGCGCGGCTCAAGGGTGCCGACGTAGAGCACAAAGCGTTCCGGCAGCCCCTTGCGGGCGCGAAAGACCTCCAGCGCCGCAGGGTCAGGCGGGCGAAAATGTTCGCGCACGGCATTCGGGGTCACCACGACCCGTTCGGGAGGGACGCCGAGCAGCCCGATCACCTCGCGGCGTGTGTGCTCGGAGACCACTAGAACGCGCGCCGCGCGCCGCACGCTCAGGCGCGTGGCCAGATCCAGGTAGATCCGATTGTAGGCCCGAAAGGTCTGGGGAAAGCGGATGAAGGCCAGGTCGTGCACGGTAACCACGCTCGGCACGGGGCAGGCTATGGGGACCACGCTATGCACCCCGTGGAAGAGATCGGCGCCGCTGCGCCGCAGCAGCATCGGGGCGAGCAACTGTTCCCAGGGGATGCGCACCCGCGGGTTAATTGTCGGCAGGCGGCTGGGGATGACGCGGAAATTGTCGGGCAGGCCCAGGGCGCGCCGGTCAAGCCCGCGAGTGGTGTAGACGCTGTAGCGATTGGAGCGGTCAATCTGCCCGAGCTGGATCAGCACCTGCTCAACGTAGTGGGAGATGCCCGCGCGCCGAAATGAGCGCGTATGCGCCAGGAGATGGGCGTTGATCGCGATGTGCATGCAGCGATCCCTCTGGGATCGTAGATGTTACATTGCCGTATATGGCATCCTGATGAGACACGAGATGCGCTTGCCGTCCGTTCAACTCAACAGGAATTGGAATCCGAGCGCGGCGCCATATGAACTTCGTCCGGCTACGCCGCGCTCAATCCACAATCTAAAATTCACAATCAGCAATCGCCCTAGGGGCCGCTCGCAACCACTGGCGACTCACCGTAGTCGTAGTGTGGAACCAGACCCCATTCTGTCAGGGGAAAGTAGATCAGCCAGGCTTTGCCGATCACCCGATCCAGGGGCAGCGGCCCCCATTCGCGCGAGTCGCTGGAATTGGCCCGATTGTCGCCCATCACGAACACGTGGCCCGGAGGCACCTCGATTGGCCCGTTCTGACAGGCGTAGCCGGCGACGCAGAAGGTTTTGGCATCGGCCAGATACGGCTGGTCAAGGGGGGCGCCGTTCACCAGCACCTGCCCGTCGCGGATCTCGATTGTGTCGCCTGGCAAGCCGATGACGCGTTTGATATAATCCTTCGACACATCGCGCGGATATTCAAACACCACAATGTCGCCGCGTCTGGGTTGGTGAAAGGGGTAGATGACCCGCTGTTCAAGCGGCTCCTGGCCGGGCAAGAGGCGCAGGGGGGCGTTTAAATCGAAGTGGAAGTAGACCAGTTTGTTGACCAGAATGTATTGCCCTGAATGAAGCGTTGGCTCCATGCTGGAGCCCTCGATTTTAAAATTCTGGACGATGCCGCGAACAATGAAAAACACCAGTACAATAAATAGCGCCGTCTCGACCAGTTCACGCACCACACTACGCACGCGAACCTGCCCTGCCGGGGATGTAGCCTGGTCGGGAATAAACCGTCGCAATCTATCAGAGACAGGGGTATCGAGCACAGGCGGTTGGGGTGGTTCTATGCCTGGCCCGCGCCGTTGGGGGAACTGATCCATGATTTGCCTGTATCTTTATGGTAATTGCTATGTTACACTAATGTGAGAATTACCCCCTGATATTCGGGGTCTGGAGCAGGACCGGGGCAACGCCTCCGGAGCCAAATCCAACAGCCCGGTTCTGGTTCTAGCGGCTCGTGCACCTCCGGAACGCAACCCTTGCAGCGCCGCAGCCGCACACCTTCCCGCGGGAGGCCGAGGTCACACGAGCCGCGGGGATGGTAAGAGCGCAGCCCTCGAGGACCACCGGTGCATTATACTCGAACGGCGCTCAGAATGCCAGCCACCGGCGAGAGCGCGCCTGTTCAGACGCGCCGCGGAGGACGGCGAAAGCGCAGATGACCGGTCTGTTGAACTGCTCTGCGCCTCTCCCTGCCCTCTGCGGTGAGTACGGAGAAAGTGAACGTGATTCCGAGAGCAGGAGCTCGCATGGCGACGGAACGGGCCGATCTGATCGTTTCAGGCAACGATGGGAGGGTAGTTTGTCTGGCCTGTCAGTGGCGGTGCGCGCTACGCCCTGGCGATGTAGGGCGCTGTCAGGTGCGTGTTGGCGGCGATAAGGGCATCAATTTGCCGGGGTACGGTCTGATCAGCGCCGCAACCATCGGGCCGATCGAAGACTACCGGCTCTGGCACTTTCTGCCTGATACGCTGGCGCTGGCGATCGGGGGGTGGGGCTACGCGACGGTGACCGATCATAGCCGCGGCCCCTACGGCGCCCTGCCCGACGACCCCGCTCGGCGGCGCAAACTCGATCCCGAACGCGTCGCCTCATTCGCGCTGGAACGTCTCTGCCGGGGCGTCATCTGGGCCTACGGCGAACCCGCCGTCAATCACGAGTATGTTCGCGCACTGCTGCAACTCAGCCGCGCCGCCAGTCGCTACACGGCCCTCATCACCACCGGCGCGATGACCATCGAGGCCCTCGATCAACTGGGCCCTTACCTCGATGGCATCAGTCTCGACCTGCGCGGCTTTAGCGATGGGAGTTACGCGCGCCTGGGCGGACTGCCCGCCTGGCGCGAGGTGCTGGGCATCGCCGAACGGGCGCTGCGACATTGGCGCGTGCACATCGAGGTGACCACGCGCATCCATCACGGCGTCAACGATGATCCGGGCGAGGTGCGCGCCCTGGTTACGTGGATCAAAGAGACGCTGGGTGAACATACACCCTGGCACGTACTTCCTGGAGACGCCGGCAGCGAGACGGCCGCTTCGACCACGCGCGCCCGCAGGATCGGCCACGAAGTTGGCCTGCACTTCATCTACGGGGCCGAACCCAACCAGCCGACTCGCTGCCCGATATGCCATCAGTTGCTGATTACCCGTGTCAACGGCTTGACAAGTCTGGTCGGTCTCGAAGGTTCCGTCTGCACCAACTGCGGCTACAACGCGAAGCTGCACCTGTCAATCTTCAAGCAGCGGTGAGGTGGAACGGCCACCTTCCACAACTCGAAGCGCTGCGTTTCCGGTCCCTCCGAGACGCCGGACCGCCGAGAGGCGCTATGGCCGCCCGGCGAACGGCAAATAGACCTGCCGCAACGCCAGGCTTGAGTCAACACGGAAGCTCAGGACCCGTTCCTCAGAACGGTTCCCAGCCCGATCCACGGCCACGTAGCGCACCTGATGCCGGCCATCGGGCAGACCGCCAAGCGTGGTAATGGAACCGGTTCGCTCCTGCCAGGGGCCATCGTTCACCGATACCAGCAGGCTCGCGACGCCGCTGCCGCCCAGGTCGTCCGCAGCAAGGGTCAGTCCGTCAAGCCGCCGAAAGGTGTTGCCCAGACGCTCGGTGAGCGTGGCGCCCGCACCGGCTAACCCATCGAGGGGCGAGCCGAACTGCGTCTGGTTCGGGGCGCGCACGGCATAACCGGCCGTGCGCCCGCCTCCCCGCTCCAGCGAACGGAATGCCAGCACGTGCCGCCCGGCGGGCAGGTTCACCGTTTGCTCCACGGCGGTCTCGTCTTGCTGCCCGCTTACGCTGGCCACCAGTTGGCCGTCAATCCACAGCCAGGCGCTATCGTCGCTGCTGAGCCGGAAGGTGTAGTCGCCCGCCACCGGGGCGACAAAGACGCGCGTCTGTTCAAGGACCAGGCGCTCATCCGCCCCTACGCCGATCCCTGACACGGCTTCGAGATCGTCGCTGGGAAGACCGTGCCAGACGAAACTGCCCAGCAAGGCGCCCCGGGCGAGCGCCGAGCCGTCGGCGGTACGGGCCAGAAAATTGGCCGGCGTTCCGCCCTCGCGGTACAGTCGGGCCAGCGGGCGCAGCAACTCATCATAGGCCGCCAGCGCAGGCGGTTGGCGCTCCGGGGTGACGCTCAGCGGCATTATGGCCGCGTCGCGAGCGAAATAGCCGACGTATTCGTTGATCAGCCCGGCGCGCAAGCGGAAGTCTCCCGGAGTGCGCAGGCGCAGGTAGCCCACGACCTCGCGGGTTTCACCTGGCATCAGCCGGCCGTTGATGCCCCAGCGCCACGGGTAGCCGCCGGTGTCGCCAGCGCACCGGGGTTGCCGCTCCGCCTCGACGGGGCCAAGCGTCAGACGGATGCGTCCAAATTCCTTCGGATAGATAGGGTAAGCCTGCCCCGGCGTTCCCAGGAAGCACTCGCCCTCTTCATAGACGTAGCCTTCGTTGAGGTTGTAGCGCCCATCGGCGGCGCGATCCGCCTCAGGGGCCTGGCTCTCCACCGGCGTCGCGCCGCTATTGCGGATGGTAAAAGTGACCTTGAGCAGTTCACCCGCGGAGAGCCTCAGCCGGTCGTAGCGCACATTCAGGAGTTCAACCCGCGCCGCCGCAGGGTCCTCTTTGATCCAGCGGACGGCATCGAAATAGACCACCCGCTGGCGGATGAGCGGTTCCCCGGTCAGGTCGCCAAGCTCGACATAGCCCTGGCGGCCCGCGGAGAACTGATACGTGCCCAGCGAGACCCACTCCTCCGCAGTGTCCTGGTTAATGCTCACTTCATACACCCGGTCGGCAGCGGCTATGCGATAGGTGGCACGGGCAGTCGCCTGGGGCAGCCCGCACCCTCGTGGAACGTAGACCAGCACGTGGTAGCGCCCGGCCTCGGGCAGGTTCGGGCGCCAGACCCCCCGATTGGCGCTTTCGGCCGGATTGTCGGCGCCGAAGGTGTAGGTGGTATTACCATCATAGCCACAGGGCCACCGGTACCAGGTCGCATTGCTGCGCTCGAAGCCGCTCTCGCGGTCGTCCACGGTCAGATCGCCATTGTCCCAGGCGGCGTCGCTCAGCCGGTCGCGCACCCGCTGGCGGATCGTCGGCAACAACGCGTCCAGCCGATCGCCGGGACAGGTCGTATGGCCCGGGGTAACGGTGCGATGACCAGCGATGTGATTGATCATCGCGCCAGGGACGAAGGGGTTGCAATAGCGAGAGATGGCGCATCCGTAGTAGTAGGAGCGACCGAGGGGATCAATGCCCTTCTGCTCGGCCTTCCACGCCAGGAGGTTCACCAGGCTATCCACAGCGGCGGCGGAAGGGGCTACGGTGTTGTAGGCGCCGATCAGCGCCACGCCCATCGAGCCATAGTTGCCGGTGTCGTGGAAGCCCACCGCATCGTCGCCGCCTGCCCGCCCTTCGTAGATGACGCCATTGGGATCGATCAGATAGTTATAGCCAATGTCGCCCCAGCCACGGGTAAAGGTATGAAAGGACCAGATCGCCCGCACCCGATCGGCCCAGTTCTGCTGGTTCCCGGACAGAGTGTTCGAGTCGGCGGTGTGGTGCACGATCATATGGCGCACAGGGTAGTAGGCAGGGGGCACACGGCTGCCCTGCCCATCCGGGTTGCCCCAGGCGGTGCGACTCACCACCGGCGGGCGGCTCGCCTGGGCGACGGTTGCCTCACCTGGCCCTTCCGGCAACGGCTCGGCTGGTCCAAAGCGGGCATCAACCGTGTTGACCTCGACCCGCCGCAGTTCGGGCAGAGCGCCGTCAGGCGCGGGGCTGAAGCGCGCGCGGACCTGCCAGAAGCGCGCTTCGAAACCCGCGGCGATGATCTGACTCCAGCGCGCCTGCGCACCGTCCTCGGCCTGCCAGAGATCCTCATCTTCACCTGCCGCGCCCCAGGGGGACCACTGCTGCCCGTCGGCGGAGACGCGCATCTCCAGTTCCAGGCGCGCCTCGGGCGGCACGGCGGCCTCCCAGCGCAGCAGCAGGTGGGTAAAGGGCCGCGGCGCGGCGGTCGCGGGCGAGACGTAACCATAGGCCGCGTCTTCCCCGCCAAGCGGCCCTGGAGAGGGCTGCGTGGAAACGCCGGGCGGGATCAACACGGCCCGGTCGGGGCGGCCGGCTTCGTAGGCGGAGATGGAACTGGCTGTCACCCTTCCGAGAACCAGGGTCAACGCACCGACCAGGAGCAACACTATGGCAAGCGTGGCGGAGCGGCGATAACGGCAAGACATAATGAACCTCCACGCAGGAAGCGATTGCACATCGGCTTCATACTACCGGCGCTGCGTGGAGGTTGGGGAGAGATTAAGATGACGGTTGGATGACTCGTGAGCCATCCTGCCGCTTCGCCGCATACGGGGATCGAACAGGGGGCGGGGAAACCGGCTTTCTCCACTCCCCTGCTGACGGGAGGCTCCAAGAGAGCATAGCCGTCTTACAGTCGGACCTCTGGGCATCCCGGAGACGCTCAAACCAGTTCCGGTCGCATACGCGCATGCGCATGAGCGCCAGGCCTCATCCTACAGACGGCAATCTAAAATCCAAAATCCAAAATCCAAAATCGCATCAGACCGTTACGTGATGCTCAAAGTACCGATTAATGAGGGCGATCACCTGGTCGGCAGTTTCCTCAATAGGCTTATTCGTGACATTGATGACCGAGAACCCCCCCTGGCGAAAGATGCGCCGGGCATAGGCCAGTTCGTCCTGCAGTTCGTCAGGGTCAGTGTAACCATGGTTGACATTGCCCTGAAAGAGGCGCTGCCGCCAGTGGCGGTGATGGCTCAGCACGTCCACATCAATGGTCAGACCGACCACCCGGCGCCGGTCAATCTCAAAGAGCTGGCGTGGCGGCGGCACATTCGGCACCAGCGGCACATTGGCTACTTTCCACCCTAGCACGCCCAGGTAGATGCTCAACGGCGTCTTGCCGACCCGCGACACGCCGGTGAGCACCACCTCGGCCTCATGCAGATCGCCCGGGTTGCGCCCATCGTCGTGATCCACCGTGTACTCGATGGCCCTGATGCGATCCTGGTAGACTTCGTGCCAACGCTGGTAGAGGCCTGGCTGCCCAACCGGCATGCGTCCGAACAACTGCGCCATCAAGGCGAGGGGTTCGCCAATAGTGTCAATGGCAGGGATGCCATATTCCGCCGCCAGCCTGATCACCGCCTCACGCATGGTCGGATTGACCATAGTGTGGATGATCATCCCGCCCCGCTCGGCCACCTGCTGCATGATTTCCGGCAACTGATCCTCCTGGCTCACCTGGGGGATCACAATGACCGCCGGGTTAATACCCGGAAACTGGGAAAGGGCGATCCGCGCCACGTGCTTGCCAAGAGCCCCTGCCCCCCCGGAGATGATGAAGATGGCCGGAAGGTGATCATCCGTTCGCGCCAGCGTCAACATCGCTCTCTCCTTCCGGGGTACAATCTGCAGAACTGGTTCCGCACGCAACGGCTACTTCCCATAGCATACGAAATCCGTGTCGGGTAGCGCGTGAAAACCCGATCACGCCGCGTGAATATGTGACCAGTGTCGCAGGTTTCGGCCCGCATCCCGTCAGGCGTGGGAGTCTAGAAACCAGGTTCGCCATGGCCCGACCTGGAGGGTCAGGCCACGGCGGTTGCTCTATCAGGGGCAATAGACCCGAGAGGTAAACGCACCGTGCAAACCGTGCGGGATGTGGTGGCCAAGGTGGAGCCGCGCGAGCGGACCTTCGGCAGGGCGACGGGCGTCGAGTATAACCAGGTCGGATTCGTGGCGCGCCGCGTCGTAGACCAGGACCAGGAGCCAGCCATCGTCTTCGGCGGGGGCGCTGTTACGCGCGGGGTCGCCGCTGTCGGGCGAGACGGCGCCGGCGACGGCGGCGCTGCGGGGCCGGGGCACAAAGATCGGCTCGCTGACGAAGCCGCGCGGCGCCGCGCTCCACAGTTCCTGTGCTCCGCTCTCCAGATCGAGCTTCCAGATGGCCTGCAAAGGACTGTTTCCCTCAGGCGGATCAGCGGCGGCCAGGTAGACATAGCGGTACGGGCGGCCAACCCTGGCCGGGTGCAGCACTGGAAACTCACAGGCGCGCTGGTCGAAGATCCGGCTCTGCACCGCGCCCGAACGCAAGTTGAGCATCGTCCGGGCGAGTTTGCCGGGCGGCAGAGCCGCGAAGTCAATCCGGCGGAAGTTGGTCCGCGGGTCAATCCCGACATACGAGTCGTACCAGACCGAGTCGATCACTAGGTCATCACCGTCTTCAAAGGCGTTGGCATGGTGCCAGACAAACCCGCCTGGAGCGCGGAAGGCGCGCGGCGCGCCCACGCTCGAATGACGCGGGAGGACGATGATAGTTGAGGGCCGGCCAGTCTGCGAAGCCAGACCCTGGGCCGCGCTCTGCAGGCCAAGGGCGTAGGGCAGCGCATCGTAGCGCACCGGGTTGTGAATGAACACGGCGAAACGCGGCGTGATCGCCACGTCGTGCAGAAAGGCGAAGCGATCGATCGCGAAGGCGCTGCGCCGGAGGAGCCGGAAGGCCGGGTCGAACTCGTAGAGGTTGAGGGTCGTGGAAGGTCCCGGCTTGAGGCCAAAGTTCACCAGGACCGGCGCCCCGTCATCCCAGGACGAAGCGGGATCGATATGATAGTGAGCGGCAAAGGCGTCACCAGGGCGCAGCAGACCATCAAGGCGGTCGAGGCCCAGGGTGTCGAGGGTCAGCGGGTCAAGGCGATACGGTTCAGCCGCTTCCCAGAGGGCCAGGAGCCGCCCGGCCCAGGGCAACACCCCTGTATTGGCAACATTCTTGAGCCGTAGGTCCAGGATGTTGGCCAGCCACCCGCCGGGGCGCTGGGTGCCAAACACGCCGCGGTAGAGCGGTCTGCCAGCCCGTCGCTCGGCCAGGAAGCCTTCGGTGCGCACGAAGCGGTTTCGGTAGTAGGCTCGCCCCTCGCGGAAGCTGACCGCCACAACCATCCCGTCGCCGTCGAAGGGATGATGCACCGGATAGCCGGCGACATCGAGCAAGCCGGGGCCGTTGCGGTAGAGGGTGCCGTGCAACTCAACGGGAATATGACCTTCGATATGTTCGATCCAGAAGCTATATTCTTCAGGCTGTGATTCGTAGCCACGAGCCCAGTCATCAAGCAGAGAGACGCCCGCTTCGGGCAGGGTTAGCGTAGTCACGGAACGGGTCCTTTCCAGGGATCTGGCACACCATAAATTATTGTACCTGAATACCTGGAAAGCGGGCCGCCCCATAGCGCCGCTATGGGGCGGCGCATTTGCCCCTATGGGATGTAAATCCGCACGCCGGGGTAAATCAGGTCGGGATCAGGGCCAAGCACGTTGCGGTTGGCGTTGAAGATCCGGGGCCAGAGCAGCTCGTTGCCGTAGGCTCGCACAGCAATCCAGCGCAGGTAGTCGTGAGGCTGGATGGTGTAGAAGCTGTGGCGGGCAATCGGACCGCGGGCGGGGAGCCGTGCGGGCGCCGTTGGAGACGCGGCGATCCGCGGCAGGACCAGGCGCTGACCGGGGCGCAGCAGATTGGGGTTGGCGCCGATCACGTGGTAATTAGCGTCCCAGATCACCGGGGCGAAGCGCGCGGCGCCGTAGAAGCGCAGCGAGATGCTGCTCAGGGTATCGCCGCTGCGCACCACATACACTGCCGCGACGGGCCGTGCCGGGCGGGCAACCGCGCCGCCAGCGGGGCGACCGGGGCCAGCGGGCGGCACAGCGCCGATCTGGCCGCCGAAGGGCACTCCGTCCTGGTAGCCGGGAGGTTGCACATAGCCGGGCGGTGGCGGGGGCTGCGGCACCGGGGCCGCTGGCGGCGCTGGCGGCGGGGGCGGGGGAATGATCTGGTCGGCCAGGGTGATAGCCGGCAGGCTCATGGTTACCGGAGTGTAGGCAAACGCAGCGTCGGGCAGGCGATTAACCGTGGTAAAGCTAACCGGTTCGGGGCGAGCGGCGGCCGGCGCCTCGGCCAGTTCAAAAGCCGGGAACGCAACCGGCGCAACGGGAGGGCGCGCGACGATGCTCTCCAGCATTGCCGCATCTTCGGCGGTAGGCGCGGCGAGGAGGCTGGCGAGGAGGGCCTGATCGGCGGCAGCCTGTTCGGCGAGCGTATGAACCGCGGGGACCAGCGCGGCGGCCAGGGTAGGCGCCACGCCCTCCCGGGCGGCCCGGACCGGCGTAGCTCGCACACTGGCCATGGCAATCCCGCCTGCCAGCAGAACCACTGCGGCGCCGCCGAGGAGGCGGGAAGTCCTTCGTGCGCCGGATCGGGACGCTGCGCGGCAAGCCGACGCGGGCGAGCGCAGCGGGGCCAGGCGCGCCGCGGCAGCCCAGGGCGGCGCGCTCGCCGTGGTCGCAAGCAGGCCCTCAAGGAGCGCAGCCTCGGCGCCAGCCGGGGCAAGAACGCCTCGACGACCTGCAGAAGCTTTGGCATTCATGGCATACCCCTTCTCTCACGGGGCCCTGCGCCCCTGAGCGTGTTAAGAGCATAGCACACTCGCGCCAATGGTCAAGAGGCATGAGAAAACCGCGAAGGAACCGTGGTCCTCCGCGGGTGCGTACTTACCGTATTCGGATAGGTCGTAGATAACTCAGACCTCACAGGTCTGGCGAACCTGCGAGGTCAACAGGCGCCCCTGCACTGCTGCGCCGGCTTCTCCCGGGGCGGTCAGACCTGGCGGATGGCTTCGTAGACGATCTCCAGCATCGCGATCTGGCCGCTGTCGCCGTCGGCGCGAGCCACTTCCCAGGTTGACGGCCAGGCGCCGCTGAAGCGCCAGCGGCCCTTCACGTGCCCGAAGGAATCGAGTTCAATAATCGAGCCATCGTGGCGCACCGGGTGGCCGCTCAAGGTCATATCTTCCCATTCAATCAGCGACTGATCGAGGGTGACGCCATTCGACAGACGGATCACCATATCATGGCCCGGCTCCGCCAGGTCGAGCAGGCTGATCTCGTCGTCGCCGATATAGAACTCGATAGGATCCTCATAGCCGTGCAGACCTACGCACTCACGAAAGGCCGCGCAGGGCACCCCCTCGACTTCAACGATAAAGCGATACTCGCGCAGGTTACTCGGTAACACGATGTTCCGCATCACCATACCTCCTCGCTGGTGAGAAGGGCGGCGGGTGCAGACGCCCCCGCTCCCCGCCCCAACCCTGTCTCGCGCGGCGAAATAACTCCACGACCCGTTAACGACAACGACAAGACGTTCCGAAGCTGTTGCACCTCTGTTGATTCAGTATAATGCAGCGCGGCATTCAGGACGGAAAAGAAAGCTGCCGTCGGGGTTATAAGACCTTTACCATTTCGCCGCTAACAGAGCGGGGAGGGCGTTGCCCTCCCCGCTTGCCATCCCGCTGCAGACTCAGCAGCCTACCTGCCGATTGGGATCGCGCAGCGGCAGGTTCAACGGATTCTCGGCCTGATCGCGGATCAATTCGGGATCAATGCCTCTGGGGATAGCGCCGCCGAAGGTCGTGTCGGCCACCAGTTCGGGGCGCTCCTCCTTGAGGCGGGCGATCTCCTCGCGCGTGAACACGCGGCTCTGGTCAAAGCCCAGATCAACCTGGATGGAGGCTCCCTTCATATGGATGCGGCCGATGTCGTAGAAGCGCTTCTCGAAGGTGGTCTTGGCAAAGGCGCGCAGACAGCCGAGCATGTACTTGCGCTTGGCCTTATCTTTGATGAAGGGGTACTCCAGGAAGGCCTTGCGCATGTAGAATCGGGCGTAGTTGCGCAGCACGCCTTTAAGCACCTGCTCGCGCTCCATCATATCGGGCTTCATGATCGGGGTGACGAAGTTATACTTGGAGTAGTCGCGCACTTCGACCCGGTCGCCCAGTTCCTCGAACAGTTCAGCGAAGGGCCAGGGAGTGTACATGTTCCAGTTGGCCATGTCCACCTTCCAATCGAGGGCCATGCGGTAGGTCTCCTCGATCGTTTCGGGAGTTTCGTTTTCCAATCCCATAATGAACTGGGCCTCGGCGACCATGCCCGCTTCCTGAATGAGGCGAATAGCCGTCTTATTCTGCTCAATGGTCGTCTGCTTGCGGAAGATTTCCAGGTTCATCTGGGCTGCGGCTTCAGTGCCCAGCGAGATATGCATCAGCCCGGCGCGCCGCCAGAGGGGCAGCAGATCCTTGTCGCGCATAATATCGGTGACGCGAGTGTTGATGCCCCAGAGCACCGGCAGCTTGCGGCGGACCAGTTCTTCGCAGAGGGCGGTGAACTTCTTGCGGTTAAGCGTCGGCTCCTCGTCGGCGAGGATGAAGAAGCCGATCTTGTAATCGCGCACCAGCGACTCGATCTCGTCAACAAACTTGATCGGATTGCGCGTGCGGTAGCGCCGCCAGAACTTCCACTGCGAGCAGAACCGGCAGGTGAAGGGACACCCGCGGGCGAAGTTCGGCACCGCCACGCGCACGTTGAGCGGCACGTAGATGTACTTATCCCAGTCGAGCAGGCTCCAATCGGGAGAGAGGGTGTCGAGGTCGGCGATGGGATCGGCGGCCGGGGTGGCAACGACCTTGCCGTCTTCCATATAGGCAATGCCGCGAATGTTGGGGCGGTCCTTCAGATCCGACCCGGCCTCGATGCTGCGCATCAAGTTGACGATGATCTCTTCGCCCTCGCCGCGCACGATATAGTCAATCCAGGGCGCCTCGCTGAAGACCTGGGTGTACATGAACGTGGGATGGATGCCGCCGAGGATCAGTCTGGCGTTGGGCCGTTCTTCGCGCGCGATCTTCAGCGTATCCTGGGCCTTGAGGATCATCGGCGTGATCGCCGTGGCCATGATTACGTCAGGCTGGTTGACGCGGATGATCTGGCGGAGTTGGTCGTCGGGGATGTGGAAGGTCATCGCATCAACGAAGCGGATGTTGTCGTAGCCCGCCTTTTTCAAGGCGCCGCCAATGTAGGGCACCCAACTCGGCGGCCAGTTTCCGGCAATCTCGGCCCCGCCGGCGTGATAGTTCGGCTGGATCATCATGATCCGCATACTGGTCTCCCCTCTGGCTTGTGGGGCGGCGCCCCGCATCCCTGCGACAGACTCTGAACTACAAGCAACCAAAAGGGGCCGGGCAGGGTCTCCTCCCCGGCATCAGCGCCAGGTGACGGTGAACGTACAGGCCTCGGCCCCGGAGGCCACACAGCCCGTTTCGCGCACGCGCACGCGCCGATCGATCAGGGTTCGCAACAGAGTCTGGAAACACTGCTCGTAGTAGCGGCAGATCGGCTCGGCAGCGGCAGCACCGCGACACTCCGGGCAATCGGCCAGCCGTAGCACCGCTTCGCCACGCCCCACCGCGTAGCTGAAGCGCCCCGTGCCGGCGAAAGTCCAGGCGTGGGCGGCGATGGCCTTCAGCAACACGCGCAGTCCCGCGGCCGGCGGCAGCAGCGGCAGCACGCGATGGGCCGGCCGGGGGATGCGGTGCGCCAGCAGGTAGCCCGCGGTGCGCTCGCCCGAACGGGCCAGGACGCGCCCCGCCTCCGCTATGCCCGCTTCGGCCCGCAGCGCGTCAATCAGGGCGACGAACTCCTGCTCGTCCACCATCGTCGTTGGCAGGCGCTCCACCAGGTCGCTCCGGCCCATGCGCCGCAGAAAGCCCCGGGTCTCCTCCCGGCCCCACGCCTCTTCGAGCGCGCCGACCGTCTGGATGATCGCGTTGGGGCCGATCCGCGCTGCGCCTGTGGCCGCGTGCGTCGCCTGCATGGGAGCTCCTTTCATGGAATGGAAGTGTTGTTACATTTTATACATGAATCGTGCGCAGTCTACCATGACCGTTTGCGTCGCACAGTGGTAATCGCTCAACGGTCTGTAAGCATTTCTTCTCAGACGGCGCCGCGCCCCGGTGCTAGGATGAACCGCAGGGAGATTGTATCCCGGTGCAACTTTTTGCGTTCCCGCTTCGAGAGAGGCGCGGAGAGGCTTCACCCCTCCGCAGGTCCGTCGAGACGAAGTAGTGTTGAGGAGCGATCCATGTCCAACCGGGCGCCAGCCGACCCGGCGCCAACCGCCGATAACCGGCAGAAGCTGCTCGAGGCGACCATGCGGCGCCATCAGTATCGCCCCGACGCGCTGATCGAGGTGCTGCACAAAGCCCAGGAGTTGTACGGCCATCTCTCACCTCAGTTGCTCGCCTCCATCGCCCGTAGCCTCCACCTGCCGCCCAGTCGCGTCTACGGCGTGGCGACCTTCTACCACTTCTTCTCCCTCGCGCCCCAGGGTGAGCACACCTGCACCGTCTGCCTCGGCACCGCCTGCTACGTCAAGGGCGCGATGGAGATTCTGACCGCCCTGGAGGCGGAGACGGGCCTCAAGGCCGGCCACACCAGCCCCGATGGGCGCCTCTCGCTGCTCACGGCGCGTTGCCTGGGCGCCTGCGGCATCGCGCCCGCCGTGGTGCTCGATGGGGTGGTCATCGGCCATGCCGATGCCGAGACGCTGCGCGCCCGGCTGCACGCCCTGCTCGAAGCGACGCCCGTCGCATCGTGAGAGAAGGCTTCCATGGACCTCGCCGAACTGCATGCCATTGCCGAGCGTGAACGCGCGCGACGCAAGGCCGTTCGCGTGCTCTGCTGCACCTCCTCGGGTTGCCAGGCGTCCCGCTCGCTCGAGTTGTTTCACCAACTGGAGGCCGCCGTGACCGCCACGGGCCAGGACGAGGCGGTTGAGGTGGCCAGTGTGGGCTGTATGGGCTTCTGCGGCCAGGGACCGATGGTTCGAGTTGAACCGGCCAATCTGCTCTTCGAGCGGGTGCGTCCTGAACAGGCCCCGGAGATTATCGCCGCCCTCGCAGGGCAGCCATGCAGCGTCGAACGGGGCGATCCCAATCACCCCTTCTTCACCCGCCAGATGCACGTGGTACGGCGCAACGGCGGCATCATTGACCCCGAACGGATCGAGGAGTACATCGCCGCCGGGGGCTACGAGGCCCTCTACCGGGTGCTGCACGATTTTTCGCCTGCCGAGGTTATCCAGGAGATTACCCGCAGCGGCCTGCGCGGGCGCGGCGGCGCCGGTTATCCCACCGGTCTGAAATGGGCCACCGTCGCCAAAAGTCCCGGCGAACGCAAGTTTGTGGTGTGCAACGGCGATGAGGGCGACCCGGGCGCGTTCATGGACCGGAGCATTCTCGAGAGTGACCCGCACCTGGTGCTCGAGGGCATGGCCATCGCCGCCTACGCCGTCGGCGCCCACGAGGGCTACATCTTCGTGCGCGGAGAGTACCCGCTTGCCATCCAGCGTCTGAATCGCGCCATCAACCAGGCCAGGAAGCTCGGTCTCCTGGGCAGCCAGATCTTTGAGACCGCCTTCGATTTCAAGGTCGAGATCCGCGTGGGGGCCGGGGCCTTCGTGTGCGGCGAAGAGACCGCGTTGATCGCCAGCATCGAGGGCCGTCGCGGCCAGCCCCGCCCCCGCCCGCCCTACCCCGCCGAGAAGGGGCTCTGGGGCTTCCCCACCCTGATCAACAACGTCGAGACCTTCGCCAACATCGTGCCGATTATCGAGAATGGCGCCGACTGGTACGCCGCGATCGGCACCGAGAAGAGCAAGGGCACCAAGGTCTTCGCCCTTACCGGCAAGGTGCGCAACACCGGCCTGATCGAAGTGCCCATGGGGATGACCCTGCGCGAGATCGTCGAAGACCTCGGCGGCGGCAGTCCCGACGGCACGCCCGTCAAGGCCGTGCAGACCGGCGGGCCTTCCGGCGGCTGTATCCCCGCCCGGCTCTTCGATACGCCGGTAGATTACGAGTCGCTCGCCGCCGCCGGTTCGATTATGGGCTCCGGCGGCATGGTGGTGATGGACGACCACACCAGCATGGTCGAGATCGCCCGGTTTTACATGGCCTTTTGCATGGACGAGTCCTGCGGCAAGTGCGTCCCCTGCCGCGTCGGCACGGTGCAGATGCACCGGCTGCTCAGCAAGATTGCCGCCGGCCAGGCCACACCCGTCGATCTTGAACAGCTTGAACAACTCTGCCGCCTCGTGCGTGAAACCAGCCTGTGCGGCCTCGGCCAGTCGGCCCCCAATCCGGTGTTGAGCACGTTGCGTTACTTCCGCGAGGAGTACGAGGCTTTGCTGCGCGAAGATGCCGCCGCCAGCGCGAATGGAAAACCCTGAGGAGCGGCAGATCAGGCGGAGAGGTGTGGAGGTGTGGAGGTGGAGAAATGACCGCTACACCTCTGCAAAGGAGAGCGGTTGAGGTGTGACGCTGAGGGTCAGATTGTCAAGCAGACGTGAACTATGCCTTCGGAGGATGTATGGCAGCTCGAACCCTGACCATTGATGGCCGGCTCGTTAGCGCCCGCGCCGGCGAGAGCATCCTCGAAGCGGCGCGCGATGCAGGCATCCATATCCCCACCCTCTGCTACCTCGACGGTCTCTCCGAGGTGGGCGCCTGCCGCCTCTGCCTGGTCGAAGTGGCCGGCTCGAACCGGCTCCTGCCCGCCTGCCTCACACCGGTCAGCGAGGGGATGGAGGTGCAAACCGCCACCGAACGGCTACGCGAGCACCGGCGGGCGATTGTCGAGTTGCTCTTCGCCGAACGCAACCATGTCTGCGCGGTCTGCGTGGCTTCAGGGAACTGCGAGTTGCAGAACCTGGCTATCCAGGTGGGGATGACCCACGTGCGCTACGACTATCTCAACCCCGTCTGCGCCGTAGACATCAGCCATCCCCAGTTTGGCATTGACCACAATCGCTGTGTGCTCTGCGCCCGCTGTGTGCGCGCCTGCGACGAGGTTGAAGGGGTGCATACCTGGGACGTCGCGGGGCGCGGCATCCACGCGCGGGTAATTACGGATCTGGGCGTTCCCTGGGGCCAGGCCGAGACATGCACCTCCTGCGGCAAGTGCCTGCTGGCCTGCCCCACCGGGGCGATCTTCCGCCGTGGCACCAGTGTCGCCGAACTCGAACGCGACCCGAAACGCATCGCGCAGATCGTCGCTGCGCGCCAGGAGCGCTGGTAAATTGACTATGTCCAGGATCACCTTCGCTACCGTCTGGTTTGGAGGTTGCTCGGGCTGCCATATGTCGCTGCTCGACCTCGACGCCTGGCTGTTCGACCTGGCAAGTAAGGTCGAGCTGGTCTATGGCCCGCTTGCCGATCAGAAGACCTTCCCCGACGGGGTGGATCTGACCCTGGTGGAGGGCGCGATTGCCAACGAAGAGCACCTGGCCCTGGCGCGGGAGATCCGCCGGAAAACCCGCGTCCTCGTTGCTCTGGGCGACTGCGCCGTGACCGGCAATGTCACCGCCCTGCGCAACCTGGCGGGTGATCCGTCGGGCCTGCTCCAGCAGATCTATGCCGAGCGCGGCGACCCGACGCTCGCTGTTCCCAGGGCGCCGGGCATCGTGCCGCGCCTTATCGAACGGGTGACGCCACTCCACGCCGCGGTGCCGGTGGACCATTTTCTCCCCGGTTGCCCGCCCTCCGCACCGCGCATCCGGGCCATGCTCGAAGCGTTGCTCGCTGGCGCGGAACCGTCCGAGATCGGGCGTTTTGGCTAGCTGCATGATCTGGGGGGCATCGCTCCGCCAGGGCGATCCGCGTTCGCGGTTCCGCTCTGCGGCCCGCTGGATGCGCGGTCAGGGGAGGTTCGGAGGGCTACGCCCTCCGCGATCCTTCTTGTTCCGCCTGTGGCAGGCAAGCCCTCCAGCGAAGCCGGGACAGGTCTACTGTCGCGGATGGAACATGACAAAAGGCGCCGGAGAGGCATGGCCTTCTCAGGTGCAGGGTTTTCCGGCGCATGCTCGCGTCGCATGCGCCATCCGGGGCATTGGGACGCCCAACTCTCCCCTCTCCCGCTCGCAGGAGAGGGGGGCGGGGAGAGTGAGGATCGTCAGCGCAGTGGAATGCCGAAAACCGCTTCTCACTCGAAAAACCCTACACTTGAGAAGAGGCATGGCCTCTCTGCGTCCCTCCAGATGGCAACATAAGTCTGAACTGAGAATCTAGAATATAAATCCCATGACCAAAACTATCGTCATCGACCCGGTCACCCGGATCGAAGGACACGCCAAAATAAGCATTTTTCTGGACGAAGCTGGCGAGGTTGCCGGCGCGCGCTTTCACGTCACCGAGTTTCGCGGCTTCGAGCGCTTCTGCCTGGGGCGCCCCTTCTGGGAGATGCCCGCGATTACGGCGCGCATTTGCGGGATCTGCCCCGTCAGCCACACCCTGGCCTCGGCCAGGGCCGGCGACGCCATCCTCTCGGTCAACGTGCCGCCTGCTGCCGAGAAGCTGCGCCGGTTGATGAACCTGGCCCAGATCATCCAGTCGCATGCGCTGAGCGTCTTTCACCTCAGCGGTCCCGACCTGTTCCTGGGCTTCGAGAGCGATCCGGCCCGGCGCAACCTCTTCGGCCTGATCGCCGCCGAGCCGGAACTGGCCCGCAAGGGCATCGCGTTGCGTCAGTTCGGCCAGGAGGTGATCGAACGGCTGGGCGGGCGCAAGATCCACCCTGCCTGGGCCGTGCCCGGCGGCGTGCGCCACGGCCTGGAGGAGGCCGACCGCGCCGCCATCGCCGCCGGCCTGCCCGCCGCGCGCGCCACCGTCCTTGAGACCCTGGCGCGTTTCAAGGGCATGCTCGACCGCTTCGCCGACGAAGTGGCCTCCTACGGGCGCTTCGCCAGCCTGTTCCTCGCCCTCACCAACGACCGCGGCGCCTGGGAGCACTACGATGGCCGGTTGCGCGTCATGGACTCGCAGGGTCACATCCTCAGCGACCGGGTGCCGCCGGAGGAGTACGCCGACGTGATCGGCGAAGCCGTACAGGAGTGGAGCTACCTGAAATTCCCCTACTACCGGCCCTACGGTTTCCCCGAAGGTATGTACCGCGTCGGTCCTCTAGCCCGTCTGAACATCTGTCGCAGCTTCGGCACGCCGCTCGCCGACGCGGAACTGGTGGAGATGCGTCGCCGTGCTGGCGGCGGCCCGGTGACCTCCAGCTTCTACTACCACTACGCGCGCCTGATTGAGATCCTGGGCAGCCTGGAATTGATCGAACGCCTGCTTGACGATCCCGACCTGCGCGCCCGTCGCCTTCGCGCCGAGGCCGATGTTAACCAGCTCGAGGCCGTCGGGTGCAGCGAGGCCCCCCGCGGGACCCTCTTCCACCACTACCGCGTTGATGAACATGGTCTCTTAACTTATGTCAATCTCATTATCGCTACCGGGCAGAATAACCTGGCCATGAACCGCACCGTGACCCAGATCGCCGAACGTTACCTGCGCGGCGGGCGTCTCGACGAGGGCCTGCTCAACCGCATCGAAGGCGGCATTCGCGCCTTTGACCCCTGCCTGAGTTGCTCGACCCACGCCGTTGGCATGCCCGCCCTCACCGTGCGCCTCCACGGCCCCGATGGGCGCATCCTCGATGAGTTGACGCGCTGAGTGAAGGTTCCTCACCCTCCCTCTCCGCCTGCGGTGGAGAGGGAGGGGGCTGGGGGAGGGTGAGGAGCGGCCCCCAACACCCCTTCCCCCAGGTATGTTACAATACCAATGTTCTCACACCAATTCCTGTTGAATACGGTCCATGCGCATCATCGCCCCGTCTGATTGAGACGCTGAATACGGCAATCCAAAATCCAAAATCCAAAATGATTTCTCACCCGCTAGCCAGACGAGGTGGACCGTGACCCAGCAAGGCCGCGATCGCCCGGTGGTGCTCGAAGCCCGCGCGATCACCAAGCGTTTTCCCGGCGTTGTCGCTAACGATAATGTGTCGCTCCGGCTCCATCAGGGCGAGATCCTGGCTCTGCTCGGCGAAAACGGCGCCGGCAAGTCTACCCTGATGAACATCCTCTACGGCCTCTACCATCAGGACGAGGGCGAGATCTTCGTCAAGGGCGAACCGCTGCGGGTTTCCAGTCCCCACGAGTCTATCGAGCGGGGCATCGGCATGGTCCACCAGCATTTTCAGCTCGTGCCGGTGATGACCGTCGCCGAGAACGTGATCCTGGGCAACGAGGTCACCCGCGGCGTCGGCTGGCTCGACCTCCGGCGCGCCAGCGAACAGATCCACGCCATATCGCGCCGGTATGGCCTGGAGGTTGACCCCGACGCGCTCATTGCCGACCTCGATGTAGGCGCCCAGCAACGGGTGGAGATCATCAAGGCCCTTTACCGCAACGCCGATATCCTCATCCTCGACGAGCCGACCGCCGTGCTCACCCCCCAGGAAGCCGATGATCTGATGCAGATGATGCGCACACTGGCTGGCCAGGGCAAATCCATCATCTTTATTACTCACAAGCTCCGCGAGGTGCTGGCCGTCGCCGACCGGATCATGGTTCTGCGCGCCGGGCGCGTGGTCGGCGAAACCACCCCCGCCGAGGCAACCGAAGCCAGTCTGGCCGCGATGATGGTGGGCCGCAGCGTGATGCTCCAGGTTGAACGGGGCGAGACGCACCCCGGCGCGGTGGTGCTGGAGGTGACAAACCTCCATGTCCGCGATGATCGCCAGCTCCTGGCGGTGCGCGGGGTGAACCTGCAGGTGCGCGCCGGAGAGATCCTCGGCATCGCCGGCGTGCAGGGCAACGGGCAGACGGAGCTGGTCCAGGCCCTTACTGGTCTGCGCGCGCCGGAGAGCGGGAGCATACGCATCGCCGGCCACGACGTTACCGGCGCCGCACCCCGCCAGATCAGCGAACTTGGGGTCGCCCATATCCCCGAGGATCGCCAGCGCGACGGGCTGGTGACCAGCTACCCGCTGACCGATAACGCGGTGCTCGAACTATACTACCTTGCTCCTTTCGCCCGCGGCCTCGTGCGTGATGACGCGGCCGTGCGCGACCATGCCGAGCGCCTGGTGCACGAGTTCGACGTGCGCACGCCAGCGGTGACGGTGCCAGCCAGTTCGCTCTCCGGCGGCAACCAGCAGAAACTGATCGTCGCCCGCGAGTTTACTCGCGATCTGCGGCTGCTGATCGCCGCTCAGCCCACGCGCGGCATTGACGTTGGCTCAATTGAATTCATCCACAACCAGATCGTCAAGAAACGCGACGAGGGCGTCGCCGTGCTCCTGGTCTCCGCCGAACTGGACGAGATCCTTTCCCTTTCTGATCGGATTGCCGTAATCTACCACGGCGCCATCGTGGCGACGGTAAACAACGGCGACCTCAGCCGCGAGCAACTGGGGTTGCTGATGGCCGGCGCGAGCCTGGAGGAAACACCGGCAATGGGACCTTCGCTGGCCCGTTCGTAAGTTCAGCGCGACCGTCGCTCCATCCTCCTCCGGAGACAGCATGGATCAGGCAGTAGAAGGACGCGCCCCCACGCCCGGTCCGGCGGGGTTCCGCGAGTACTACTCCCGCTATGCGCCCTACCTGGTGCCGGTCTTCGCGGTCTTTACCGCCCTGGTGGTTGGCGCGCTGATGATCGGCCTGACGGGCGGCGACTGGCTGGCGGCCTACATCGGCCTCTGGGAAGGGTCGTTCGGCTCCCCGACAGCGATTGCCAATACGGTGGTGCGGGCAACGCCCTTTATTATCGCCGGTCTGGCAGTGGCGGTGGCCTTCAAGGCGGGGCTGTTCAACATCGGGGCCGAAGGACAGCTCTATGCCGGGGCGGTCTGCGTGGTGCTGGCAGGCACGTTGCTCCAGCTCCCGCCAGTGATCCACATCCCGGTGGGGATCATGGCCGGGGCGATCGGCGGCGCCGCCTGGGCCTCGATCGCCGGGTTCCTCAAGGCCCGCACCGGGGCCCACGAGGTGATCAACACGATCATGCTCAACTATATCGCCATTCGCCTCACAGACTGGCTGATCAAGAGCAAGAATCCCTATCTCCTCGGCGACCCCGCCGATCCTAGCTCCGCCCGCACCATGTACATCGCGGAGACGATGCGCCTGCCCGGTTTTCGCGTATCCGACACGATCATTCTGCACCTGGGAATCCTGATCGCCATTGGTCTGGTCTTCCTGGTGGCATGGCTCCTCAATCGCACCACCATTGGCTTTGAACTCCGCACCGTGGGCAGCAACCCCAACGCCGCGCGCTACGCCGGCATAAGCGTACCAAAGACGATCATTCTGGCGATGGCCTTTGCCGGCGCGCTGGCCGGCATTGGCGGCGCTGGCGAGGTCATGGGCGTGCGTTATGCCTTGAGCACCGATTTCTTCTCCGGGCTGGGGTTCGACGCTATCGCGGTGGCGCTCCTCGCCCGCGCCAACCCGATCGGGATCGTTTTCTCCGGGCTGCTCTGGGGTGGCTTGCTGACCGGGGCGCGGCTCATGCAGGTGCGCGCCGGGCTGTCCATTGACGTGATCAAGATCGTTCAGGCTTTAATCATCATGTTCGTCGCCGCCGACCAGATCGTGCGCTTCATCTACCGCATCCCCCGGCGCCCGCCCGGCGAGGAGACGATGATCTCGAAGGGCTGGGGCGGAGGATAGTCTGGAGTCTCTGTTGGCAGGGGCGCAGTGAAACGCGGTTTCCTCATTTTCAAGTGAACGATCTCATTAGCCTGTGAAGTAAGTTTCCTGGCGTTTCCGCCCCCCTCCCGGCCTCCCCCCGTTGGGGGGAGGAGCCAGGCGCCCTCCCCCGGCAGGGGAGAGTTGGCGAGGGCGTTAGCTCGCAGCATACTCCCGCCGCGTATACCGGATTTGATTCTTAAGCCTCATTAGAAAGCTATGCACAACCACCAGGAACAGAGCGATTACCGTCCACGAAAGATCGCCGCCGAGGAGCGCATGGCCGACCTCATCCTGCCTGGCCAGACTAATGGCTACGGCACCATGTTCGGCGGCGACGTTATGGCGATGATGGACAAGGCCGCAGGTATCGCTGCAATGCGCTTCTGCCGCCAGCCTGTCGTCACCGCCTCGAGCGAGCGGATCGATTTTCGCACTCCTATCGGCCAGGGTGAGATTATCGAGGCGTATTCCCGCGTCATCTATGTGGGTCGGACCTCGCTGGTCGTGCGGGTGCATGTCTTTGCCGAGCATCCACTTAAGGGCGAACGACGCATTTGCACCACCGGCTACTTTAGCATGGTCGCCATTAGCGTTGATGGCAACCCGGTCCAGCCGGTACCTGAACTGATCCTGCCCGACGACGTGGCGCGCGCCGAACATGCCCTCGGCGCCGAGATCCACGCCAGCATTGTCGCCAGAAAGAACAATCGCGGGACGGGCCTGCCTCCCGTCGCGCCTGGATCGGGCCATCTTAATGATTGATGAGACGCTCTTTCGCCAGGTGATGAGCCGCTTCGCCTCGGGCGTCACCGTGGTCACCACCGCCCACGAAGCGCACCTGGCCGGCCTGACGGTCAGTTCGTTCGCCTCGTTGTCGCTACAACCCACGCTGGTGCTGATCTGCATTGACCGGCGCGCCGGCAGCCACGATGTGATCGCCGCCGCCGGACAGTTCGCCGTCAACATCCTCAGTGAGGGCCAGGAATACCTTTCGCGACGCTTCGCCAGCGATGAGGCAACCAAGTTCACCGAGGGCACGTTTTACCTCTCGGAGCGTGGTCTGCCGCTGCTCTACGGCGCCCTGGCGCACATCGAATGCGCCCTCCACAGCGCCCTGCCCGGCGGCGACCACACGATCTACGTCGGCGAGGTCGTGGCGGCCCGCTGCTTCGAGGGCCGCCCGCTGCTCTACTATCGCTCGGGCTACCATACGTTGACGTGAACGGCCAGTCCCGAAAGGGCCGCGCCCTCCGCTTATGAAGGGGTGTAGGGAAACCAGGTTTCCCCGTACCCCCGCCGGGTTGCGCTCAGGTAAAAAGGGCCATATGTGGCGCACCTGTCAGGTTAGAACTCTGTATCCTCACCTGTGGCCGGTGGCACGCGAACCGGGTCAGAGCGTCCGGCGGCGCCTGTCGCCCGGCTTCGTGCTCTGGCTCCTGGCCGCGCTCATCAGCGCCTGCGGGGCCACTGGCGGGTCGGCCTCAAGTCCTACCGGCGCTTCCATGCCCACCCTGATGCCGACCCCCACTGGCATAGCTGCGCCAACCGCCGTGGTCACGGCCGCGCCTGCCGATACGGGCTGGCTGTTCGCCGCCCCTGGCGTCGAAACTCGCCGCCTGCGCGCCTCCGTTGCCGGACGCGAAACGACTATCAGCGCCGTCCGGCTCGACCCGCAGCAGGTGCGCTTTCGCGTCGGGTACGCTCCAGAGGCCCCTCTGCCGCTGGCAAGCTGGGCCGAACACGCTGGCGCGCGGGTCGCGATTAACGGCGGCTTCTTCGATGCCGATGGGCGCAGTGTGGCTCTGCTGGTCCACGATGGTCAACTCGAAGGGAGCAGCTACGTCGGGCAGGGGGGCATGTTCGCCGTTTCGCCGGGGGGAGCGGTCTGGTTGCAAAGCCTTGCCGAAAGCCCCTTTGACCCCGACGTGGCGCTGGCTCAGGCGCTCCAGGGCTGGCCGATGCTCATCAAACCGGGCCTCGGCGCCAGTTACCATGCCGAGGATTACGACCGGGCGCGCCGTAGCGCCCTGGGCCTCGACCACGGCGGACGGGTGGTGCTCATTGTGGCCTCTGCACCGGTGTTCACGCTGAGCGAGTTTTCGGCCTGGCTGGCCGCCTCTGATCTGGAACTCGAGTCGGCGGTCAATCTCGATGGCGGGGCCTCCAGCGGCCTGATCGTGCGCAGCGATAGCGCTCCAGAACGTATCGAACCGTTCGTGCCCCTGCCGATCGTGCTCCTCGCGCTGCCAGCCTAGGGCCAGAGCACCGGCGCACATTCGCACCGTAGAGGGCGCGGAGGTCCGCAAAGGACTTCAAAAAGCTCATCCTTATACGCTCCTCTGCGCGCTCTGCGGTAAATCCAAACACCTACGGACTTACGATCACGTTGCGCTGCGCCGCAACGTGCGCTACCATATCACATTAACACAAAGTAACACAAAGTCGCTATCATGACAGTTCCCGTTGAACAAACTGCGTGAGCATCATCGCCTGGTCTCACTACAGCCACGGAAATCCAAAATCCAAAATCCGAAATCGCACGAGGCGCTCAACGATGAGCAACGATCCTTCTCGCGAACCGCCCGCTCAGGATACCAGAGGGCTGCGCCGCCTGCGCGGCGAGCGCGCGCTGGCCACCCTCTCGCGTCTGCTGGCCGACGATGGCTGGCGCCCTCGCCCTGGCGGCCCTGGATGTTTTGCCATGACCTATCGCTCCAGCGGTGCGGTCTTCGAAGTGTGGGCGGAGATTATCGTTGCCTCCGAGCAACTGGTGGTGAAAGCGGCAGCCCCGCTGACCGTGCCTCTTGATCGTCGGGCCGCCGCCGCTGAGTATGTGCTCCGGGCTACCTGGGGCCTCTACGTTGGCAGCCTGGATCTGGATGTGGACAGCGGCAAGGTATGCGCCCGCTGCGGCCTGGACTTCGAGGGCGAGCCGCTCAGCCCCCGCCTCATCCGCAACGCGCTCAGCGTCGCTGTGCGGATTATGGAAACGTACCTGCCCGGGCTGAAACGGGTTATAGACGGCGCCGCGCCAGCGGAGGCCATCCGTGCTGTGGAAGGGACCTGAGAGGCAAACGGGCCAGAGATGAGGGCGCCGGGAGCGTTCTCCCGGGAAACCCTGGCGCCCGCCCGCGGGAAGGTCCGGGAGGACTGCGCCATCCCGGAAACGCTTGTTTTCATCCCTTGTTGTACGGCGCAGCAGTATAGGGCGTTTCTCAACAAGATTGACCCGTAACGATAGCGACGCGAGCGCCGCGGGCCACCCGGCGCAGCGACCTCAGCGGATCAATCATTCCGGCCGGCGCTCCAGGGGCCCGACATTCAACAACGTAAGGAGGAACCATGACCATTCCCGTGATCGACCTCTCCGTGCCGCCCGATTTCAACTGGGCCTACGACGTCGTGGATCGCTGGGCCGAAGATCCGCGCAAGCTGGCGATGCGCTGGATCGGGCCGGCAGGCGAGGAACGGGCGATCACCTTCGCTGAGTTGCGCGAACGCACCAACCGGCTCGCCGGGGGATTGGAGCGCCTGGGATTGGCGCGGGGCGACCGGGTGTTGCTGGTGCTGCCGCGGGTGGTGGAGTGGTGGGAGAGTGTGCTGGGGCTTATGAAGATGGGCGCGGTGGTCATGCCTGGCACGAGCCTGCTAACCGCCAAAGATATTGCCTATCGCATCAACGCCGCCGAGGCCCGCGCCGTCATCACCGATGCCGATGGCGCGGCCAAAGTTGACGCCATTCGCGCCGAGTGCCCCAGCCTGGAACTGCTGGTCATCGTCGGCGAGCCGCGCCCGGGCTGGCGCACCTTCACCGAAACGCTTGCCAGCGGCGCGGCGGACCGTTCGCGCCTGCCCACTCCTGGCGATGACCCGTGCATGATCTACTTTACTTCGGGAACGGCGGGCAACCCCAAGATGGTGCTGCATACCCACGCCAGTTACCCCATCGGCCATCGCATCACTGGAGCCTACTGGCTGGCCCTCACTCCCGACGATCTGCACTGGAACCTCTCGGATACCGGCTGGGCCAAGGCGGCCTGGTCGAGCCTGTTTGGGCCGTGGAACATGGGCGCGGCTCTGTTCGTCCATGATGGTCGGGGCAAGTATAACCCTCGCGAAACGCTGGAACTGCTCCAGCGTTACCCGGTGACCACCTTCTGTGCCGCGCCTACCATCTACCGCCTGCTGGTTCAGGAGGATCTGCGGGCCTATAGCTTTCCGCATCTGCGCTCCTGCACCAGCGCTGGCGAGCCGCTCAACCCCGAGGTCATTGCCGTCTGGCGCAAGGCGACGGGGATCACCGTGCGCGATGGCTATGGGCAGACCGAATCGGTGCTACTCTGCGGCAACCCGCCTGGTCAGGACCTGCGGCCCGGTTCGATGGGCAAGCCGCTGCCCGGTCTTACCCTGGCAGTGATTGACCATGAGGGCAACCCTCTGCCGCCGCGGCAAGAGGGCGATCTGGCCGTGAAGGTGAAGCCCGAGCGCCCGGTAGGGCTGTTTAAGGAGTACTGGCGCACACCGGGCGCGACCGCGGCCTGCCATCGGGGTGACTGGTACATCACCGGCGACCGGGCCTATGTGGACGAGGATGGCTACTTCTGGTTCGTGGGGCGCGCCGACGATGTGATTATCAGCGCGGGATACCGCATTGGCCCCTTCGAGGTTGAGAGCGCCCTGATCGAACATCCTGCCGTGGCTGAAGCCGCTGTGGTGGCCAAGCCTGACATGGCGCGGGGGGCGATCGTCAAGGCCTACGTGGTTCTCAGTTCCACGGCCAGCCCGTCCGAGGCCCTGGCCCACGAACTGCAGGAATTCGTGAAGCGGAACACCGCGCCCTACAAGTATCCCCGCGAGATTGAGTTCGTCCGCGAATTGCCCAAGACCGTCAGCGGCAAGATCCGCCGCGCGGAGTTGCGGGCCCGCGCGAAACAGGAGGCGACCAGGCAATGATTGATCCGGCTCACCTTGGCCGCTCCTTTGGCCCCTACACGGTGACGGTGGAGCGTGAGCAGATCCGCCGCTTTGCCGAAAGCCTTGGCCTCCCCGAACGAGTCTACTACGACGAGTCGGCCGCACGGGCCGCAGGTCTGCCCGATCTGCCCGCGCCACCCACGCTGGCAACCTGTTACGGGTTGTGGGCCAACCCGCCCCTGCTCGCTGAACTGGAGGCCCTGGGGGCGCCGCTCCTGCGCCTGTTGCACGGGGAGCAGGGCTACGTGTACCACGTTCCTGTGTTTGCCGGCGACACGCTGACCGGCGCGCCGGTTATCGCCGCGCTGGCGCGCAAGGAGGGCCGGCGCGGCCCCTTCCAGGTGCTCACCCTGGAGACGCGCTGGCGTAATCAATGGGACGAGCTGGCTATCATCGATACGCTGGTCGTAGTAGTGCTGGGCGCATAATCAACCAGGAACCCTGGCGTCCTTATCCGTGAGCTGAGTTTTTCGCTAAACGTCTGCCCCCTCCCCAACCCTCCCCCGCCGGGGGAGGAAGTCCGGCTCCTCCCCCCGGCGGGGGGAGGCGGGGAGGGGGGCGGAAAAGCAAGGAAACTGAGTTCACAGACTACTCATTGCAAGATTATAGCGTTTCTCGGAAAGGTTGACTCGCAACACTGGCGGCGCAAGCCTGGCAAGCCACACGGCTCAGTGTCCTCAGTGGATCAAGCATTCCGGTCAGTGCTCTAGAACCATGCTATCTTCCAACACCTACCGCATTGGCGACGAGTTGCCCGGCTTCGAGACCGAACCGCTGACGCTGGATTGGTTCAGCCGCTACGCTGTGGCTTCCGGCGATTACAATCCACTCCACACCGACCCTGCGGTTGGGCAGGCGGCAGGCCACGGCGGGGTCATCGCCCATGGCATGCTGGTTATGGGCTTGCTTGGTCGCGTCGCAGCCCACCTGGGCGGCCCGGGGACATTCCAGGAGTTTCGCGCCCGCTTTCAGGCCCCGACCCGTCCGGGTGACCGGCTCCGCTGCGGCGGGCGCATCACGGCAATCTACGAGCGCGAGGGGCGCACCTTCGTCGAAGCGGAACTCTGGGCAGTCGGTCAGGACGGGAGCGCCCGCGCCAGCGGCGTGGTTGTCGCGGCGCTGCTGTCCTGAGCGACGTGGCCGAACGGAATATGCCCGCCCGAAGGAAGCGGCTGGGAGAGCTGCACTCTAACCGGGCGCACTTCGTTCTCTGATCATCTGGAGGAGAGGCGGGAAACCCGGTTTCTCCGGACTCCGTCTAAGGAATGCGCAGGAGAATTGTGGTTTGCCCGCTGTCCGCGGGGGATAAAGCGGGTTTCGAGCGACCATTACTGGCTGATAGTATGACCATCGTCCATCTTGCCGGAGGTGAGCGCCGGCTCATGGTGCGCTATCTGCCCGTGCTCACCTGGAGCTTCACCGTGCTGGCCTTATTCGGGATTGGCGACATCGTTGCCCGGATGCTCGACGGTCGCCTTCCCGTCGCCGCAGGGCCATTCACGGCCATCGCCATGCTTCTGGCTCTGACCGCCTTCGTCCTCTATACGGGCGGGCATCTGGTGGTAGCCACGTTTGACCGGGAACGCGACGCGGTGCGCATCGCCCGCTATGGCCTCCAGGGACGCCGGGTGGACGACCGGCGCCTGAGCGACGTAGTGGGGCTCGACGTGCGCATACTGCGGCGCGCGCAGCACCGCCTGGAATTGCGCATGCGCTCGGGAGAGCGCGTGCCGCTCACGCCCTACTATGTGGTGAGCTTTGGAATGGCCGGCGTGCCCCGCCTGAGCGGGTTTCTCGGCTTCGAGCCGACAGTGGTTCAGCAAGGCCGCCGGTGGTGAGGGAGATGTGGAGGTGCGGAGGTGTGGAGGTGTGGAGGTGTAGAGGTGTGGGCGCGTGCAACAAATAGACTCACATCTCCGCATCTCTACAGCTCCACATCTCCACACCTCTACAGCTCCACACCTCTAGCGCCCCACCGCGGCCAGCAGGCGTTCAGGCTGGCCGCGGTATTCGTTCCAGGAGATCTCGCCGCGGACGATGCCATCGAGGACGCGCCAGAGGGTAGCGTTAACTGGCGCGGGGATGCCGCGCATGGCGGCCTCCGCGGCGACGGCCCCATAGAGAAACTCGCCTTCGGAGCGGGTGCGACCCGCCCGCAGGTCTCGTAGCAGCGACGGGTCTTTGCCGCCGCGCCCCCGGCCCACCAGGCGGCGCATCAGCGGACGCAGGGCGGCGCCGGGCAGCAGCCGCGCCAGCCAGACAATCGTCGCCGCCGGATATCCCGGCAGATTGACCGGACGCGCGCCCATAGCGTTCATCACCGCCAGCGCCTCGCGTACCGCCCGCAGGTCAACGTCAATCAGACGGTTGTCGGCGTAAATACGCTCCACCGGCATATCGAGAATAGCCGCCAGGGCGTTGCCCAGCATGTTCAGCAACGCCTTGGACCACTTGAGAGCGCGTGGGTCGGCGTAGGCGCGGGTGGGGAAATTGGCGGCGCGGAAGGCCGCCAGCCAGCGCTCCAGGTCGGTGGATGGATCCATAGAGGCCAGACCGACGCCGCCGAGTTTGGTGATCACGATCTCGGTGGGGCCGGGGATCTCCACCGAGGTGGTGATGGCGCCGGCAATCACGCGCGTCAACCCGAAGGCTTCGACCAGGCGCTCTTCATTGCCGATGCCGTTCTGCAACGAGAGAACGCGCTGCGGCGCCAGGTCGCGCAGGGTCTGGATCGCTCCTGGCGTGTCGTAACCCTTCACGCAGAGGATGGCCAGGTCGGGGCGCCGGCAGGGTTCGGGCAACTCGCCAGGGGCGGCGGCGGCAGCCAGGCGCACCTGCCTGACGCCGTCGGGGAAGCCGATCCGCAGCGGCGCGACACTCAGCGCCCGCACGCTGGCGGGCCGGGCCAGCAGCGCCGTCGGCTCCGTCCCGGCCAGCGTCAGGCGCCCGGCCACCTGCAACCCGATGGCGCCGCCCCCTACGACCACGATTGCCACAACATTCCCTTGGAATCTGACGGGTAGCGCAGGCCAGAGGCTTGCGCTACTACGCTTCCTCCACAGGCCGTGGGGGAAGCCAGTC
Organism: Chloroflexaceae bacterium; assembly: GCA_025057155.1. Taxonomy (NCBI): domain Bacteria; kingdom Bacillati; phylum Chloroflexota; class Chloroflexia; order Chloroflexales; family Chloroflexaceae; species Chloroflexaceae bacterium. Next base: position 160,145 of record JANWYD010000013.1, read on the forward strand.
TCCTCATCGTTACCTCAGCCTGTCCTCGCCCTGGGCGGCCAGGACAGGCTGACTGCCGCGCCCCACGCCACAGTAGACGAAGCCCCGGGCAGCCATCTCCGCCGGCTCGTAGATGTTGCGCCCGTCGAGAACCACGGGCTGGTTCATGAAACCTTTGATCTTATCCCAGTCGAGTTGCTTGAACTCGTTCCATTCGGTGATGATCAGCAGCGCATCGGCCTCCTTAGCCACATCGTAAGCCGTGCGGCAGAAGGTGATTTCAGGAATGATCTCGGCGGCCCGTTCCATCGCCACCGGGTCATACGCCTTGATCCGCGCACCCTCGCGCAACAGGGCGCGGATAATGTCTACGCTGGGCGCCTCGCGCATATCGTCGGTATTCGGCTTGAACGACAACCCCAGCACACCCACGCACTTGCCGGTGAGATTGCCAAGCAGCGTGATGACCTTCTCCACAAAGCGATCGCGGGCGCTCTGGTTGATGTCCATCACCGCCTGCAACAACTGCGGGTGGCACCCCGCCGAGGCCGCCAT
>JANWYD010000014.1 GCA_025057155.1 Chloroflexaceae bacterium
GCGAAGCGAAGCATCTTCCGCCTCCTGGTGCGGTAGACCCCTCGCTCCGCTCGGGGTGACAAACACCGGGAAACTTAGTGCACAGACCACTAATAGAGTGTTGCATGGAAATCACGAGGTCCCGGCCCTCCCGAAGCGATCGGGTAGCGTCGGGCCTATCGGCCTCCAGCGGTAGAGACCGCCTGCCCGGTGAACTGCCCGACGAGCCGCCTGAGGGCGACTGGCTCGGCAGCGAAGGTGGCTGGCTCGCGCAAGTCAACCACGGTGCGCGAGTCGATTGCATAACGCAGTACGTTGTCGCTGTCAACATTACGGGCGAAGCTGGCGATTTCCAACATCTGCGAGCGGCTGAGATCAGTCGTGACATAGCCGCGCAGGGCGCGGGTGTAGTCATCGAGGCTGGTAAGCTGTTGCAGGAGCCCACGCTCGCGAATACGTTCAAAAATGGCCATCAACACCAGTTGCTGGCGCTGGTTGCGACCGAAGTCGCTGTCAGCGTGGCGTGTTCGGGCATAGATCAGGGCGCGTTTACCGTCGAACACCTGGCGCCCTGGCCGGAAGCGCACCTCAATCGTCCTGTAATCTTCGGTAGGGTAGGCCGGATCGTAGATCGCTTCGGGCACGTCCACGGTAATGCCGCCGAGCTGGTCAATGAGAGTTTCAAAGCCCTGGAAGTTGATTAACACGAAGTTGTCAACTCTGACATCGAGCAGCCGGCTGACGGTGGCCTTGACCAGACTGGCTCCGCCGCCGGGTCCGAACCGGGCCTCGCCGCGAGCATAGGCCGCATTGATGCGGCCCTCGCCGCCGGTGGGGTAGGTCACCCAGAGGTCACGAGGGATGGAGAGCATACTGACGCGCCCGCTATCGCGTTCGATGCGCACGAGCACGAGCGCGTCGGTGCGAGGCGGGGTGGTGTCGCCTGGCCGGGCGTCGGCGCCGAGGAGCAGGATGTTCAGCGTCTCCTGGCTGAGTTGCAGGGCGTTGTCGGCGGCTTCTGTGGAAACGGCAGATCCCGGAAGGTTCGTTTGTGCCGGCCCCGAGGCGAGCCGGCCAGTGTCGCCGGCCCCGGCATCGCGAGGGGATGCCTGAGATTCCAGCGGATTGACCGGCGTATCAGGGAAGGCGATGGCAGCAGGGGTGACGATCATGGAATCGATGTCTGCGAGAGCCTGTCGCCATTCCAGGGCGAGACGCAGCATCGTGGCTGTCACTATCAGGCTGATAAGCAGAAGGGCGCTAAACACGAGGCGCCGGGGTAATAGGGGCATACCTCCTGATCTCCACACCAAGGTTACAGGCATTGGCCCTACTATACCACAGAATAGTTACGGAGCAGTGTGGGGGGGCAACCCGGAGGGTTGCCCCCAGCTACGTTCCCAGCAGCCCCACGTCGCCGGTAGTGATCACGTGCGTGGTCCCCGTACCATCGCGCACATGCAGGGCGCCGGTCTCGTCAACGTCTTCAGCGCGACCGGTTATCAGGCCGCTGGGGGTTTCGACGCGCACTTCCCGGCCGAGGGTGAGCAGGCGGGCGCGCCAGGCTGCGAAGAGCGCGCTCGCGGCGCCGGCGCCAAGACGAGTGTACCAGTGATCAAGGCGACGCAGGAAGGCCCGCAGCAACTCCAGGCGCGCCACCGGCGCGCCAGCGGCGGCAGCGATGCTCGTAGCGGGGTAGCGCGACGCTTCGGGCGGCGGCGCGGCGCTCACGTTGACGCCGCAGCCGATAATCGCCCAATCGAGGCCCTGGGCGCCCAGACTGACTTCAAGCAAGATGCCGGCGGTTTTGCCCCAGCCGAGTTGCACCTTCGGGGCATCCTGGTTGTCGCCCGGAGGCGCCGGTGTTGTCACCGCGGCGCCGATGGGCAGCAGCACATCGTTGGGCCATTTAAGGGCCGGGCGGAGGGTGGTGACGGTCTCAATGGCCTCACAGAGGGCCACGGCGACCATCCACACCAGGCTGACGACCCGTTCGGGGGCCAGCCAGGAAGGGCGCAGCGCCAGCGAGGTCAGCAAGGCAGTGCCGGGGGGGGCGTCCCAGCGACGACCCAGGCGCCCGCGGCCGCTGGTCTGCACTTCGGCAATGATAAGGGCTGGCCCCAGGTCTTCAGGATTCAGGCGCAGCCATTCGCGCGCCAGGTCCATGGTGGAGCCGACTGTGTCGTAGCAGTGGACGCTGCTCGGCAGGGTCACAGTTCCCAGATCGCGCAGGATCAATTCTGGTGTGAGACGATCCATCGCCGTTCCTCCACAGTGTTGCCCCTGCGCGCAACCCGAAGGGTTACGCTGCCGTCCGTTCCAGAAACGGAGGTTCAGAAGACCTCAACCGCGAGGGCCACGGCTTCGCCGCCGCCGAGACAGAGAGAGGCGATGCCCCGCCGACCGCCGCGCTGGCGCAGCGCGTGGATCAGCGTGACCAGCACACGGGCGCCGCTGGCCCCGATCGGATGCCCGAGGGCGATGGCTCCGCCGTTGACATTGACCCGATCCACGTCCAGGTGTGCGGTGCGGATATTGGCTACTACCTGGGCCGCGAAGGCCTCGTTCAATTCAAACAGATCGTAATCATCTACGGTGGTGCCAGCGCGATCCATCAGACGCTGGATGGCCAGTGGGGGGGCGGTGAAGACCTCGCGTGGGGGGACGGCGGCCTGAGCGGCGTGTTCCACGCGGGCCAGGGGTGTCAGGCCCAGACGGGCGGCGCGGGCGCCGCTCATCAGCACCAGCGCCGCTGCGCCGTCGGTAATGCCAGGGGCGTTGCCCGCGGTGACGGTGCCGTTCTCTGCGAAGGCGGGGCGCAGCCGCGCCAGGGCCTGCAGTGAGGTGTCCCGCCGCGGGCATTCGTCGGTGTCTACGGTAAGCGTCTGGCCTTTGGCGTCGGGTACGGTGACGGGGACGATCTCATCGGCGAAACGTCCGCCGTCAATGGCGGCGATGGCCCGTTCGTGTGACTGGAGGGCGAAGGTGTCCTGCTGCTCGCGGGTGACCTTGAAGCTGCGGGCGATCCATTCGGCGGCATTGCCCATATGCTGATGTTCAAAGGCGCACCACAGGCCGTCGTGGACCATGGCGTCAATCAGTTCACCGTTGCCGAGACGATAGCCGTGGCGGGCGCCAGGCAGCAGGTAGGGGGTGTTGCTCATATGTTCCATACCGCCCGCCACGATCACCTCGGCCTCGCCTGCGCGGATCAACGCTGCGCCAAGCATGATCGCCTTGAGGCCGCTGCCGCAGACCTTGTTGACGGCGAAGGCGCTCACGCTGTCGGGCAGGCCGCCCTTGATCGCCGCCTGGCGCGCCGGCGCCTGGCCCAGCCCCGCGCTCACGACGTTGCCCATGATGCACTCGTCCACGCTGGCGGGGTCAATTCCCGCCCGGCTCACGGCCGCGCGCACCGCTGCGGCCCCCAGATCGGTCGCGCTGAGACTGGCGTATGCGCCATTAAACTTGCCAATCGGCGTGCGAGCCGCACCGACGATCACCACCTCTTCCATGCTGTCCTCCTTGACGGCCTGGCGCCTGTTAACCGGCTGTCTGCGGCGCGCAACCTGGAAGGTTGCCGTTCGCCGTTCAAGAACGTGCAAGATACAGCGCACAGTGATACCATTATACTTCGCTCTGCGCGGAACGATGCATCGCTAGCCCCTGCGGGTTGCGGGGTTCGCACTGGCAACGCCGGAGGAATATGCTATAGTAGACTGAGGGCCGCGAATCGGCCCGTCTATCGTGTATCGAGAGTGCCGGATGGTCTACAAGGAGGTAGCCATGCTTGTCGGCGAGCGGATGTCGCGCCCAATCATTACGGTTACACCGCAGACGACGGTGAACGATGCTCTGCACCTGATGCGCACCGAGCGCATCCGGCGCGCGCCGGTAGTCTCCCACGGCAAACTGGTGGGGATCGTTTCAATGAAGGATCTCCTCAATGCCTCGCCCTCGCAGGCGACGACCCTGAGCGTCTGGGAGTTGAACTACTTGCTCAGCAAGCTCACTGTCGAACAGATAATGACCCGTGAGGTTGTGACGATCACGGAAGACACGCCTATTGAGGAAGCAGCGCGGATCATGGTTGATCGGCGCGTCGGCGGGTTGCCGGTGATGCGCGGCGGTGAAGTGGTAGGGATCATCACTGAGACCGATCTCTTCAAGATTTTTCTTGAGTTAATGGGCGCGCGCGATGTCGGGGTGCGCTGTGAGGTGCGCGTGCTCGACGAGCCGGGCCAGCTTGCCCGCCTGACCCAGACTCTTGCCGGCGCCGGAGGCAATATCATCGCCCTTGGCACCTTCGCTGGCGATAGCCCCGGTCATAGCACCGTTACGTTCAAGGTCTCCGGTCTGACGCCCGACGAGGTGCGGGGGTTGATTACTCCAGTGGTTGAGCGGGTAGTGGACATTCGGGTGACGCATCCATAGCCGGTTGGCGAGGCGGCCTGCTTTCCCCACCCGTCCGGGTAGTCTGGCAACACGGGTTTCTGATATTTACCGCAGAGGGCGCGGAGGGTTGCAAACTCGATTCATTCTGGCCGCGTATCTGCCGTTGAAGCGGGTCAGAGCGTCGTTCACGGCATTGGTGACGGTCAGTATTGAGCCGAGTCTTGTCGCTTCGCCTACGCCTTTCACCCCCAGGGGTTGCGTGGCGTAGGCGTTTCGATCTCCGGGATGGCTTCGCTCGTTCGGTGTTCGTCCCGTCGTTGTGAGAAAAGCCGGGTTCCGATACCTCGGCGCGGAGGGTGGCGCCGTCTCCAACCCTCCGTAACTGCGGTAGAATGCGCTGGTGATACGGCGCCAGCAGCGTGTGTGGCGCGGGTTGCACCTGGCTACAGGTGAGAGCGATGTGTATGTCATACCAGCAAGAACTTCTGGGAAAGATTGCGGCGCGCAGCGCAGTCGTGGGTGTCATTGGAATGGGGTATGTCGGGATGCCGCTGGCGGTGCGGGCTGGCGCCCAGGGTTTCCGCGTCCTGGGCTTCGACGTGAACGCCGAACGGGTGGCTCAGATTAACGCCGGACAGAGCTATGTGGGCGACGTACCCGGGGCGGCCCTGGCCGATCTGCGGGCCAGCGGTCGCCTTGAGGCCACCACCGAGGTGGAGCGCATGGCCGCCTGCGATCTGCTGATCATCTGCGTGCCGACGCCGCTCAGCCAGACGCGCGACCCGGATCTGCGCCACGTCGAAAACGCCGCTGCGGCAATTGCCCGCAGCCTGCGCCCGGGCCAGCTCATTGTGCTCGAAAGCACCACCTATCCCGGCACGACCCGCGAAGTGGTGCAGCCGCGGCTCGACGCGCGGGGCCTTCGGGTGGGCCAGGACTACTTTCTGGCCTTCTCGCCCGAACGAATTGACCCGGGGCAGACCAGCAGCAAGGGTTATAGTGTCGAGAATACTCCCAGGGTGGTCGGCGGCGTCACGCCAGCCTGCACCGAACTGGCAGGGGCCTTCTATAGCCATATCACTAGTAAGGTGGTGCTGGTCTCGTCGCCAGATGCGGCAGAAATGACCAAACTCTTCGAGAATATCTTTCGGGCGGTGAACATCGCGCTGGTGAACGAACTGGCCCTGCTCTGCGACCGCATGGGTCTCGATGTCTGGGAAGTGGTTGAGGCCGCGGCCACCAAGCCCTACGGCTTTATGAAGTTTATGCCAGGACCGGGACTGGGTGGTCACTGCATTCCGATTGATCCCTACTATCTCACCTGGAAGGCCCGCGCCTACGACATGAACACGCGCTTCGTCGAACTGGCCGGCGAGATCAATACCCAGATGCCGCGCCACGTGCGCGATCTGATTGCGCGCGCGCTTAACCGCCAGCGCAAACCGCTTAACGGCTCGGTGGTAGTGCTGCTGGGGGTCGCCTACAAACCGGATGTGGACGACTACCGGGAGTCGCCAGCGCTCAAGATTATGGATCTGCTGGTTGCCGAGGGAGCGGTGGTGATCACCTGCGATCCCCACGTGCGGCGCTTCGAGACCCACGACGGGCGGCACTACGAGACCACGCCCCTTACGGACGAGATGCTGCGGTGCTGCGACTGCGCGGCGATTATCACCGCCCACAGCGCCTTTCCCTACCAGCAGATCGTTGAACTGGCGCCGGTGGTGGTGGATACGCGCAATGCCACCGCGCGCCTGCCGGCGGAGTTGCGGGCCCGGGTGGTGCGGTTATGAACCGATGCGCTTTTGTTGCCCTGGATGCAGCGGGGGCGGGTTCCGAACCCGCCCCTGCTTATTGTTATGCAGAGAGTGGCAGGGGCGAAGGCACAGCTCTCCCCGGTCCTCCTTCCAGGCGGGGAAGCGATCAGGGAGAGAAATACCCTCTCAAATCCTTCGATGTTCATCTCGGCTCCGGTACCGGGCGTTTGCTATGATGAGAACGCAGCCACATGTATGGGTTGCCCGGCAGCCATCTACCGACGAGGAGCCGTTATGCGCGTTGTACGTCTTGCAGTGGTTGGATTGCTCGCTCTCCTCATCGCCTGCACCGGCTCGGGTTCGACGACGGGCGGCGACGGCGCGCCAGCGAACGCTATTCGCATTTCCATCGCCTACAGTCCGGAGAAGGAAAAGTGGCTCACCGAGCAGATCTCGCGCTTCAATCAGCAACGGGTGCTGATCGAAGGCCGCCCGGTCTTCGTGGAAGGCATTAACAAGTCCTCAGGCGTCGCCCGCACCGAGATCAAGAACGGCACGCTGAACGTTACCGTCTGGAGCCCCTCCGCTTCCACCTGGCTCGAGGTGCTGAAACAGGAGAGCGGCAACCCGAATATCGCCGTGTCCAGCAAGCCCCTGGTGCTTACGCCGGTGGTGATTGGGATGTGGCGGCCCATGGCCGAGGCCATGGGCTGGCCCAACCAGCCGATTGGCTGGTCGGATATGCTGGCGCTGATTGAAGATCCGCAGGGGTGGGGCAAGTTCGGACACCCCGAATGGGGCAGGTTCTCCTGGGGGCATACCGACCCGGAGGTCAGCACCACAGCCCTGAGCACGCTGATCGCCGAGTTCTATGCCGCCAGCGGCAAGCAGCGCGGTCTCACCGTCGCCGATGTGCAGAGTTCCGAGGCCCAGCAATTCATTCGCGACCTGGGCCAGGGGATCAAGCATTATGGCTATAACACGCTGATCTTCTCTTCGAACATGAAGAAGTTCGGGATGTCGTACATCTCGGCCTTTCCGATGGAGGAGATCACCCTGATTGACTTCAACAAGTTCGATCCGCCGCCCACGCCGCTGGTGGCGATCTATCCCCGCGAGGGCACCTTCTGGCACGACAATCCCTTCATCATTCTCAGCAGCGCCAGCGATGTGGAACGGCAGGCCGCCACGGCCTTCTACGACTTTCTGCTGACCTCCGAGGCCCAGCAGGCGGCGATGAGCTATGGCTTCCGCCCGGCGAATGTCAACGTGCCCCTGACTGACCCGATCAGCCCGGCCTATGGCGTGGATCCCCAGGGGGTGCAGACGGTTCTCGAGCTTCCCAGCGCCGAGGTGATCGTGGCCGTTAAGAACGCCTGGGCGCTCAACCGCAAACGGGCGGATATCATGCTGGTGGTTGACACCTCGGGTTCGATGCAGGGCGACAAGCTGACCATGGTTCAGGCCGGCCTGGAAACCTTTCTGATGCGTATTTTGCCCGAGGATCGGCTTGGTTTGATCACGTTCGACTCGAGCGCCCGCGTGGTCGTGCCGATGGCCGCGCTGAGCGAGAATCGCATCCCGCTGCAACAGGCCATCGGCGAGATGCGCGCCCGGGGCAAGACGGCGGTGTTCGACGCGCTCGAACTTGCCCGCGCGGAACTGGAGGCGCTGCCGCCAGCGGAAGATGATCGCATCCGGGCGATTGTGTTGCTTTCCGATGGCGCGGATAATGCCAGCACGATCAGCATCGAGGATCTGCGCCAGCGCTTCGATGAGACGGACATCAGTATCTTCCCTGTAGCCTATGGCGCCGATGCCGATGTGACCATTCTCGAACAGATCGCCGATTTCTCGCGCACGATCGTCGTCAAGGGTGATACCGGAGATATCGCTCAGATCTTCGAGAACCTCAGCCGCTACTTTTAGTGGTCTGTAACCTGCGTTCTTTGCTCAACCCGCCCCCTCCCTGACCCCCCTCGCCGTTGGAGGGCGTCTGGCGTCTCCCTCCAACGGGGGGGAGGCTGGGGGGGGCGGAAACGCAAGGTAGAGTTAATTCACATTTGGCATTATTTTCAACGCACCATTGAAGGTGCTGCCGGTTGCCGAAGGTTCTCCAGGGCCAGCGTCCGCGACCCCAGGGGTTCAAGGCGCACACCGCCATCTTCGGGGTAGAAGGCCAGCACGGCGCGTTCAAGGTACTGCACGACGCGAGGTTGGCCGTCGGCGGCGATGGCGCTGAATTCCTCTGACAGTGGCAACCCGAACACCTCCAGCCCGCCCCCGCGTTCCCAGAAGTCCAGAAAGGCGCCCTGCAGCGTATGTCCGGTCTCAGGGAAACGCCGGCCCGCAACGTCGCCGGCAGGCTCGGCCAGGGCCTCGGCGCCGCCGTAGGCCAGGTCGCGCAGCGCGGCAACCCCGAGGGGTTCGGGTTGCACATAGTAGGGCGTGTCGCGCAGATCCTCCCGGAGGGCGATACTGGCGTTGCGGAAGGTCTGGCGCAGGCCGTCAGCCATGGCGCGGGCCGGTTCGAGGGGCGGGCCGAAACGTTCCTCGGCGCCCAGGGCGCGCCAGTAGCGGTAGATCGGCGCGGGCACGCGCAGCCCGACCACAAGCCCATCTTCGGGCAGGGGCAGCAGGGTCTCGGCGTCTGCCAGAACGGCCTGGAGACCGGCGAGATTCTGGGCGAACTCGGTCTGGTCGCCGGAGATCAGTTCGGGAACGATGGCCGCGATGCCAAGGCTGCTGGCCCAGTCGTGCATGCCGCCGGTAATGGTGTAGTTGGGCCAGAAGCGGCTGTAGGCGTAGCCCGCGCCGCTGGCGTAGCGTTCGGCCATGGCAATCGAAGGGGCGTGCTCGCAACTTGCCGGGAAGACCAGCCCGGCGTTGGAATGCAGGAAGATGGCCCCGGCAGCGTCCCAGAGGAAGGAGCGCAACAGACGCACCTCGGGCTGTGAGTCAGGATAGGGGCCGCCGGTGTCGGAGATCATCCCGTAGGCGCCCTGCACCGTCACGCGCCAGTCGTTGTCGGGGCAGGCGTCCAGATTAGTGTTCATGTTGCGGTTCAGGTCAACGCCCGCGGCGTCGAAGCGCCAGCCGAGGGCCAGGCCGTCGGGGTTGATCGAGGGGATGAAGGCGAGGCGCACGCCTGCCGGGACCAGGGCGGGATTGGCGTGGAAGTGGGCGATTAGTTCGAGGGTCAGGCGGTAGGTGTTGGCCTCAGGGGCGCCGTGGGTGTTGCCGACAACGACCAGTTTGCGCGGGCCGGCGCCGAACTGCACGACCTCGATAGGGCGGCCCTGGGCGGAGTAGCCGAGCACGAAGCTGCGCGCATCGCTGGCCGCCGCGCGCGGGAGCGCGGCAGGCGAACCGGCGGCCAGCGCCAGCAAGGTGGCGAGGAGGCAGAGCAGGCAGGGCTTCATAGGCGGCAGGGGCGTGGGGAAAGCCAGGCGCCCCATGTTACGCCAATTCCTAATACGACAATCCAAAATCCAAAATCTAAAATCCAAAATAGTATCATCTCGTGGCGCGGAGTTTGGCCTCGATAAAATGGCGTTGTTCCAGGCGAATGGCGCTGGCGATACGGCTGATCATCGCGCTGGCCTCGCTCGAAATCGCGCCCTGGTCGGCGGCGGCAACGGCAAACAGCGCATCGAGGAAGCGGATACGCTCCTCGACGCTGGTGCCGTCAGCGAAGGCATTGGTGAGGACAAACGGGTCCAGGTGCTCCTTACTCTCGACGATGGCCGCCTCGGCGACCAGCACCGCCCGGTCGCGGCTGATGCCCCAGCCCTGCTGCAGAGCGGATATGATGCGCTCGCGCTCCTCCTCAGTGACCTGGTCATCAAGATGGGCCAGGCTGGCGAGAATGCCGCCGGCGAGGGCCAGGGCGCGCGCCTCGCCAGCAGGGATGCCCAGATCTTCTTCGGGGGCCTTGCCCAGGCGCACGCGCACGGCGTAGTATACCCGGTTGTTGAGAAACTCGTCCAGGTACTGCTCGCGGTTGGGGCCGGCGGGCTGAAGACCGAGGGCGCGGCGCACGAACCCGCCCAGAGTCGCGAGCGGCCCCGGGTCGGCCCGTTCTAGAGCGGCGCTGATCTCGGCGGCCACCTGGCGTTCGGCCTCGTGCCGCACGCGATCGGCGGCAAAGAGTCGGTCAAGGGCCTGCAGCGCCAACTCCCGGTCGCGCGAGCCGCGCATCAGCGCAGCCAGTTCGGCGACCAGCCGCTGGCGTTCTTCGGCTTCTACTGGCGAGTAGAGATAAATATCGAGTTCGGCCCAGTCCTGCATGGTCAGGGCCATCTCGCCGCTGCCTACCGTCTGGCCCATTTCGGCGAGGAGGTTCTTCAGGCTGTTCACTTCGTCGTGGGCGAGATGGCCATCGGCCCAGGCAGCAGCGATGACGACCTTGGCCAGGGCCATGGCGAGGAGATGTTTGGGCATGGGGGCCTGTTCCTCCGGTGGTGATTTTGGATTTTGGATTTTGGATTGCCGTACAGGGTGTGGTGCTTTCGTCTGGGGAGGCGCGAGGAAGGGTTATCTCTTCCCGCGCCTCACGGGTTCCGCTCGCGGCGTGGGGGCGCTGTGGCGCAGCCAGGACGTGTCTGCTGGCCGCGCCTCAGGCTGTGCGCATCGAGGCGGCGGCGCGCAGGTTCAGCTCCTCGATGCTCTGCTCGCGCATACGGAACTTCTGCACCTTGCCGGTGACGGTCATCGGAAAGCTGTCCACAAACTTGATGTAGCGGGGGATCTTGAAGTGGGCGATCCGCCCGCGGCAGAACTCGCGGATCTCCTCCTCGTCGGCGGTTTCGCCCGGCTTGAGCTTGATCCAGGCCATGATCTCCTCGCCGTAGCGTTCATCAGGCACGCCGATCACCTGCACGTCGCTGATCTTGGGATGGGTGTAGAGGAACTCTTCGATCTCGCGGGGATAGACATTTTCTCCGCCGCGGATGATCATATCCTTGATCCGCCCGACGATGTTGATGTAGCCCTCCTCATCCATCACTGCCAGATCGCCGGTGTGCATCCAGCCTGCGGCGTCAATCGCCTTGCGCGTGGCTTCCTCGTTGTTCCAGTAGCCAAGCATCACCGAATAGCCCCGTGTGCACAGCTCGCCGGTCTGGCCGCGGGGCAGCACCCTGCCGGTAACCGGGTCAATGATCTTGATCTCGACATGAGGATGCACCTGGCCGACCGTGCCAACCTGCTTCTCCAACGGCGCGCCGATGCGGGTCTGGGTGCTGACCGGGCTGGTCTCGGTCATGCCGTAGCAGATCTCCACTTCGCGCATGTTCATCAGCGAATGGACCTTGCGCATCACCTCGACCGGGCAGGGCGCGCCGGCCATCACCCCGGTGCGCAGGCTGCTGAGGTCGAAGCGGCTGAACTCAGGATGGTCGAGTTCGGCGATGAACATGGTTGGCACGCCGAAGAGGGCGGTGGCGCGCTCCTCCTGCACGGCCTGGAGCACAGCCAGGGGATCGAAGCCCTCGGAGGGGTAGATGATCGTCGCGCCGTGGGTGATGCAGCCGAGGTTGCCCATCACCATGCCGAAGCAGTGGTACAGCGGCACGGGGATCACCAGGCGATCCTTGTCGGTGAAGCGCATCAGTCGAGCGACGAAGTAGCCATTGTTGAGGATGTTGTGATGGCTGAGCGTCGCGCCTTTGGGATAGCCGGTCGTGCCGGAGGTGTACTGGATGTTGATCGGGTCGTCGAACTGCTGTTCGGCCTGGCGCGCGGCAAGGTCGGCGGGGCTGACCTGTTCGGCGACGGCGAGCACGTCGTTCCAGGTGAACATACCGGGGGCCGGTTCGTCGCCAAGGCGGACGACGGTACGCAGCTCGGGCAGGCGCGCCGCTGCCAGGCGCCCCGGTTGGGCCTGCCGCAACTCGGGCAGCAGCTCGTAGAGCATCGCGCTGTAGTCGGCGCCGCGGAACTGGGGGGCGAAGACCAGGGCGCTACAGCCAGACTGGTGCAGGGCATACTCGAGTTCGTGGAGGCGGTAGGCCGGGTTGATATTGACCAGGATGGCGCCGATCTTGCTGGTGGCAAGCTGGGTGATGAGCCATTCGGCGCGGTTGGGCGCCCAGATGCCCACCCGCTCGCCCCTGGCGATCCCCAGGGCCATCAGCCCGCGGGCGCAGCGATCCACTTCGGTCTTCAGATCGGCGTAGGTGTAGCACAGGCCCTGCTGGCGCACCACAAGGGCCTCGTTGTCGGGGAAGCGGGCGACAATGGCGTCGAAACAATCGCCGATGGTGATGCCCAGCAGGGGCACGTCGCTCGTTCCGCTCACGTAGCTCCAGCGCGTAGTCTCCATACTGACGCTCCTCCGCGTGGCTTCTTCGCCACGGATATGGGTGCGATGCGATGTGGGTGCAGGTAGTGTACCGCATCTCGGAGGGTTATGCCAGTGTGTTGAGGCATGAGCGGGGGGCGGAGCAATACCAGGCTCGCGTAGACGCTTGCGAATTGAAGGGCGGCGCGACGGCTTCACAGGCGCTTCCGCCGAGACTCGTTCCGCGAGCGTCCGCACGAACCTGGTATACGTCCTCACCCTTCCCCGCCTCGCTGCGCTCGGCGCCCCCTCCTTCTCCAGCCGGAGTGGAGAGGGAGGGGCCGGGGGAGGGTGAGGATCACGGGTCACAAAAGGAAAAGCGATGTTCCTGGGAGGACCGCGTCCTCCCAGATCCTCCCGCGAGCCCGGAGACGCGGGGCAACCCGGTTGCCCCGCGTCTCCAGGCCCTATGCATGATCCTCGTGTTCGGGGGGCAGCAGGGCGTCCCACCAGATTTTGCCGGAGCGTTTCTGCTGGAAATCCACGTGGATATGTTTGGGTTCGGTGTATTCGAGCATGCCCGCCACGCCCATCTCGCGCCCGATGCCGCTCTCCTTGAAGCCGCCAAAGGGCGCGTAGGGGTTGAGCATGTGGTGGTCATTGATCCAGATAGTGCCGGCGCGCAGGCGCCTGGCGACCTCGATGGCCTGCTGCACGTCGCGCGACCAGACCGAGGCGGCCAGGCCGTACATCGTATCGTTGGCCATGGTAATAGCGTCGCCGATCTCATCATAGCGAATCACGGCCAGCACGGGGCCGAAGATCTCCTCCTGGGCCAGGCGCGAGCGGTTGTCCACGTGGGTAAAGATGGTCGGTTCGAGGTACGGCCCCTTTTCGAACAGCTCGCCAACGGGTCGCCCGCCGCCGATGGCCAGGCGTGCGCCCTCTTCGCGTCCGATGCGGATGTAATTTTCCACCCGTTCGCGGTGGGCAAAGCTGATCAGCGGTCCAATGTCGGTATCGAGTTCCAGTGGATCGCCGATGCGCAACTGGCGCGTGCGGGCGACCATGCGCTCGACCACCTCGTCGTACATTGAACTGTGGACAAAGCAGCGCGTGCCGGCCTCGCAGAGCTGCCCGGCGTGGTAAAACATGGCGAACAGCGCGCCGTCAATCGCCTTGTCGAGGTCGGCGTCGGGGAGCAGGATGGTTGGCGACTTGCCGCCCAGTTCGAGGGTGACCTTCTTGATATGCGGCGCGGCGAGGGCCATAATGCGCCGGCCCACCTCGGTGGAGCCGGTAAAGGCGACTTTGTCAACTTTCGGATGCGCCACCAGGTAATCGCCGATGCTGCCGCCGGGGCCGGTGATCATGTTGAGCGTGCCGCGGGGCAGCAGGCCGGTCTCGTCAATCATACGGACCAGCTCGATGGAAGTGAGCGGAGCCTGGGTTGCCGGTTTGAACACCACGGTGTTGCCGGTGGCCAGGGCCGGGCCGAGCTTCCACACGGCCATGCAGAAGGGGTAGTTCCAGGGGATAATCTGCGCGCAGACGCCGAAGGGATCGCGCCAGACAAAGCTCCAGGTGAGAGTGGGGAAGTCGTTCCAGGGCAGCGGCTCGTAGGGCGAGCGCCGGGCCAGTTCGGCGAAGACGCGCATCATGTGCAGGCCGAGGGGGATGTCGTTGTAGGTGGTCTTGCGGATGGGCACGCCGACGTCGCGGCTCTCCAGCTCGGCCAGTTCAAAAGCGCGCTCTTCCATCACATCGGCGATCTTGTGCAGGATGCGGGCGCGCTCGAAGTGGGGGGTGTGCGGCCAGGGGCCGTTGTCGAAGGCATTGCGCGCTGCTGCCACGGCCCGATCCACATCCGCGGTGCTGGCGCTGGCGACCCGGGCGATCAGCCGGCCCGTGGCCGGCTCGGTCACATCGAAGGTCGCGCCGCCCTCCGCGTCGCACCACTCGCCATTGATGAACAACTGGTGGTACGGAACATCGGTCTCATGGGTCTCAAGCGCCATCGCTTTGCTCCTTTGGCGATCCGTGTTATGGGCAGGAAATGCTGCTATGCGTTATCATAACACGCTGCGTCAAGAGGATGCAAGCGCCAGACTCTGTCGCCCAGGGTTGATGCACAGTCCGCCTCAGACGGGGGATTGGGGCGGCGTAGCCGTCCGATACGGTCATTTTGGGTTGGTTTTGGCGGCTACGCCCCGAAGAGTTCGCCTTAGCCCTGCACTGTCTCCGCCAGAGGGGAGGGTCCGGAAGGGCGCAGCCCTCCCGCATATTCGCGCCTACCGGCCCTGCCGCCAGGCGCGGATGATGCGCAGGTAGAAATCGGCCGGCAGGGGGCGACCGGCGGCGTCGGTGTAGGCCGCCGGGGCGACGGCGGTGCCTTCCAGCCATTCGTTCCAGGTCTCGATCAGCACCAGGTCGGCGTCTGCGGGCACCGCCGCCAGGCTGGCGCGCAGGAACGCGCCAGGCGCGCGAGGCCCGCCGCCGGGCGGCAGATCGCGCGGCTGGATGCGCGGCTCGCTGACCCACGGAATGCGCGAATTGTCGAAGCCCGGTCCAACACTGCTCACCTGGTAGCCGCGCAACTCGCCGGTGTAGGGGCCGTTGAGCGCCGTGCCCCAGCGATAGACGCCGTCGGCCACCTCAGCGGCGGCGGGAAGGCCGGCTGGCGGCGGTGCGCTCAGCCATGTCTCTTCCAGGATCAGCCACGGTTCCACGCCGAAGTCGGCGGCAAAGGCGCGCTTGACACTGTTCCACAACTCGCCGCCATACCCGATTTCATCGCAACAAATGGTGGTGTAAGTAATGATGATTGGCCTGCCATTGACCGTCGCCCACATCTCCCGCGGCACCCGCCGGAAGAAGTCGCGGATATGCCGGTCGTAGAAAAAGTAGCCGCTGCGCGGATCGCTCACCGGCATCCGCGGCGCGTCCGGGCCTGTCAGGTAGCCGTTTCCCAGATAGTCCTGAAACATGCCCTGCTGAGCGGTGGTGTCGAGAAACATCCCGATTCGCATAGGGCGCTCCAGAACGCCGTTCGCCTGAACCAGCAGATTGATGCGATCCTGCCGAAACCACGGATGCGGGTGGTCGCCCCAACTCACGGGGAAGACGATGTCAATCCCGGTAGCGGCCATAGTGCGAAGCTCTCGCTCATACCAGTCGTAGTTGTAGGAGGAATAGCTCGCCCCATCGCGCAGATCGGGGTCATCGGGCAGGGGAGTGATCCAGCCCGGCGGCAGAAAAGGCGTCTGGGTCGGATCACATTCCTGTTCAGGACAGTTGTACCAGTAGAAGAAGAAGGCGCCGAGCGGGGGCCGGCGTACCGGGGCCGCAGGGGTGGCTCGTGGCGCCACGGGCGTGTTCGGTGCAGGCGTGACGCTCGCCGGGGCCGTCACCGTCGCCGGTGGCGGCGCGGGTGGAGCAGCACAGGCGGCGAGCGCGAGGATTGCCAGGATGACGAGGATTACGTAGCGCGTGGTGGTAACCATGGACTAATGAAGTTCTTTGCTAAACTCACCCCCTCCCCAACCCTCCCCCGGCGGGGGAGGGCGTCCGGCTCCTCCCGCCGACGGGGTGCTGGGAGGCGGTGGAAAGGCAAGGAAACTTCGTTCACAGACTACAAATCCAAAATCCAAAATCCACAATTCAAAATCGCATCAGGCGTGCATCTCCCTCCCGGTGGCGATGATATCCGCCAGGACGGCAGCGGCGGTTACGGCGACGCCGGCGCCCGGCCCGCGAATGATCAGCGGGCGTTCGGCGTAGCGCGCAGTGGTAAAGCTGAAGAGATTGTCAGGACCACGCAGGTCGGCGAGGGGATGGCCGGCGGGCACGACCTGAAAGCCCACACTGGCGCCTTCAGGCGTGATGCTGGCAACATAGCGCAAGGCGCCGCCAGCGGCGCGCGCTGCGGCGACGCGTTCGGCCATCGGCGCGTCGAGTTCTTCCAGGCGGGCCATGAACTCGTGCAGTTCGAGCTGGGCAAACTCGGGCGGATACCACGGCTCCGGGGGGATCCGCTCGATGGTCCAGGGCTGGCCGCAGGTGCGCCCCAGAATGAGGGCCTTGCGCGCCACGTCCAGGCCGCTCAGGTCGTCGCGGGGATCAGGCTCGGTGTAGCCCAGGGAGTGGGCCTCGCGCAGGGCGACCGACAGGGGCTTGCCGGCTTCCAGTTCCGTACAGAGGTAGCCCAGGGTGCCGCTCATCACCGCCTCGATGCGTTGCACTTCGTCGCCGGTGTCGAGCAGACTCTGGAGGGTGCCGATGACGGGCAGCCCGGCGCCCACCGTAGCCTCGTAGCGCGTCGCGCCGTTCTCGGTCAGGGTGCGGAAATCGTGATATGAGGCGCAGAGGGGCTGTTTGTTGGCGGTTACCACGCGGTGGCCGAAGCGCACCGCATCGGCCAGGATCACTGTCGTGCCGCCATACGCCGAGACGTCCACGGCGATGCCTGGAGCGGAGATGGGCAGCACCCCCAGGCTGCCGCGGCGGGGCGCGCCCTGGTCGGCCAGGGTGCGCCCGGCGGTTTTGGCCTCCAGGATCTCCAGCACCGTCTCTCTGGGTAGCGGAGCGCCGGAGAAGAACATGCCGGTGCTGTCGGCAATCGCCAGATAGTCAATCGAAAAGCCGTAGCGCCCGATGATAGCATCGTGCTGGGCCAGGATTTGCCGCGCCAGTTCGCGGCCCACGCTGCCCAGGCCGATCTGGACGAGCTGAATACGTTTCATGGCTTCTCAGTGGTATGCTGCGGCACAATCGTCGCGGAGACAGGCTGGCCGTCTGAGCGTTGTTCCTCCAGGAGCAAGCGGTGCAGAGCGGAGTGGTCGAGTTCGCCGTAGCCGCGGGCCGCCAGCCGTTCGTAGCGTTCCAGGGTATCGTCGAGGTGCGGGAGGTGCAGGCCCGCGGCATCGGCAAGGTTTCGGGCCAGCCGGAGATCCTTGAGCTGGGTGCTGACCCGCCCTCCCGGCGTGTAGGCCCGCGCGGCCATACGCGCGCCATGGATCTGCAACACCTTCGAGTCGGCGAAGCCGCCGGCGAGCGCCTGCCGCAGCCGCGACGGGTCCAGGCCGCTGGCTTCGGCCAGCAGAGTGGCCTCGGCCACGGCTTCGATGGTCAGGCCGACGAGCAACTGGTTGATCACTTTGGCGGTATGACCGGCGCCGGGCCCGCCCAGATGGGTTACACGGCCCAGGGCCTCCAGCACAGGACGGGCGCGCGCTACATCGGCCTCGTTACCGCCGGCCATAATCGCCAGCGTCCCGTCTGCGGCCCCTTCCGGGCCGCCCGACACCGGCGCGTCTACCCAGCCGATGCCGCGGCTTGCCAGGCGCGCAGCGTGGACGCGTGAGCGCGCGGGGTCGGAACTGCCCATGTCAATAACCAGACGCCCCGGCGGCAGGTATGGCGCCAGGCCCTCCAGCACGGCGTCCACGGCGGGCGAATCGGCAAGCATGAAGATGCAGATGTCAGCAGCGGCGGCTTCGGCCAGACTCGCGCACAGGGGCAGCCCGGCCACCAGTTCCGGGGCCAGGGGCGAGCGGTTCCATCCGCATACCCGATGGCCGGCGCGGAGCAGGGTGCGCGCCATCGGACGGCCCATCAGGCCCAGCCCGAGCAGGCTGATCGACTCGCTCATCCGGCGCCTCCGAACGTGCGTTCCATCAGCTTCCGCATGCGCACAGCAGGATTGTTCGGCTCATATTGGACATCCTCCCACTGCAGGGCCTGACCGGCGGGGACAGAGTGGCGCAGGGCGAGGTCATGGGCCAGGCCGATGGGCAGCAGGCCACGCTCCAGCGAGGTGGCCGCGGGCAGCAACTTCCCGTAGACGGTATAGCCTCCCTCGCCATCGAGGCGCTCGCCCGCCGCCAGGTCGCGCTTGGCCACCGCCACCACGTCGCCGCGGAACGCAGTGGGGCGTCCGGTGGCCTCGCCGCGCAGTCCCACGCGCAGCACGCTCACCGCCAGCTCCAGACCGATCAGATGATAGGGCCGGTAAAGGGCGGTGTAGCGTCCGCTGGCATCAGTAACCAGGCCGTATTCGGCGAAGCATTGTTTGACATAATCATCGGGAGCGACAAAGGTAACGAACACCCCCCAGCGCAGATCGCGATACACCGGGCGGCCATCGCGCTCCAGGCTGCTGACCACCTCGACGGTGCCGGGGTGGGCGAGCTGGCCGCCGTCCGCCTCCGGGCGGCAGATGTGGGGCAGGTCGTCCACGCCGCAGGGAGGGAAGCGCAGTCCATCAGGCTGGGGGGTAAGCCCGCAGGCGTTGGCGACGGCGGCCATCTCAATCGCCGATTTGGTGCCATCGAGGAACGAGTTGAACATCTTCGGATTGAAGCTGCCCCGGGCCACCCGTTCGGGCGCCAGGCCGTAATGTTCCCAGACCGTTTCGGGGGTGGAGAAGTGGTAGGCCGGCAGGTAGCGGGCGCCCTTGCCAGCGCAGATCACCTCGAAGCCCGAAACACGGGCCCATTCCACCAGTTCGGCGATCAGGGCGGGCTGATCGCCATAGGCCAGGGAGTAGACCACGCCGGCCTCAGCGGCGCGGCGGGCCAGGATAGGGCCGGCGAGGGCATCGGCCTCGACGTTAGCCATGACGATATGGCGATGGTAATCAATCGCCAGCAGGCAGTGGGCGATCCCTGCCGCGGGCACGCCCGTGGCCTCAACAATCACATCCAGGCCCGCAGCGGCAATCAACGCTGCCGCATCATCGCCAACGTGGGTGGCGCCGGTGGCCAGGGCCTCGGCCAGACTGGCGGCGGCAAAGCGCTCCTCGGGCCAGCCGGCCCGCAGCAAGGCGCCGCGAGCGCGCTCGGGGGCCAGGTCCGCGACACCCAGCACGTGCAGGCCAGGCACGCGGCGGGCCTGGGCCAGGAACATCGTGCCGAACTTCCCGGCGCCGATCAACCCGACGCGCAAGGGCCGGCCCGCCTCGGCGCGGGCCGCGAGCAGCGAGAGCAGATCGCCGGACATAGGTTGCTCCCATTGCGTAGCTTGCGTGGTTATCCTGATTATCCCATAGTGTCGCCGATGCTTCAAGGGCGGATCGGTTTTCCCGTGCACCAGCGGGCGATGGCCGCGTGCCAGTCGCGCTCGATGGCGGTCAGAGGCGCTCCAGCCAGGCGCGGCCAGTCGCGGAGGCGGTAGCTGCTCTCGCGGTAGGCCCGATAGATGCGCCGCAGGGCCGCGGGCCGTTCGGTGAACAGGTAGTAGCTGAGGGCCCAGGCGGCATCGTAGTCGAACTCACCGTAGCGGTCGTACCCCTCGCGACGCGCCAGCAGTTCCGCGAGGGCCGGGAGCGCCGCTCGCGCGCACAGGCGCTGGAGTTGCGCCCGTCGCGGCGCCGGTCCAGCGGGACCGCTTCCGGCGAGCAACTCGGCCAGCCCTTCGTCGGCCCAGCCCCCAGGTTCGCGGTGGTAGCCCGGCGTGTGCCAGTTGCCGGGGAAGAGGTATGCTCCTGCCAGGTGGTGGCTCAGTTCGTGCCGCAGGGTCTCCTCCAGGCTGTTGGCGCTCTGCTCGGGCGTGCGGGCGTAGGTGTACAGCGTGGCAGTGGTCTCGTCATACACGCCGTCCACCTCTGCGCTGAAAGCGGTGAAGGCACGCAGATAGTCGCGGTAAATGCCCTGGCGGGAGAAGATCAGCACTGTGAGGGTTGCAGCGTCCTCACCGGGGATCGGCTCATCCAGCTCAGGCCCGACGATGGCAAAGAAGCGCCGCCGCGTCTGTTCGATCTCGGCCAGGAGAGGCGCAAGGCGCTCGGCGGGCAAACCGGAGCGGATGGTCACATCGCCGCTAGAAAGACCCTGGGGCAGGGCCAGAGCCTCGTAGTCGGCGCGCAGACGGTGCAGATGGGCCGTTCCTCCGGCCAGGCGATCCCGCCCGCGGGCGATGGCGGCCAGGGCTGTCAGGCTGGTAGGGTGGCCCTCGTTTGTGCCGGGGCCGGCGGGCGGCGGGTCATCGGGGGCCAGGCCGGGGGGCGGCTCAGCGCTCCACGCTGCGGCCAGGGCTGCGCCGAGCGTCGCTCGCGCGTCCGGGTCAAGCTGCGCGTTCCGCAGGTGGGCCACAGCCGTCGCGGCGGCAGCGCGCACGCCGGGATCGTCGGAGCGCAGCCCGGCCAGGATGAAGCGCCGGTCGGCGTCGGCGAGCGGGCCCGGTCGAGCATGGATCAGGCGGGCGCGCGCGCGGGCGGCCCGGTAGCGCAGAGTCGGCGCAAGCGCGGCGCTGGCGGCCAGCCGCTCCAGGGCCGGGGCGGCGCCGAAGTCTGGGTAAAGGAAGGTGTCGGCGATCCAGATCGCGTCCGCCAGCACCAGGGCATCGCGTTCGGCGGCAAGAATGTCGGCGAGGGTGGCGCGCAGGGCAGCGGCGCGAGCGCGCGTCACCAGTTCATAGGCGCGGCTGCCCGGTGGGGCCTCGGCGAAGCGCCCCAGCACTCGCAGGGCGTTGCGGCGCGCGCGGGCGTGGGAGCCATTCGCGGCCAGGTCAAGCAGCGCGTCGGTGAGGGCCGGGTCGGCGCGAGGGCGCAGGGCGACGGCGAGTTCTTCGGCGCAGGCATACCCGGCGCCGGGGAGGGCCTGCATCAGCGCTCCGGCGTCGGGGTAGGCCACCGCGGGACAGTTGGGGGTGCGGATAGGCGGCGCGCCTGGCGCAACCGCCAGGGGTAGGGCCGAGGCCGGGCTAGCCAGCAGCAACGTAAGGCAGATGAGAAGAACAAGGCGTTTTGTCGCCATGTGAAAAAACGCCTGGCACGCCAGGGTCCTCGGAAAGGCGCGGCCCTCACAGGGGCGGAAATGTTGCGGCGCCCATTCCACGCAACCGGAAGGTGGCATATCGTAGCGCAACCTTGCAAGGTTGCGCTACGATGACCTGACCAGACCCTGACGCTGCCACACGAACACCCCCGCCTGCCCGATACGGCCCGGCTCCAGCACGCAGAGGGCGCGGCGGTAGTCAAGGGCAACCCGGTTGAAGCGCGCAAGGACACCGTTGCCCAGATTGGCGCGCCCGGCGCGACCCAGGTCGCCGTGACCGCCCTCGGGGGCATCGAGGGCTACGTCACGCACCTCAAATGGCCCGATGCGCAGCCCGGCGGCCATGCCACGGCGCACGGCGCAACCGCTGGCGAAGCTGTGGCCCTCGCCGCTGGCGCTGTCGTGGCTTAACCCCGCGAGGTCGGCAAGATCGGCGCTTAGCGTGAGCGCGCCATTGGAGCCGGTGTCAATCGTCAGCAGGGGCAGCTCCAGGCAATGCCGGAGTGCGGCCGGGTCGCCTGCGGGGGCCAGCAGGCTGGCGTTGGCCAGGGCCGGAAAATGGTCGAAGAAATGCAACGGCAGGACAGCGCCCGTCTCACCAGGGTCGGGCGGCGCCAGATCGGGATGGTACAGGCGCAGGCGCCGTTCTGCATAGAGAATGTCGAGAGACAGGTTGCTGAGCACGTTATAGCCCAGCACCACGTCCACCTCAAAGGGAGCATGGCGCAGATCCACCGCCAGCGCGTAAAGATCGCGCAGGCACAACTCCCCCAGCCGCAACCAGGGCAGCACCGTTTCGGTGAACGGCACGCCATCGCTGGTGGCGTCGGAGCCGAGAGCAAAATCGCCGATGCGCAGGCCGAGACGCCGGGCCAGCCCCAGGTCAATTGCCGAGGGGTCAGTACCGGTATCAATCAGCACCGTAAGCGGGCGACCGCCCGGCCCCGCCGCGCTGCAACGCAGCACCTGCGGGCTGAAGCGCAGGGGTATGTCGGCGACGCCGCTTGGAGGAAAGTCGAGCCTGGTCCGATCATCAAGCATGCCGACATGATACCACGGGTGCGGAAGGTGTATGCTTGCTTCCGCGGGGGCGGGGGAGACCGCGTTTCCCTGCGCTCCGCGTCCAGTAGGAGGCCGCCTGGTCCTCACCATCCCCCTCCTCGCTGCGCTCGGCGCCCCCTTTCTCAGGTATAGGGTTTTCCAGCACATCCTCGCGTCGCATGGGCCATCCGGGGCATTGGGACGCCCAGCTTCCCCCTCTCCCGCTCAGGGAGAGGGGGGCAGGGGGGTGAGGATCGCAAGCGCAGCGGAATGCCGAAAACCTCTTCTCGCTCGAAAAACCCTACACCTGAGAAGAGCCGGGGAGAGGGTGAGGACCACTATCCGCCCATCTGGTTTGACATGCCCCCTGCCTGAGGTATAATGAAGCCATATCAACGGCGTTTTGATCCGCGTCCCCCCACGCGCTGCGCGGCGAGATGGAAGGAGACAGGCGTATGTTTGGCCTCGGCTGGGGTGAGTTGCTGATCATTTTGATAATCGTGATTGCCATTTTCGGCGCCGGGCGCCTGGCTGGCATCGGCGGCGCTCTGGGCAGCAGCATCCGCGAGTTCAAGAAGGCGGTCAAGGAGGATGATACGCCTGCGGTCAAGACTGAGCCGAAGGCTGAAGACGGGACCAAGGCGTAGGCGGCGCGTCGGAATGCGAGCCTTCCAGCGCGAGCAGGCCGCCTTAAGGTGGCCCATTCGTATTATTCCTCATCCCAGACGCTCAGGAGAGCTGTAGGGCGCCTGTCTTGCCGCAGGTTGAAGCGCGCCGTGAAGGTCAGGGGCGGAAAATCTTCCGCCCCTCTTTTGCGTAGCCGGGCGTCCAGGGGCGGCGCGGTGTTTCTCCAGGGTATGAGCAACCCTAAGTTATTGTTTTCAAGCATTGCTCAGAAAGCTTGACGCAACGACGCGAAGGCGCAACGTGTTCGTGGCAGTAATGCCGGGCCTTTGCGCCATCGCGTCCCGGCAGTCACGAGGGATCAGGTCTCAGTTCAAGGTATGTGAGTGATGCTGTAGTTGGTATGGCTGAAGATTACTACGACCGGGCGACAATTGTGGTGCGTTCAGGGGCCGGCGGGAATGGCGCCGCCACCTTCCGCCGCGAGAAGTACGTGCCCCGCGGCGGCCCCAACGGCGGCGATGGCGGGCGCGGCGGCCATGTCTACCTGGTGGCCGATCCGAACCTCAACACCCTGCTCCACTTCCGCTACGAGCGCAAATTTGTCGCCGAAGACGGCGGTCACGGGCAAAAGAACAACATGCACGGGCGTCAGGGCAAGGATCTGGTGATCCGCGTGCCCCCCGGCACGATCGTGCGCACGACCATCGACGGGGTGACCTGCGAAGTTGACCTGGCGCGCCCCGGGCAGCGCCTGCTCGCTGCCCGCGGGGGCAAGGGCGGGCTGGGCAATGTCCACTTCGCCACCCCGACGCGCCAGGCCCCGCGCATCGCCGAGCTGGGCGAGCCGGGTCAGGAACTGGAGCTGCAGCTCGAGTTGAAGCTGCTTGCCGATGTGGGCCTGGTCGGTTTTCCCAACGCCGGCAAGTCAACCCTGCTCTCGGTGATCAGCGCCGCGCGCCCGAAGATTGCCGACTACCCCTTCACCACCTTGCAGCCCAATCTGGGCATCGTCGAGGTCAGCGTCCGGGATCGCTTTGTCGTCGCCGACATTCCCGGACTGATCGAGGGCGCTCATGCTGGCGTCGGGCTGGGCCACGATTTTTTGCGCCACATCGAACGCACCCGCGTGCTGATCCATATCATTGACGCGGCCGGGGTTGATTTCCGCGACCCGGTGGCCGATTACCACGCTATCAATGCCGAACTGCGCCTGTACCAGCCGGCGCTGGCGGAGCGCCCCCAGATCGTAGCGCTGAACAAGATGGACCTGCCCGCGGCCCGCGAGAACCTGCCGCGTCTGCGCGCCGAACTCCCTGTCGCGCCCGAGAACCTGTTCCCTATTGCCGCCGCCACCGGCGAAGGGGTTGACGCGCTGATGCGTCGGGTCGCCGACGTGCTGCGCACCCTCCCCGCGCCGGCCCGCGAACCGGTTGATCCCAAAGAGCCGCCACTGACCTGGCCCGTTCCGCCGGTGGACGAGAACGCCTTTACTATCTCTCGCGAAGGCAAGGGCTGGCGCGTGCGCGGCGTCCGCATCGAGCGCTTGATCAAGATGACCAACTTCGCCCAGCCCGAGGCGCTTGACCGCGTGCAGCGCGTGCTCGAAGCCAGCGGCATCAGCCAGGCCCTGATCGAGGCGGGCCTGAAGGAGGGTGATACGGTCTACATCGCCGACGCCGAGCTGGAGTGGGATAGCCTGCGGTTTGAGTGATTGGTCCCTTACTCTGTGAACTGAGTTTTTCGGTACCTCCGCCCCCTCCCCAACCCTCCCCCTCCCCAACCCTCCCCCGCGGGGGGAGGGAGTCTGACTCCTCCCCCAACGGGGGGAGGCTGGGAGGGGGTGCGGAAATGCAAGGAAACTTCGTTCACGGACTACTTCGTATGGTGGGAGGTTCTAAGAGGTCTTCGCCCTTCCGTCCGGCAGGGGTAAGGGGAAACCCGGTTTCCCCTCAATCCTCCAATACGCTCTATAGCGTTTCTCGAAACGGTTGACCCGTAACGATGGCGGCGCAGGCGCAGCGAGCTACACCGCTCAGTGTCCTCAGTGGATCAAGCATTTCGGTCGGTGCTCTAAAACCCTTAACAGCCCGGCAATTGACATATCACCGGCGGCTGCTATAATCAGAACGGGTGTTTAGCATTTTTGTGCCGCACAGACGTTCATGCAGCCAATTGCGATCATCGGTTCGCCGAACAGCACCACCACCTTCACCGTGGACATCCTCGAAACCGCCCGCGACCGGGCGCTGGATCACGCCTGGGTGACCTTTGAGGTGGTGGAACGCTTCAATGGCCGGGCCTATCGCAAGCGGGCCCTCTGCCAGCTTGGCGGCATTGTTACCCGTAACCGCTGGCATGAAGACCCGATCATCCGCGCGGTGATCAAGCATCAGGGCGCCCTGCCAGCCCTCTCCGGCGAGAGCGACCTGACCAGCGCCCAGTTGACGGCCCTGGGAGTATTCTTGCTTGAGGACGACGGGCGGGTGCGGCGCCGCACGACCCTCTCCACCCCGCCGCCCAGCGGCACTCCCGTGTATCCGGCCACCGCCGAGGTCCTCCAGGCCCTGGTGGATACCGAGCCGGGCATCTTCTATGCCGGCGCTTCCCCCGGCGACGGCCTGCCCGTGCCGCTGACCCTGCGCCATTTTGGGCCGACCGAGGCGGGCGGCTTCGGCGAAGCGGTCATGATAGGCATCTTCGGCCAGACCCGCAGCGGCAAGTCCATTTTCGCCGCGCAACTGCTCGCCGGGTTTGCCAGCAATCCGCAGATGGGCCTGCTGGTGCTCGACCCGCAGGGCGAGTTCGGGCGCGACCGCTTCGCTGCCGGCGACCACCGGGTGGATTTTAGCATCAGGCGTTTGCTGGGCAGCCTGCGTGTCAGCCGCGCCGTCAACGTCGTCAGCACCGACGAGGTGGCCCTCGAAGGCCCCGAGGCCTTCACCGAGACGTTGCGGCGGGCCGGGTTCTTCGAGAGTCTGGGCTTCAAAGGGGCCGGCAAGGAACGCGAGGCCAGCGAGCGGCTCGCCAACCTGATCGCTGAGTTGACCGACGCCGAGGGCCGGCGCCGGCCCGTGCGCGATCTGCGCGGAGCCGATCTGCCCCTGCTGGTGCGGGACCTGGCCCGCTTCGCCGATGTGATCTACGCCAGTCGCCCTGGCACGACGCCCGGCGAGGGCCAGCGCGCCCAGGACGTGCTGGCGCGCTTCCAGCTCGACGAGGCCCGGCTCAAGCGCATCTGGGCCAATGCGCTGGCGGCCTTCCGCACCGACACGGGCCGCGTGCCCCTCTCGCAGCTCATCCAGCGCGTGCTCGCCGATCGCGAGGTCGTGGTGCTCTCCTTTGCCCAGGAAGGCGGACACGATGCCGTGCCCTACTTCCTGCTCAACGAGATTCTCACCCGCCTGCGCCAGGTGATCCACCGCAGCTTCAACCACGGGCAGCAGTCCAACGCGCTGGTGGTGCTCGACGAGGCGCACCTCTTTGCCGGGGAGCACGCCGCCGAAAGCAGCGACGGGGCCCGCACCCGCGCCTTGCTGGCCCAGAGCGTGCGCATGACCGGCAAGTACGGCGTGGGCTGGATGTTCATCACCCAGACCCTCCACGATTTCGATAAAATCATCCTGCGACAACTCCAGGTCAAGTGTTTTGGCCAGGGCTTCAAGCTGGGGGCTGATCGTGAATATGTGGAAACAGAACTGGGCAAGGAAGGTTTTGCGCGCTACTGTTCGTTGCCCGATCCAAAACGCACCGGGCGCTATACGTTTATGATCACCGGCCCGATCGTGGCTCTGGGCAGCCTGGGCACGCCGCTGGTGCTGCAGGGCTTTCGCAGCGCCGATGACCTGATGCGCGCCAATCCGCATTGTTTTCAGCTACGCTGAGGTAAAAGCAGGCAGTTTGCGGTCCTCACCCGCCCCTCAGCCTGCTCTTCTCAGGTGCAGGGTTTTTCAAGCGTGAAGGGGTTTTTGGCATTCCACTGCGCTTACAATCCTAACCCCCCCTGCCCCTCCCCCGTGAGCGGGAGAGGAGGAGTCTGGCGTCCCAATGCCCCGGATGGCGCATGCGACGCGAGGATGGGCCAAAAAACCCTTCACCTGCCCTCTCTGCCACAGGTGGAGAGGGAGGGGGCGCCGAGCGCAGCGAGGCGGGGGAGGGTGAGGATCGGCGTCCCGTAATCGGGTTAAGCGTCGCCACAACCCGCATGACCCTGGCTGATCCGCAATGTTAGGCAACGAGGCGATGATGGACTATACGCTTGACGCCACGCGCGGCTATCTCACCCTGGGGGACATTCGGCTGAGTTATCTGGATTGGGGCGGGACCGGACCGCCGGTGGTTCTCTTGCATGGGATTACCAGCAGCGCCGCGACGTTCTGGCGGGTGGCCCCGGCACTGCGGGCTGTGGGCTACCGTGTGCTCGCCCTGGATATGCCCGGTCACGGCGAGAGCGATGTGAGCCAGGCCCACGATCTGGATACGATTGCCGGACTGGTTGGCGAGGCAATCATGCACCTTGAGTTGCGCGAGGTGCGGCTGATCGGCCACTCCTGGGGCGGAGCCACAGCCCTGGTGCTGGCCAGCGGCGCCCACGCGGCGCGCGCCGCGCTGGCGCGCGTGGCGCTGGTGGACCCGGCGCTGGAGCTCACGCCGGAGTGGGGTGCGGCCCGGCTGGCAGAGTTCCTGGCGGGAGTAGGGGCGCCGGCTGAGGTCGTGCGCCCGCAGGTGCGCGCGAATAATCCTGCCTGGGACGAAGGCGACGTGTACTGGAAGAGCATCGCTCTGGAGCAGTGCCGGCGCGCCCAGGTGGAGGGCTTCTTCCTGCCACGGGAGGGATGGCGCCTGGTGGAGCGGGTGGCATACGTCGAGGCGCCGTTGCTGGTGCTGGTGTGCGAACCCGCCTTTAGCGTGGTGTCAGCGCCGGTGCTGGAGGAACTGCAGACTCGCCTGCGCGACGGCAGAGGGCGAGTCATAGAGGTGCCGGGAACCAACCATAATATGTTTCGCGGCTCCGGCTATGCCGCGACAATGGCAACCCTCCTGGCCTGGTTGCATGCATGAAACAGGCGGTGCTGCCAGCGGGTTGGACGAGCGCGGTCCTATAGGGCCGTCAGCGGGTGCGCGGGCCGTGGCGTCAGGCAACCTGGCGTCCGGCCGGCACTCGCTCAGAACTCATCAGGATGCCTGCTGCTCGCGTCGCTGGCCAAGCTGATTACCGGCGTTCGTGTTGTTGGCTTTGTAGCCGTTGCCGCGCACGATTTCGGCGTAGCGGCGGGTGCTGCGCGGATCGCGATGGCCAAGGATGCGCCGGACCACCTGTTCAGGATAGAAGGCGATCAGCTCGGCAGCGGCGGTGTGGCGCAGATGGTGCAGCGTATAGCGGGGCACCTCCTTGCCGTCCACCACGTCCACCAGGCGCGCCTGCTTGCATACCTGCACCCAGCGGCGATGGAGCGTGTCATAGGAAGCGCGATTGCCGCGCGACGACTGGAACAGCGGCGTATCGGGCGACACATCATCGCCTAACTCGCGCAGCCAGCTCCGCAGGCCGCGCAGACTGCGGGGCATGGCGTCTGGCGTGAGCACCACCATGCGCTTGGTGCCGCTCTTGCTGTCCTGCACCAGCAGCACTTCGCGCCCTGGTTCGAGGATCACGTCGCCGACGTTGAGGTTCAGCACCTCATCGGTACGAACGCCAATCTCGCGCAGCAGGGTGAAGATCAGACGGTAGGGTTGCGGGCTGGCGTTAATCGCGGCGTCAAGCGCTCGCCGTTCGGCTTCGCTGGCAATTGGTTGCGGGCGATGCTCGGCGTGGTAGCGCACCCCCACGCGTTCAACCGGGTTGCTGGTCACATATCCCTGGCTCAGCGCCCAGCGGAAAAAGCGGCCCAGACTGGCAATGCGCCGGTTCGTGGTGCCCGGTTGTTCGTTCCGACTTTCCAGAAACGCCTTGATGTCGCTGGTAGCGATCTCCTCCAGCGGCATGGTGAGCGTCGCCGCAGCCGTGCGCAGATCACACCGGTACGATGTGATCGTGTTGGCACTCAGCCCATGTTCGCGCTGAATATCGCTCAGGAACGTTTCCAGTTCACTGGCGATCGTGCGCGACCCGGGCTCGCTCGGGCTATCGCTGTTGGACATGGTCGCCCTCCTTTAGCACCGCGGATGCTAGCTTTCCTCTGTATTCGCACGGCGCCGCTGCCGTAACAAGGCTTGCTCCTGAAACTGATCGGCATCTGCCTGGCGCACGTTCCGGAGTGCGTCGGTACGATCAGGCTGGCGAAGGATGCCGCCCGTGCGTGGAACGATGCCCATCGGCAGTGCGGCGAGCGCGAGCTTCGGTTCCGCAGCGGTCATCAACCGCAGTGGAGGTGCGCAGCCGCGTTGTTCTAGCGCAAGTGCTGACCCTGTTTTGCATTATAGCAAAAACTACGACACATTTCTAGTTCTAAGTTGTGAATATTTAGACTTCATCCATCTGCCGGGCGCCGGATTATTGGCGACCCCCTGGGTGCAACCCCTGGGGTTGGGCTGGGGGAGATCCTCGCAAGAGCAGCTTCTCGTGGACGCTGGCGAATAGAAGAGCGGCACGACGGTTTCATAGGCGCTTCCGCCGAAATTCATGCCGCATGTGTCCGCGCGAACCTGGTGTCAATAGGAGCGGGGGTCTCGATTGCTTCCTGCATTCCCAATCGTACCTGACAACTCGCCCGAATTGACGCGTCGCGGCCTTTGTGTTACGGTGAAAAGGAAGGGGGCGCCGCTACCTGCCACAGTTCGGAGGGATGGGTTGCCCTTCTCAAGTGTAGGGTTTTTCCGGCGCATGCTCGCGTCGCATTCGCCATCTGGGGCATTGGGACGCCCAGCTCCCCCCTCTCCCGCGAGCGGGAGAGGGGGGCGGGGGGTGAGGATCGCAAGCGCATTAGAATGCCGAAAACCCCTGCTCGCTCGAAAAGCCCTACACCTGAGAGGTGGGCTGCCCCGGCAGGGTCGTGGGAAAACCTGGTTTCCCCATACCCCTCCAGTCGCCTTTATTACTTGTGTCGTTCTGGATGCGATGGAGTTGCAGTTATGCCGAAGCTGACCGTGGAAGGAAAGACGCTCGAGGTGCCGGTCGGAAAGCGTCTGGTGCTGGCGATCGAGGAAGCGGGAGTGGAGATCGGGCACCGTTGCGGAGGCTATGCTCGTTGCACGACCTGCCGGGTGGTGTTTGCGGAAGGTGAACCGGCCACGATGACCCGCGCCGAATACGAGAAACTCACCGAGCGCGAATTGTTTGGCCAGTACCGCCTGGCCTGCCAGATTGTCTGCGACCACGACATGGCTATTGCCGAAGTGAGCATGACGCGGGAGAACCAGGGCTGGACCGACACCGGTCCTGCGCCCGAGGCCACGGTGACGCCCGAGGCAGTGTTTTACCCTGTTGAAGAGTTAAAGTCCTGAGCGGCAGAGCGCTTCGCGCCGAGCGTGCTTCTGGGAAGGCTTTGCCCTCCCGATGTTTTTGGCCCATGCATTACGCACAAGTTGGAAGGGGGCGTTCAGCTCCCGACCTGTCTGCCTGTCTAGACTGTCAGGGACCACCGGCCGGTCGCCCCTGCCGGTTTACTCGGACACGCCCACCGCTCTGCCGACGCCAGCGGAACAGCGTGTATGAAGCGCCGTGACATGTGGGCAAGGCATAGGTGTTTTTTGGCCGGAACGCGCAGCGTTGCACTAGCGCTGTAGTTCCTGCTGGATTAGCTCCTCAAACACCCGGAATGGCATAGCGCCACGCAGCAACTGGCCGTTAACCAGGAAGTTGGGCGTGGAGTTGACGCCGAAGCGCGTGGCGGCGGCCTGTTCGTTCTCAATTTGCCGCAGCGTTGCCGGATCATCGAGGCAGGCGCCAAAGGCGGCGCCGTCAAGTCCCAGTTCGCCGGCAAACTCGATGAACACGTCGCGGTCGCGTCTGGGCACGCCGCCCCACTCTTCTTGATGGGTTTCAAAGAGGCGTTCATACATAGGCCAGAACTGCCCCTGAGCGGCGGCGCACTGGCCCGCCGCGGCCGCCAGAGTGGCCGAGGGGTGGATGTCGGCCAGGGGGAAGTCGCGCGCGACGAAGCGGGCCGCGCCGGTTTGCACGTAGGTTTCGATAATCTGCGGGCGCGTTTCGCGGAAGAACCGCTGGCAAAACGGGCACTCGTAGTCGGTGAACTCGATGATCAGCACCGGCGCGTCGGGATTGCCGAGGGCGCGCGGGTCATCGGGGCGCAATTGCAGGACCTCGGCAATAGCGGGGGGCGGAGAGGTGGGCGCGGGTGTGGGCAGCAGCCCCGGATCGATTGGGGCCAGGGTAGGCCGCGCCTGGAGGGCGACGCTGGTTTGCATCTCCTCCAACGCTGAACGGGTAGGCGTTGGCGGCGCATAGGCGCCGCAGGCGGCGAGGAGCAGCCCGATGGCGACGAGCAGGACGCGGGTGAGCAGGCGCACACGTAGCTCCTTTAGAATACGGCGTTGCGGGTATTATAACAGATCGCTGTGCCATAGATGGCTCATCGGGACGGCTTCCAGGGCTGTTGCAGAGGCTCTGCAGTTGCGCCCCGATGACCCGATGCGACCTCCGCAGAGCCAGGCGCGACTCCGCATCGTCCACGCTGCGCCCTTTGCGCCTACCGTCGAGGGCAACCAGGCGCCTATCATCTCCACCACCGGCGGCCCGCCACTGGTGACAGGGCTTGACTATGGAGTAAACCAGGGCCGCCGGACAACCAGAGACCCAGGGGCCACCGGCCAACCCGGTAGCCCCCCACTCGACAGAACGCGCTCCTGATCGTACCATAGAACGCCACGTGACTCGCCTCCAGGCACGAGCAGGGCCAGGCGCCATGGTCGCGCCTGTCTCGCGCGCCGGTCTGGCAGCAAAGGAGCAGCGTATGCCTCTGACATCCCTTCGCCGCTTTCTTGGCCTCATCGGGCGCCTGGCGGTCCTGCTGGCGCTGGCGGGTGCGCTGCCCGCAGTGCGCGCAGCGCCGCTGGCGGCAGCTCCGGCGCGCGTCGCCGTGCTGCACGCCGCCCCGCTGGGTGGCGCCGCCCCGGTCACCGTCGCGCTGCGGATCGGCGGGATTGACACCATGATTGGCAGCGGCCTGCAATTCGCTGAACGGTTGCCGTACCGCGAGTTGCCCGCCGGAGTCTACCCCGTACTGGTCTTCCCTGGAGCGTTGACCCAGGAGCAACTGCCCGGCGCCACGCCGGTGCTGAGCGGCGCCGCCACCCTGCAAGCCGCCAGGGATCATACCCTGGTAATCGGCGGCGGGGCCAATGGCTTTCCCCTTGCCGTCTTCACCGTCACCGACAGCGCCGTTCCCCCTGCGCCCGGAACGGCGACCCTGCGCATGCTGCATGCTGCGCCGTTCGCCCCCGGCGCGGCGGCGACGGTTGATGTGGTGTATGAGAATGGGCAGGCTTTTCCGGGGTTGCTGAACATCGCCTTCGGGCAGGCGCCGGGGCCGCTCTCCGTGCCAGTGGGCCAGGCGCTAGATGTGAAGATCGTGCCGACGGGCCGGCCCGCCGCACCGCCGCTCCTCGATCTGCCGCCACGGGTGTTTGCCGCAGGTGAGGAGGTGGTACTGGCGGTGATCGGGGGCGCCGGCGGGCAACCGCTGCGTGTCATCGAGATTCCCCGCGAACGGCGTGTGCCGGCGCGTGTGCGTGTCCTGCACCTGGCACCCTTCGCCAGCGGGACGGCGCCGGTGCATGTGCGGGTGAACGATACGCGGGTGCTGGAGAACCTGGCGTACTTCGCCCTGAGCGCCGAACTGCCCCTGGAAGAAGGCAGCTACCGGCTGGCCGTTGATCGTCCGGGGACGCCGCCAGCGGAACTGGCCGGTCTTGAAGTGGAGCTGGAGCGAGGGCGCGGTTACACTGTCGCGGCGATTGGCGGCGCCAATGGCGCTCCGCTACGGCTGGTCTTGCTCCCCGACCTTGCCGAGACTCCGCCCTACGGCGCGCGATTGCGCGTGCTGCACGCGGCGCCGTTTGCGCCCGGCGTTCGCGGGCAACTCGATCTGCGCGACGAGCGCAACTTCATCTTCGGGGGGCAGGCGGAGATGCCCTTCGGCAGTGAGGCGCTGTTGACCGTTGACAGCGGCGTGTACCGGCTGCGCTTTACAGGACGTGGCGGAGGCGAGCCGGTCATTCATGCGCCGCTGCTCGTTCTTCCTGCTGGGCGCGGCACAACCCTTTTCGTCGCTGGCGACGGCGTTAATCAGCCCTTCAATACTCTGGTGGCGCCAGAACTATTCGGCCAGCGGGTCTATCTTCCGCTGGTGCTGAAGTAGCGCGGGGGTGGGGAAACGTAGTTGCCCCATGCCCTTTTCCCTGTGCGGCGCTTTCCCCCCTCTCCACCGCAGGTGGAGAGGGGGGCAGGGAGAGGGTGCGGACTCAGGTCCCAATTGGGCGGTTGTCGAACGCCTGGATGGTGATCACGCTCGGCCGGGGCAGGCCCACACGATCCGGCCAGGTGCTGATCGGCTTCTCGAAGGTGCCGCCCTCGCCGGGGTGCTGGATGGCCAGGAAGAGCGTGCGGTTGTCGGGCGTGAACTCAGGGCCGCAGACCTCCGAGCCGGCGACGGAGGAGAAGAACTGCTGGAGGTTGCCCCGCTGCGGACCCTGCACCGGCACCGCGAAGAGGCCGTCATTGTACTTGATGGCGCGAGCAGCCCCGTCGGTGGCAATCCACAGGTTGCCGGCATTGTCGAAGGTCACGTTGTCGGGAGCTCCTATCGGGCTGACCTTGCTCTTGTCGTAGCCGGCAAAATAGGTGGTGGGATCGCTGGGCAGGCCGGCGATGATGAACATCTCCCAGCGGAAGGTGGTGCTGGCGTAGTCGTTGTTGGTCTCGGTGATCTCAATGATGTGACCGGCCTCGTTCTTGGCGCGAGGATTGGCCTTGTCGGGGCCCGGCTGGCCCTCAGCGCCGCGGCGGGTGTTGTTGGTCAGCACCACGTAGATCTTCTTGGTGACCGGGTTCGGCTCCACGTCCTCAGGGCGGTCCATCTTGGTGGCGCCCAGGAGGTCGCCAGCACGGCGGGCGTTGATCACCACATCGGCCTGCGAGTTAAAGCCGTTCGCCGGGGTCAGCGGACCCTGCCCGAAGACCAGGGGCAGCCACTCGCCGGTGCCGTCATCGTTGAAGCGGGCCACGTAGAGGGTGCCGTCATCGAGCAGGTTCATATTCGCGGCCCGGTCATTGGGATTGTACTTGCCCCGGGTGACGAACTTATAGACATACTCGAAGACGGCATCGTCACCCATATAGGCCACCACGCGCCCATCGGGGGCGATGCCGATGGTCGCCGCCTCGTGGCGGAAGCGGCCCAGGGCGGTGCGCTTCACGGGGGTCATGTTCGGGTCGTAGGGGTCAACCTCAACCATCCAGCCGTGGCGGAAGGCCTCATTCGGCTCCTTGGCCACATCGAAGCGGCTGTGATACAGCTCCCAGCCGCGCTCGCTCTGTTCGGCGGGCATGCCGTAGCGGCGGTGAATGGCGAAGCGCGGGTCGTTCCTGTCGAACTTGCTGAGATTGCCGAAGTACTGGTGGAAATTCTCCTCGGCGGTCAGCACGGTGCCCCAGGGCGTCTTGCCGCCAGCGCAGTTGTTCAGCGTGCCGCGCACCACGGTGCCGGTGGGATCCTCGCTGGTCTGCATCAGTGGATGGCCGGCGGCGGGGCCGCTGATGCGCATCCGCGTCTCGCCGGTGATGCGGCGGTTGAAGGGCGAGTTGCGCACGTAGCTCCAGGTGCCGTCGGGGGCGCGCTGGATCTCCACCACCGACAGACCGTGAGCGGCGATGCCCACATCAACCTGGGTGCGTGT
Organism: Chloroflexaceae bacterium; assembly: GCA_025057155.1. NCBI lineage: Bacteria > Bacillati > Chloroflexota > Chloroflexia > Chloroflexales > Chloroflexaceae > Chloroflexaceae bacterium. The sequence goes on from JANWYD010000014.1 coordinate 34,710, forward strand.
GGGCTTCTTTGGGTCGTAGTTGGGGAACATCAACTCCTCGTTGGTGTACTCATGATTCACCACGAGGAGGCCGCGGGTTGAGGAGTTGGAGCCGAGCGGCAGCGGGAAATACCCCACGAAGTCGCAGTTGTAGCCAAATTGCTGGCTCTGAGCCTCGGCGGTCTGCTCCCAGACATTGTGCACGGGGGCAGTGGCCGACAGCGGCTCACCCCAGCGGATCAGGGTGCGGGCGTAGTACCCCTCAGGCACCCTGACATCGTCAAAGTCTGGAGGCGTCGGTTCGACGCGGGCAAATTGCGGAGTGGTAACACGCTGCGCGGCGGCAGTCCCGGCGCCAAGGGCCGCCGAGCCGATGATCGCCACCGACGAGGCGATGGTGGCGCTCTTCAGCACCTCGCGGCGGCTCAAGCGGCGCTCAAGAATCGTGCCGAAGGTTTCGCCAATCCCCTCCTCAGAGCGGACGATCCATTTGTCCTTCTCGTCGTGACCGCCCATGACCTGGGTCTCCTTCTAGTGTCTGTCTTGCTCCGTAGGACGCACAAAACAGCGCTGCTGGCCTGTGGCCAGCAATGCCTTACAGTTCTGGCAACACGGCCATCTGTTGTCCATGCGCTAGTACAATGGACGTGACGATGATAAGGGGCGAAAGTAAAATAAGTGTTATTAATTTTTTAGGGAATGATTAAGGAATGACTTAATCTTCATCTGTGCTGGTAGAGTAAACCTCTGGTTTGCTCCCCACCTGCCGACAGAGACCTGGGGAAATCAGGTTTTCCCGGTTCATATGAGGAGAAAGCCCGTGCTGCTTATCATCACGCCCAATCCGGCTCTAGATCGCACGATGGTGTTCCAGGGCCTGCGCCTCGGCGGAGTCTTCCGCACCGATGAGGTCATCGTCGCAGCAGGGGGCAAAGGGTTGAACGTGGCCCGCGCGGCGCGCACCCTGGGCCAGCCGGCGCTGGTCTGCGCCCCCCTCGGCGGGCTGACTGGCGATATGGTGGCTCGCCTGGCCGCCGCCGAGGGATTGGCGGGCCGCTGGACACGCCACCAGGCGGGGGAGACGCGCACCTGCGTGCTGGTGGTTGACCGCGAGGCCAGCGATGCCACTGCGCTGAACGAGTCCGGACCAATCTTTGCCCCCGCCGACTGGCATGCCTTTGCCGGCGATGTGCTGGCGGCGGCCTCCGGGTCCGCGCTTGCCGTGGTCTCTGGCAGCCTGCCCCGCGGAGTCGCGCCGGCAGACCTGGGCGCGTTGCTGGTCGATCTGGCCTCGCGCGGCTTGCAGGTGATAGTGGATACTAGCGGGCCGGCGCTGGAGGCGGCCCTGGCGACGCAGCCCTGGGGGGTAAAGGTGAATGGGCACGAGGCCGGGGCGGCGCTTGGTCGCCCGGTGAGCGATGTTCCAGCGGCGCTGGCGGCCCTGGCGACGCTCCGCGCGCAGGGCGTCAGCCTGGCGGCGGTCAGTCTGGGTGCGCTGGGCTGCGTTGCGGCCGATGCAAGCGGCGCCTGGTGGGCCCGCCCGCCCCGCATGCGCATCGTGAGCAGCGTGGGCAGCGGCGACTCGCTGCTGGCGGGCCTGGCTACCGGTCTGCTGCGTGGCATGAACCTGCCTGAGGCCCTGCGCCTGGGGGTGGCCTGCGGCGCCGCCGATGCCCTGACCATCGGCGGGGGCCGGTTTGACCTGCGCGAGGTGGAGAACCTGCGGGTGGCGGTGCATGTGGAGGCCAGGGGGATTGCGGATTTTTGATTTGGGATTTTGGATTTTGGATTGGGCGTGGTATTCAGGATGGCGTCATTGAAGCCGGAGCACCCGAGGCGCCAGCCATTGCCTGTGGCGACGTGGGTTGTCAGATGAGCCGCCGTTGGTCAGGTGAGGAGCGCCGCCAGCAAGGCATACCCGCCGGCTGCGCGTGTGAGCAAGGCGCCTCGCCGCAACCAGAAACGACGCGCAGATGCAGGCATACATCCAGAAGTTGATTAACTCTGTTGATTGGCTGCGAGCAGCGCTGCAAGCCGGACGGTCTGATCCGCATTGAGGTAGACGGAGCGTTGACCGGCGGCCGTATAGAGCGCCATATCGCCGCCAGATCCGAAGATGGCTTGATACTTGCCCAGGTTGCGGATGCGTTTTTGCTGTATGGAAAGCAGGTCACGCAGCGTCGCCACTGCTGCCGCATCGAGGACGGCGGCATCGTAGCCGCGCACCACGTGGTGAATGACCAGGGCCGGTTCGCCGTCGGGAGTATAGGTTATTTCATAGTCTCCAATGATGATGGTTTCCATGGACAGGGTCATAGATCTACATGGCGAGGCATGATCGGCAGTTCATCCACTCGGAGACTGGGCGGCAGGGTGCAGACCCAGAGCAGCGCGTGGGCCACGTCTTCGGTGGTAAGCAGACGCCGGCGCAGCGACTCGTCGGGGTTGAGGGGCGCGAGGTCGGCGTTGATCATGCCCGCGACCACATTGGTCACAAAGATGTTGTAGGGGCGCAACTCCTGGGCCAGCGACTGCGAAAAGCCGGCCAGGGCAAACTTCGCGGCGCTGAAGGGGCTGATATTGGCGATCCCCATTTTGCCCACGCGCGAGCCGAGGTTCACGATAGTGCCGCTATGCTGGCGCTTCATATACGGCACGACGGCGCGGGTCGCGTAGAAGACCCCGGTCAGGTTAGTGTCAATGATCGCGCGCCACTCGGAATCGCTGAACTGCTCCACCGGCGAGATCTTCATGACCCCGCCAGCGCAGTTGATCAGAATGTCGATCCGCCCGAGGAGCGCGACGGTCTGGTCGGCAAGATGCTGCACCTGGGCTGCGTCGGTCACATCGGCGGGAATGCTTAGACCCTGATGGCCCTCATAGGCGATTTCGGCAATCAAGTGCTCCAGCAGGTCCCGGCGGCGGGCCGCTGCGACGACCGTTGCGCCCTCGCGCGCGAACAGGCGCGCGGTGGCATAACCAACGCCGCTGGAGGCCCCGGTAATAATAGCGACGCGTCCTTTGAGCTTCATGGCTTCCTCGACGATGGACCCTCAAACTCCTGGGGTACACGAACGCCCCTGCCCCCCTCAACCGGCTGTTGCGGCAGATTATAGCCTAACTCGCCGGGGTCGGTTGCAATGCCGTCGTGCCAGGAATATGGTATAGTGACGATGGCGGATTGTTGCGGCGCCAATACATCTGCGGCACATCAAGCACTCCCGGAGCATGTGTGCTATGCGCCTCTTCGTCCTCATCCTGGTGGCGCTGCTGGCCGGGTGTGGTTCGGTTCCTCCAGCCACGCTGATACAATCCGCCGCAACCTTCCCTGCGCCAGCGACGGCCACCCGCGTGCTCGAGACCGCAAGCCCCGCGCCAATGACGGCCACCCCCAGGGCTGCGACGGCCACCTCCAGGCCAGTGACGGCCACCCCCGGGGCTGCGACGGCCATTCCCAGGCCAGTGACGGCCACTCCCGCGCCGGTGACGGCCACTCCCAGGGCTGCGACGGCCACGCCCGCGCCACTGGCGCGGCGTGACGGCGGGCCGCCGGTGCGGCTGGTGATCCCGGCAATCGAGCTTGACCAGAAGGTGGCGCCTGTCGGGCTGGACCGCAATCGTATACCCATTGTGCCGAAGCACGATGTTGGATGGTACAACCTGAGCGCCGCGCCCGGTCAGATGGAGAACGTGGTGCTCTGGGGCCACGTGCTGCGCTTCCACGACGCGCCGCACATCCCGGCGCCCTTCGCGCGCCTGAACGAGGCGCCCGTCGGCGCGCAGCTCATCCTCTACAGCGCCGATGGCGCCGCTCACCACTATGTAATCACCAGGAAAGTCTGGGCAACGCCCGATCAGGTTGAGTACATCTTGCCTGTCGGCCGGGAGCAGGTGACCCTGGTGTCGTGTATCGGCGACAAGGTTATCGTTAACGGCGCTACCGTTGATATGACCCACCGACTGATTACCATCGCTGAGCCACGCTAAGAGCCTTTCCATCCGTCCAGGTTATCCGATTTCGTTTCAGGAGGCGGTCCTCCCTCGTCTTCCGGTCTAAGAACGTACCGGAGGAGCTGCCGGGGTGTACGGACTGTCACGGCGCGATACGCAACGGCAACGGTGACAGCCGCGCCGCCCTGCTACACTGGCGGAGAGACAGAAGGAGAGTGCGTCTATCCACGGCGTCCGGCGCGATCTGGCGCCACGATCACGAGCAGATCGAGCCTGCCGATAGACGCCTGGACCGAGGGGAGAGAGGAACCATGGCACACTCGCATGCTGCACCCTTTCGTATTGCGTTGAGCACCGGCGGCGGTGATGCGCCGGGACTCAACGCCGTGATTCGCGCCGCGGTGCTCTCGGCGCTGCATCGAGGCTGGGAATGTTACGGCATCCGTGACGGGTTTGCAGGTATTCTTTCACCGAAGGAGTACCCCCAGGGCGGGGTGATCCCGCTTACCCGTGACAGTGTGCGTGGGATCACCAGTCTGGGCGGCACGATTATCGGCACCACCAACCGCGGGCATCCGATGCGCTACCCCACCCTGCGGCCCGACGGCACCATCTACGAGCGCGATCGCACTGATGAACTGGTCAACGGCCTGGCGGCCTACGGGATTGACGCCCTGATCTCCATCGGCGGCGACGGCTCGATGGAAATCGCGGCGGCGCTGGCCCGCAAGGGCGTGCGGGTGATCGGGGTGCCCAAGACGATTGACAACGACCTCGACGGGACCGTGTCAACCTTCGGCTTCGATACAGCCGTATCCTTCGCCACGGAATGTCTGGATCGCGTGACCGCTACGGCCCAGGCCCACCAGCGGGTGCTGGTGGTGGAAGTGATGGGGCGCTACGCGGGCTGGATCGCCCTCCATGCCGGGATCGCCGGATCGGCGCATGTCATTCTCATTCCAGAGATTCCCTACAATCTGGAACTGGTGGCCGAGAAAATCCGCCAGCGCGAGGAAGCCGGGCGTTACTTCTCGATTGTCGTCGTTGCCGAAGGCGCTCGCCCTGTTGGCGGGGATTTCTCGGTGGTGGCGCGCGAACCGGGACGGGCCGATCGGCTTGGCGGCGTGGGCGAAAAGGTTGCCCATGCCCTGGAGGAACTGACCGGTCGCGAGACGCGGCTGGTGGTGCTGGGGCATCTGTTGCGCGGAGGCTCGCCGACGACCTTTGATCGCCTGCTGGCGCTGCGCTTTGGCGCCGCGGCGGTGCGGGCCATCGCCGAGGGCCAGTCGGGGATCATGGTGGCTCTCGATCCCCCAACGGTGAAGTATGTGCCCCTGGAGGTGGCGACGAGCCGCATGAAGACGGTGCCGCTCGATTGTGACACCATCCTGACGGCCCGCGATATGGGGATCTGCTTTGGGGATGAATAAACAGGCGTGCTGATTCCAGGGCAGGCCCCGGACTCCGGGCTGGTTGTGGCGGCTGTGCCGCCACAACCAGCGAACAGCGAGCTAATGCTGGCTGAGGAACGCCGCCATTTCGGCCAGGCGCGCGGAGTACCCCCACTCGTTGTCGTACCAGGCGGCGACGGAGAGCAGGTCGCCCTGCATCTGGGTGAGGGGCAGGTCAACGATCGAGGAGTGCGAGTCGCCAACGATGCGCGACGAGGCCCACTCGTCCTCCAGCACGTCCATGATCCCCTTCAGCGGGGCTTCGCTGGCGGCCTTGCGGAAGGCGTCGTTCACCGCCTCGACGGTCACCGGCTTCTCGGTGAGCACGTTCAGTTCCACAATCGAGCCGGTGCTTACGGGTACGCGGTAAGCCTTGCCGGTGATCTTCAGGCCGTTCCAGATGAAGCCCAGCGCCTTGGCCGCGCCGGAAGAGGAGGGGATCAGGTTCTCGGCAGCGGCCCAGGAGTCGCGCCGATCGTCCATAGGCTGGTCGGTGAGCGACTGGGTGTTGGTGTAGGCGTGGACGGTCGAGAAGAGGCCATACTTGATGCCGAAGTTCTCCAGCACGACCTTGACCACGGGCGCGAGGGCGTTGGTGGTGCAGGAGGCCATGCTGATGATGCGGTGCTTATCCGGATCGAAGCTCTCCATATTGATGCCGGGCAGCAAGAAAGCATCGGCGTCCTCGCGCGACTTGCTGGGGGCGGAGATGAGCACGCGCTTCGCGCCGCGGTCGAGGTGCGCCTGGGCGCCGGGGCGGCGTGTGGCGCGCCCGGTGCAATCAATGACCAGATCCACGCCAAGGGCTTTCCAGTCGGGCAGTTCGTTCTTCGAGTTGAAGAACAACACCTCGCGCCCGCCAATGGTCATTCCCGATTCGGTGGCCGACACCGGCTCGTGCCAGCGCCCGTAGTTGGTATCCACCTCAAAAAGAGCGGCGAGCGTCTTGGGGTCCTTGATATCCGAAATCGAGACCGGCGACCAGAGATTCTGCTGAAGCGCGACGCGGAGCAGCGAACGCCCGATGCGCCCGAAGCCATGGATGGCGACCTTGCCCATATAGGTAAACTCCTTTCCTACGAGTGAATGCCCGGATGGTCAGGGTCGGGGCGAAAACCCCCTCTCCTGACCGTTGGGGCGAGAGATTCTTCGCCCCGACTGACTAGTCTGTGAACGAAGTTTCCTGGCATTTCCGCCCCCCTCCCAACCTCTCCCTGTTGGGGGAAGGCGCCGGATTCCCTCCCCCAGCGGAGGAGGGTTGGGGAGGGGGCAGGGTTGCCGAAAAAGCAGTTCACAGACTACTGACCGTTGAGGCGAAAGATTGTTCGCCCTGACCACGCGAAAGATCTAGCGCCCGGGCGGGTACTGCCAGCTCGGCAGGTCAATCACCTCAATGTTCTCCTTGCCGCCGTAGACCGTCCACCATGGAACGGCGCCCTTGGCAAGCACCTGGTTGAGGGCCTCGATGTTCTGCACGCCGCGGTCGCTCAACCAGGCCTCGAGGGCCTCGACGCCATTCTGGGCATAGACGGGGATGCCGTCCTGCCAGGTGGCGCGGCCGCAGAGCACGCCGGCGAAGGGCGTGCCGGCCTCGGCGGCCAGTTCGAGCGTCTCGCGGAAGACCTCGTCGGTGACGCCAGCGCTGAGGTAGATGAAGGGCTTGCTGGCGGCGGCAGCGGCCTCGCGGAAGAGTTGCATCGCCTCCTGGCGGGTGTAAGCCTCTTCGCCGCTGAAGGCGCGCGTGCCCGAAACGAACTTCATGTTCACGGGCACCTCGACCTTGAGCACGTCAACCCCGTAGCGGGGCTTGGAGAACTCCTCCATGTAGGCGGTGACGTACTTTGGCTTCACCTTGGCGAAGGCGAAGCTCTTCTCGTCGCCGATGTCGTCATCGTAGGCCAGCGGCTCGAGGAAGAAGGGGATGTCCAGCGCGGCGCACTCCGCGCCGACGCGCTCGATGAAGGCGTACTTGATCGAGTTGATCTTGGGGTCGTCGAAGGGATTGATGTAGAGCAGGATCTTCACCGCATCGGCTCCGGCCTCGACGATGCGGCGCACGCTCCACTCCGACAGCAGATCGGGCAGACGGCCCTTGACGCTGGCGTCGTAGCCGGTCTTCTCGTAGGCCATCAGCACGCCCGTGCCCGGCGCGCGGTGCTTGAGCGCCTCGAGGCCGTATTCGGGGTCCATCAGGATGGCGCTGGCGTAGCGGGTGAGAATCTTGGTGACCGCGGTCTTGAACGCGACCATATCCTCGAAGGTAGCCTGCCCGCCCTCGCCGCGAGCCTTGGCAATCGCCTTCTTCAACGAGCCCCGCTGGTCCATCGCGGCGGCAGCGATGATCCCGCGCTCATCAGCGCATGCCGAAATGCCCTGGAACTTGCCGCGGGTCAACCGTACCTTTGCCATAGCGGTTCTCCTCTCTGCCTAATACAGGAACATCGGTTTGCCGACCAGGTGGGTGATGCGCGGCTTGTACTCGTCGACGTCGTACAGTTCGGGCACATCCACGCGCTTGACGCCCTGGATGCAGGTGTCTACCAGCACGGTGGTGTAGACGCCATTCTGGAGCGCCACCATCACCCCGTTGTGACCCTTCTCAAGCTGTTGCACGGCCAGGTTGCCATACGAGATGGCCACCATACGGTCAAGCGAATCAGGCGCGCCAGCGCGCATCAGGTAGGCGAGTTGCTGGTTGACGATCTCGATGCCGGTAATCTGCTTGATGGCTTCGCCAACGATCTGCCCGATCCCCCCGAGTTTGCGGTGGCCGTAGGCGTCTTCCTGACCGTACTCGACCACCTGGCCGCCGATCATGCTCGCCCCTTCGGAGACCACCAGCACCGCGTAGTTGCTCGGGTTCTTCTTGCGGTCCTCGACCAGGAGCCGGGCCACCTTCTCGATATCGAAAGGCACCTCGCTGATCAGCGCGCGGTCCGCATCGGCGAGGTAAGCGGAGATGAGCGCGGTCTCGCCGGAGTTGCGCCCGAAGAGTTCGACCACCGCGATGCGCTCGTGGCTGCCGGCCGGCGTCCGCAGCGCATTGATGAACTCGACGCTGCGAGTGACGGCGGTGCTGAAGCCGATGCAGTAATCGGTGCCGAAGACGTCGTTGTCCATCGTCTTGGGAATGGCGATGACCCGCACGCCCTCCTGGTGCATACGCACCCCGTAGCTGAGGGTGTCGTCGCCTCCGATGGGGATCAGCGTGTCAATACGCAGGTGCTCAAGCACCCGCAAGACGTGGGGCGTGGCATCGGCCACCTTCTTCTCTCCCTTGAACTCAAACCGGCCCTTCAGGAACTCGGGCATGGCCGACTCCTTGACCTTGGCCGGGTTGGTGCGGGAGGTGTGCAGGTGGGTGCCGCCATAGCGGTCGATCGTGCGCACGCTCGCGGGAGTGAGCGGTTCGATCCACTCCGCGCTGCCCTCCGGGTCATCGGGGTTGTAGTTGAGCAGGCCAGCCCAACCTCTGCGGATACCCACGACTTCCCAGCCATTGGCGGCTGCCCGGTTGACCACCGCCTTGATGGCAGGGTTCAGGCCGGGTACGTCACCGCCGCCGGTGAGGATCCCGATACGCATGGTGACTCCTTTCGCTACGCTTCTACGCGCTGCTCCTGGGGGCGCTGTTCGCTCCTACGCGTTGTCACGCCCCCGGCGTTCCTCGAGAGAGGTGCTCCAGATATGGTTTTGACCGGCCGCGACCCGCGCCAGTACGCGCAGGAGGCTCACAGTCCGGGATTATGTCGCTTCAGGCGCGCACGCGCTATGGCGCCCGCCGAATAACGCGCCAAGGCCCAGGCTACACGCCTGTATCAGGCGAGTGCGCAACCGCTGACAGGAGCGAAGGATGGGTGACACCATCGGCACCATATGCAATCAGCAAGCTAACGCCCTTATTCTAGGACACGTGTCAATAGTCGTGGTTAAGAAAAGTTTCCTTGTGATGGATATCCATGCATCGGGTTGCGTGTGTGCCGGATGCCCGCGGCCGCGCGCGCGAAAGGTTGCACGCACAATTATAGCGCATTATCGGCAGAATCGGAAAGGACTTCAGCCTGAATCGCTCGCCAGTAGCGGGAGAAGCGCGCTAGATCCAGCTGCCGGGGGGCGCGCACGAAAGGTTCGACCGGAATGACCCGCACCGGCAGCGCGGCTTCCAGGCGCTCGCGGATGCGCCGGAAGCGCGGGCCAGGGCTGTCGCTGGTAACAATGCCGTCGGCGCCCCGCTCTTCGGCGAAGGCGAGCACCTCGACGGCTACGTCGCCGCGGCGAATGGTGACCGGCAGTTCCAGCAGGCATTCGTAGATGAAGACGATCCGCTTCAGACTGACGCGCAGCTCGACGAGCAGTTCCTCGTCCCACACGAAGATCGCCGGCGCGCCCGGATAAGCTGCCAGCGCCGGGTGGCGAGGACTCAGACAATCACCGTGCACCCAGACGATCGGGTTTTGCATGCTCATCAGCGCCTCCGGGGGGCCGCCGGTTGCAGAGGTGTATTGGGAAACAGGCGCGCCTGGAGCGTCTCGTAGCTTGCGTCGAAGGGGCAGTTGCTCCGCAGCGGGCATTCGCGGCAGTAGACGCCGTCGCTGTAGCGCTCCAGGTTCTCGCGGTTGAAGATGTAGGGCTTGTGACTGAAGGTGCTGGCGACCCACTGCCACGAAAGATTATTGCTGGCCGGGTCGCCATCGAGCAGATGGCTGAGGAACCAGCGTGCCCCGGACTGCCAGGCGACGCGCCGCCAGTGGACGATGTAGGCCGCCAGCCACATCCGCGCGTGGTTGTGCAGGTAGCCGGTGCTGATCAGTTCGCGGCTGAAGGCGTCCATACAGGCCAGACCCGTCGTTCCCGTCGCGATGTCGGCGGGCAGATCAGGGGCGTAGTCGGCGGCGCTGAGGCCGGTTTTGTAGGCTTCGCGGTCCTCCCAGACGCCATCGCCGATCTCGGCGTACACACGCTGCCAGTAGTCGCGCCAGGCCAGTTCGTTAATCAGTTTCGCCGCCTCATCGGGGCGCGCTACGGCCCGCAGGGCCGCCCGGCGCACCTCGGCCAGGCTCAACACCCCGTGGCGAATATAGGCCGACAGACGGCTGACCGAGCCGCCAAGGAAGTTGCGCGTAGCGGCATAGGTCGCCGGGCGGATCGCGGCCAGGCGCGCCTCGGCCGCCCGTCGCCCGCCGATGGTGGCGCTCACCGCGTCGCTCTCCGCGGCGGCGGCGGGAAACTCCGCCGCCAGGTAGGCGATCAGGTCGTCGCGATCGGTGAAGTCTCGGCGCAAGTCTCCGGGCACGCGTCACCTCCTCCGGGACGGCTTGCCGCCGCTGGCCCTGTAGCGCCGGCAGGCGTCACTGCAATACTTGACCTCGTCCCAGGTCTTTGCCAGGCTCTTGCGCCAGCGAAAGGGCCGGCCGCAGGCGGCGCAGGTTTTCTCAGGCAGATGTTGTTTTTTCACTCCCCGCATACGCGCTCCAGAAAGGCCGCTGCCTCACGGCGGATCGTCGTCCGTTCATTGGGCGCCAGGCGCCCCAGGCCCAGCACTGCCGGCCCGAGGCGCGGGTTGGCCCGCAACGCGGTTTCGTGCTCGATCAGAAAGTTCCAGTACAGCAGGTTGTACGGGCAGGCGTTCGGACCGGTGCGCTGTCTGGGATGGTAGCGGCATCCGCCGCAGTAGTCGCTCATGGCGTTGATGTAGTTGGCCGAGGCGATATAGGGCTTGGTGGCAACCCCGTCGTCGGCATTGAGGCCCATGCCGATCACATTGGGGAACATGACCCACTCGTAGGCGTCCACATAGGCGGCCAGGAACCAGGTGTTGACCGCCTGCGGCTCGATGCCCGCCAGCAGGCAGAAGTTGCAGATCACCATCAGCCGCTCGATGTGGTGAGTGTAGCCGGTGTTCAGGACGCCCTGGAGCACGTGCCGCAGGCAGGCCATGTCGGTATCCCCGGTCCAGAACCAGGCCGGCAGGGGCCGGGTGGCGTTCCAGCGGTTGGCGCTGCGCAGGATGGGCAGCCGCCGCCAGTACTGCCAGTAGATGTACTCGCGCCAGCCGAGCACCTGGCGCACGAAGCCTTCCACCGAGTTGAGCGGCGCCCGACCGGCGGCGTAGGCGGCCTCGGCGGCGCGCACCAGTTGCATCGGGGTGAGCAGCCCCAGGTTGAGGTAGGGCGAGAGGCCGGAGTGGTAGATCAGCGCCGAGCGGCGGGTCATTGCGTCCTCATAGGCGCCGAAATCGGGCAGCCGTTCGACGATGAAACGCTCGAGGGCCAGGTCGGCTTCTTCGGCGGTGACCGCCAGGTCGAAGCCTTCGACGTTGCCGATGCCGGTGGGCAGCGCCGCGACCTCCTCCATCACGGCGCGGGTAATGGCGTCGGGCGGGAAGCGCGGCGGTGGCGGGGGTTGCGCGCTGCGGGGCAACGGTTTGCGATTTTCGACATCGTAGCTCCAGCGCCCGCCCACGGGCGCGCCGTCGCCGTCGAGCAGCACGTTGAAGCGGCGGCGCATGGCCTTGTAGAAGGTGGCCATGATGATCGTGCGCTCCGGCGGGGCATCGGGAAAGGGGTCGAACCGGCCAACCAGAAACTGGGTGTTGGGCAGCACTTCGACCGGCGCGCCCAGGGCCGGGCCGGCTTCGTCCTGCTGGAAGCGCCGGGTGGGTTCCTCAGCGGCGGCCATGGTCAGCACCTGAGCCGTGCGGTAGGCGGTGCAGTGCGCGCGCAGCCCGCTGAGAAAATCAGGGGCCTGGCGGTAGTCCACCTGGTAGCCCATGGCTGTGAGCCTGGCGGCGTAATGGCGCATGGCGCTGAGAAGCAGCACCAGCTTCTTGCGCTGGTAGGGCTGCTGGCGCAGGCGCGCGGCGCTTTCGATCAGCAGCACGCGCACCCCGGCCCGCCCGACAGCGGCCTCGGCGCTAAGCAGGGCCGGGTGCTCGCGGAGCAACTGGTCGCCGAGTATCCAGACGGTGATGGGCGCTGTGGAGTGGGAGAGGTGTTCGTGGGTCATTTGTTGTAGCATACCATGGAGAAGGGTGGAGATGTGGAGGTGTGGAGGTGTGGAGCTGTGGAGCTGTGGAGCTAGAACAACACCTCCGCTCACCCCAGCCCCAGGCGCTTCGTGCGGGCGCGGATGCGTTCGACGGCGAGCGGCCCGCCGTGACCGATGTGCCAGGTGTGGGCGGGCAGGCTCAGGGCCAGTTGCAGACTGGCCGACTGTTGCACCGCGTCGGTGACGAAGTACGGCGGGTTGGGCAGGCGCCCGCGCAGCCGCCCGCCCAGGAAGCCGCCGCGCAACAGATCGCCGGCGATGAGGTTGCCGTCTGGCAGCGGCACCACGCTGTGCCCGGCGCTGTGACCGGGAGTGTGGACGGTGCGCGTTTCGATGCCGAACGGGGCGAGGTCGAAGGAATCCTCAAAGGTGATATCCGGTTCCAGGGGCGTGGTGCGCCAGGGCAGAAAGGGTCGCAAGAGCTGGCCTTCCAGATCGGTGCTGCGCAGGGAGGTGGGGTTGCGGCCCTCGCGCAGCAGAAGCAGATCAGCGCGGTGGACGGCGATCGGCGCGCCGGTGCTGGCGCGCAACTCGGCGGCGCCGCCAAAGTGGTCAAGATGGCCGTGGGTAAGCAGGATTAGCCCGATGTCACCAGGCGCGATCCCGTAGCGGGCGGCGGCGCGCAGGATGCGAGCGCCATCGCCGGGCGCGCCGCCGTCTATGACGATCCAGCGTTCCCCGCGCAGCAGGAAGACGTTGGCGAGGGATAGTTTAATGGTGATGATGTGCATCCTTGATCCTATGCGGCTGCGCCGGGCGACAATGGGAGGTTTTCGGATTTTGGATTTTAGATTTTGGATTTTGGATTGCGATCAGACCTGATGTGATTGCAGCGTATGCAACAGGAATTGGCGTCGGGGGGCTGCGTCCTCCGGGACCTTCGGTATGACCTCGGGTAGGGTTTGGCGAGATCGCTACATATTTAAGGATAACGAGGAAAGGCCCAGGTCTGGCCGTTTGGCCCGAACAGGTAGACGGTGTTGGCGCCCTGCATGTAGATCGCCGCGCCCTTCTGGTAAGGTTGTACGACGCCCACGTCGGCGCGCTCGGCCGTTGTCGCCCAGCCCAGCGTCTCGCGCACGCCTGGCGCCTCACGCCAGACCTTGCCGAAGCCGCGCTTTGGCTCTTGAAGTCCGGGTGGGGGCTGCAGGTTGCCGCTCTCGGGCTGCCCCTCGCTCCAGCGATCGGGATAGCTCGTCCAGATCACGGGCAACGGTGTGGTGCGGATGGCGTACACGCGGGTGTCGAAGCGCCATCCGGACCACACCATTACACCACGCTCGAAGTACTGCTCGGCCAGAGGGATGTCACGCTGGGCAACTGCAGGGCAGCCGGCGAGATACATCGCCAGCCCGTAGCCTTGCCAGGCCCGGTCGCCGAAGACGGGGTCCATCCCGACGGCGCAGGTGGCCGAGGGGATGCGCAGGCGCTGCTCGCGGCCGAGAAGGCCGAGGAGCACGGGCGCGCCGGGCAGTTCGTCGTGGCGCTCCATGCGCTGTCGTTCAAAGTACTGCACTTCGCCGCTCCAGGGCCCCATCGTCATGAGGAACGGCTCACTGATCGGGTAGCCCATTCGCGTAAGACCGCCGCTGCGCTCCCAGACCTGGAGGTAGGGAGGGCAGAGGCTGTGACGGGTCTGGGGGAAGTAGCGGCAGCCAGGGTCCGCCGGCGGGTCAACGGCAGGCGGGAGGGTGAGCAGCGGCTGGAAGGTGAAGTCGCGGAGTTGTTCGGCGCCAAGCCGGCCGGCAAGGATGCCCAGACCGGCGCCGCTGTGGTCCTCGAGCCGGCTGCGCTCGAACCACTGCACCGGCCCGGTGAAAAGCAGCTTGCCCTGCTCGTCGCGAATCTCCTCGACCTGCACCGGGCCGATTGGATAACCAAAGATCGGCAGCCCGCCGTTGCGCTCCCAGTAAGCGCGGAACGCTCCCTCGATACAGAAGCCGGTCTCCGAGAAGCAGCGGCGCGTTGTCTGCGCGGCTGCTGGCGCCGCTGGCAACAGGGTAAGCAGCGCGACAGCGAACAGCAATATATGCCTCATGATGCGCCTCCTCTGGGTGAGCACGGCGAGAAGGGCACGGATGACGCCCCTGGTGGCAGTGGGCCCTTACCGGCGCAGGGTGCAGCGCCGGAAAGGCCCGTCCGTGCCGCTCACTCCAGGGCGATGCTTGGAGAGATCGCCTCAGCGGAAGAGGGCCAGATACTCGCCATAGCCCTCCCGTTCGAGGTCTTCGACCGGGATGAAGCGCAAGGCGGCGGAGTTGATGCAGTAGCGCAGGCCGGTAGGGGCGGGGCCATCGTCGAACACGTGGCCGAGATGCGAATCGGCGTGCTTCGAGCGCACCTCGATGCGTTCCATCCCCAGTTTGTAATCGGCGCGGGTAACGATGTTTTCGGGCGCCAGGGGACGCGTAAAACTTGGCCAGCCTGTGCCCGAGTCAAACTTATCGCGCGAACTGAAGAGCGGCTCACCCGAAACGATGTCCACGTAGATCCCTTCGCGCTTATTATTGTAGAACTCGTTTGCGAAGGGCGGCTCGGTGCCCTCGCGCTGGGTCACCTGATACTGCAGTGGTGTGAGCCTGCGGCGCAGTTCGTCGTCTGATGGCTTCTTGAAGGGTTGCATACGCTGGTTTCCTGACTATCATATGGAAGAAGTTGGGAGGGAGCAGCCCTCCCAACCGCAGTATTCTTATCTCTTCTCATCATAACAGATGTACGCTTACACCGCTCGCGTGTAACTGTTCACACTTCTCCTGGGAGCGAGGGCATCTTGCCCTCGTATCCTGACGAGGGCGGGACGCCCTCGCTCCCAGGTCTGCGGGGTTACCCCAACTCTGAACACGTACCGCGCGTATCGGGGTGAGGCCAGAGCCGCTGCGCGTGCGCCTCCAGCGAGGGAGGGGGGAGTGGCTACGCCGCCCGATACTTTCAGGTGTCTGGGGCCTGTCCCAGGACTTTGCAGCAACCCTGGGGGTGAGGTGCTGCACATCCGCCTCCGGCGGCAGGGTTTGGGGGGCTACGCTCCCAGAGACGCTGCGGCAGCCCTGGGGGTGAGGCGCCTGATCCGCTCGGCGATGGTATCGGCGGTCACATCGAGATAACTCCGCCCATCCTCAACGTGGCGCGTTGCGTCGAGGTAGCTGCCGCGGCCGGTGTGGAACATCGGGCCGAGGCAGACCTTTTCAATCTTGCCCATCGCCAGGGCCCGGTTCCACTGGCTGCCGCGGAAAATCGGCCAGCGGGCGGGGAAAATCACGTCGCTCAGGCGGTGCCAGCGGTCCCTGGTTCCATAGAGATGGATCAGGACGTTGATCCGGCTAAGGCTCTCGTCGGAGTTCATAATCCCGCCCAGAGAGATCACCTGGACGGGCGCGCGCAGGGTGGCCTGAATGTAACCCGACGTGCCCAGGGCGATCTGGGCGCCGCCGCTGTAGCCGAGGAGGGCGACCTGCGAACCGCTGCCGAGGACGTAGCCGTGGCGCAACAGCCCCTGGATAATCATTTCCGCCACGCCATAGTTGTACATCGGGCCGTAGCGCCGGTCGGCGGAAACGGCGACGTGGAGCATGTTGCGCAGGTTGATCAGGCGCCCGACGCGCCGCAGGGGGCTTTTCTTGTTGAGCCGCAGCGCGTTGAGCCAGGCCCAGAACCAGGCCAGGTTGCCCTCGCTGGTTATGCCCACATTGGCGAACGAATAGGCGAAGACATCAGTAACGATGACCAGGCCGGGAATGCGGTCGGCAATCGCGTCGAGGAGCGCGTCCTCATAGGGGGTCGAGAACTCGCCGGAGATGTCATCAACGCCTGAGAGGTAAACCAGGAACGGCCCGGCGACGGGCGGGCCGGGCGGGTGCAACCGGGTTTGCGGAGTAGCCTTGCGCCAGCCCGCCCACCAGATCAGCACCGAGGTGGGAATGGCGATTGCGAAGAGGATGAACAGGATCAGCAGGGCCCAACCGACCCAGGTCAGTACAGTTATCATGGCTCGCCTTTGACCACAGGCTCGTAACCGGGAATCACCTGCGGGAGTTCCTCGCGCCGGACGAGGTGCGGCTTGCCGGTGGTGATTGCCCAGATGCGACGGGCCACGGCCTCGGCAGGTTCGCTCAACAACCAGCGGGCGCCCTCTATCAGCAGGGTGCCCGCCAGCGCGCCCACGGCGGCCTGCCAGTGTGCCAGCCCGGTTACGGCCACGATTGATGCCAGAGCTATGCCGAAGCTCCACAGTCGCAGCCCCCAGCGAATGGCCGGGCCCACCAGCGGGAGCAGCGCCAGGGCGCCCAGCAGCAACGGCCCGTAGGCGGCGCTGACGGTGACAAAGAACAGTCGCAGAGGCACTTCGACGCCGAACATGACGCGCATGGCCAGCCACAGCGCCCACATCCAGATGACGGCGCTCAGTACGGACAACAGGGCCGAGGCCAGCAGGCCCAGCACGAAGCGCAGGGGCGTGATGCGGCTCATCAGCAGCGTCACCCCCTGGGTGCCGATGCCTTCGGAAAGCCCGGCGAGGAAGATCAGCAGGGTGGCTGCGGCGACGGCCTGGGGCGAGAGCAGGATACTCAGCCACTCGATAGGGAGTGTCATCGCCCTTCTCCTTGCGTCCTTCACGGGGTATTATAACCTACGGCGGCGCGCGCGACGTATGGTCGCAGGCGGTTCCGTCCTCACCGCCTCCCAACCCCCTCCCTTTCCACCTCGGAGGGAGAGGGAGGGGGTTCTCAGGTGTAGGGTTTTCCGGCGCATGCGACGCGAGCATGCGCCATCCGGGGCATTGGGACGCCCAGATCCCCCTCTCCCGCTCGCGGGAGAGGGGGGCGGGGGGTGAGGACCGTAAGCGCATTGGAATGCCGAAAACCCCTGCTCGCTCGAAAAACCCTGCACCTGAGAAGAGGGAGGGGGCGTCGAGCGCCGCGAGACGGGGGAGGGTGAGGATCCGCGCCCCGCCAATCGCCGGCGGGCGCAGGGAAAGCGGTTTCACCTGTACGTCTACACTCCTGCCTTATAGCGTTTCTCGAAAAGGTTGACCCGTAACGATGGCGGTGCGGGCGCAGCGAGCTACACCGCTCAGTGCCCTCAGTGGATCAAGCATTTCGGTCAGTGCTCTAAGGAACGAAAGGAGCCTCCATGCTTCGTGACCTCCCCACATCCGCGCAAACGACCCTCGACTGGTCCTGGGAACACTGGCAGCCCTTCTACGCCGAGCTGGAGGCGGCCCCGATCGTCGAGCCTGCCGCCTGGCTCGCGGCCTGGTCGCGGCTAGCCGATTTGCTCGCCGAGACCTACACGCGCCTCTCGGTAGCAACAACCTGTGATACCGC
Source organism: Chloroflexaceae bacterium (assembly GCA_025057155.1). Taxonomy (NCBI): domain Bacteria; kingdom Bacillati; phylum Chloroflexota; class Chloroflexia; order Chloroflexales; family Chloroflexaceae; species Chloroflexaceae bacterium. Next base: position 52,459 of record JANWYD010000014.1, read on the forward strand.
CGACGCTGCCGCCGAGGCGCGCTTCCGCGCCTTTCTTGGCGATGTGTACCCCCGCGCCATGGCCGCCGACCAGGCGTTGAAGCGCAAGTTCCTCGATGCGGGATTTGAACCGGAGGGATTTGCCGTGCCGTTGCGCAACCTGCGGGCCGAAGTTGAATTGTTTCGCGAGGCCAACCTGCCGTTGCTGACCGAGGAGCGCCGCCTGGGGAACGAGTACAACCGCATCATCGGCGCGCAGACGATCGAATGGGCGGGCCGGGAACTGACTATCCCGCAGACCGAGCCGTTGCTCGAAGAACCCGATCGCGCCGTGCGCGAGGAGGTATGGCGGCGGGCCGCCGCCCGGCAACTGGCCGACCGCGAGGCGATCAACCAGATCTGGCGGCAACTGCTGGCCCTGCGGCGGCAACTGGCGGCCAATGCCGGTCTGCCTGACTACCGGGCCTACGCCTGGCGTCTGCGGCAGCGCTTCGATTACACTCCCGACGATTGCCTGCGGTTCCACGAGGCCATCGAGGCCGTCGCCGTCCCGGCGGCCCGGCGGGTCTATGCCCGGCGCGCCGCGCGCCTCGGTCTTGATCGCCTGCGTCCCTGGGACACGCACGCCCGTGCTTCGGGCGAAGCGCCACTGCGGCCCTTTCGCGATGGGGTCGAGCTGGCTGAGCGGGGCGAGGCGGTGCTCACGCGGGTGGATCCGGAACTGGGGGGCTATTTCGCCATCATGCGCCAGGAGGGGTTTCTCGACCTCGACAATCGCAAGGGCAAGGCGCCCGGCGGCTACTGCGTCTACTTCCCCGTCGCGCGTCGGCCCTTCATTTTTATGAACGCCGTGGGTATGCCCGGTGATGTGCGAACGCTGCTGCACGAAGCCGGGCATGCCTTCCACGACTTCGAGATGGCCCATCTGCCTTACCACCAGCAGCGCGAGGTTCCCATCGAGTTCGCCGAGGTCGCCTCGATGGCCATGGAGTTGCTTGCCGCGCCCTATCTCCGCCGCGCCGATGGCGGGTATTATGATCAAGCCGAATACGCCCGCGCGCGGATCGAGCATCTCGAGGGCATACTCACGTTCTGGCCCTACATGGCCGTGGTAGATGGTTTCCAGCACTGGGCCTACACCAATCCCGAAGCCGCCGATAACCCCGCCGCCTGCGACGCGGCCTGGGATCAGCTCTGGGCGCGGTTCATGGACGGAGTGGACTGGAGCGGTCTCGACGCCGAACGAATAACCGGCTGGCATCGCAAGCAGCACATCTATCGCTACCCATTCTACTATGTGGAGTACGGGCTGGCCCAGCTAGGGGCGGTGCAGGTGTGGCGCAACGCCCTGAGCGATCAGGCCGGTGCAGTGGCGGCCTATCGCCGCGCCCTGGCCCGTGGCGGCGTCGCCACGTTGCCCGATCTCTTCGAGACGGCAGGGGCGCGCTTTGTCTTCGACTCCGATGCGCTGCGGGAGGCCGTGGAGTTGATCGAAGAGGAGATTGCGAGGTTGGCGCAGCACGTATGACCCCTGGACCTGGCGGGTAATGCACTGCGATCTAACCCGGGACGTCTGCGGGTTACCTTTCCCGGCAGCCGCCGCAGGGGTAGCGGGGGTCACCCTGTTCGAGTTGCACGGTCACGTGTTCGATCCCGAAGCGCTGGTGCAATTCGGCGCGCACCTGGGCCAGCAGCGCGTCGCATCCTTCCAGGGTGGCCAGCACCAGATGGGTGGTCAGGGCCGGCTCGGTGGTGCTGAGCGCCCAGATGTGCAGATCGTGAACCTCGCGCACGCTCGGCAGGTCGCTCAGGTAGGCTCGCACGGCCAGCGGATCAACCGCGGCAGGCACGGCATCGAGGGCCAGGTCAATCGACTCGCGCGCCAGGTCCCAGGCGCCCCAGCCGATCACGGCAACGATCACCAGACTGAGGAGCGGGTCAATCCAGCCCCAGCCGGTGAGCAGGATGATCGCGCCGGCGACAATCACCCCCAGGGAGATAACCGCGTCAGCGGCCATGTGCAGAAAGGCGCCGCGGATGTTAAGGTCATCCGCCCGGCCCCTGGCGAAGAGCCAGGCGGTGAAGGCGTTGATCGCCACGCCCACGCCGGCCACGGCGATCAGGGTCAGGCCGGGCACCTCGATGGGAGTGAAGAGGCGTTGCCCGGCTTCCCATGCAATGCCGCCGATGGCGATGAAGAGTAGCGCGGCGTTAGCCAGGGCCGCCAGGATCGTGGCGCGGCGCATCCCGTAGGTGCGGCGCGCGGTCGAGGGACGCCGCGCGAGCAGGGTGGCTCCCCAGGCCATCAGCAGGCCCAGCACGTCGCTCAGGTTGTGGCCGGCATCGGCCACCAGGGCCAGGGAGCCAGCCAGCACCCCGATGGTAAACTCGACTATCACGAAGCCAAAGTTCAGACCGATGCCGATGGCGAAGGCGCGATCAAAGCGGGCGGGCAGGTGGTGATGATGGCGCCCGTGATGATCGTGGTGGTGGTGGTGGTGCTGGCGGGGCATGGAGGCGCTCCTGCTATCGCTCGTGATTGGCGCTGATCCTACCATAGATTGCCAGGGCTTGCCAGGGTCAACTCGGAGGATCGCCTCCACAGGTTGCTGCCCTGAGGGTTGCACGCCAGTGCTCTCCTCGGCAAGAGGATGGGGAAACCCGGTTTCCCCGTACCCACCAGAAACGCCAGCTTCTTGCGGAGCTGTTGCCTGCCTCGCGCCATTCAGATGCCTGCATGGCGGGCCGGCCATGACATACAATGCCCTGGGGCGCATCACGCGAAAGGGCGGCCTATGATCGATCACGCCACTGACCAGCCAGGGACGCCGGTTTTGCGGCGTCCCCTGCATGTATTGATCCTCGATGCTGATTCTGAGCGGCGGGTGCGTCTGGCGGCGAGCCTGGGACGGGGCGAGGGACAGGTTTTCCGGTGGACATTATGCGCCGCGGTGGATGAGGCCGTAGTCGCGCTCGAGCAGGCGCTCGCGCCAGTGGATGTGCTGCTGATTGATCAGCACCTGGCGCCCGCTACCGATGGCATTGCCATTCTGCCGCAACTATTGCGTCTCAGCCCCGGGAGCAGCGCGGTTGTCTTTACCAACGCGGGTGACGATGAGGCTGAGCGACGCGCGCGGGCGGCCGGCGCCTATGGCTGCCTTTCCCGACCCTTCAGCGCCGAGGCGCTCCTGCACCTGCTCGTCAATCTGAGCGCCTGGCGTCAGACGCGCGATCAGTTAACGTGGTTCGAGGTGATTAACCGCTTCGCCGAGGACGCGCAACACCTCTACGCCGCCGAGGCTCTTGAGCGAGTGATTGTGCAGCGCGGGCTGGAACTGGGCTTCGACCGGGCGCGGTTGTGGGTCAGTTCTGATGGCGGACAGACGCTCGTCGCCGCCGCCTGCGCCGGGCGCGAAGCACCGGAGCGGTTTCGCGGCCTGCGCCTGCGCGCGTCTGAGTCGCCCTACCTGATGCGAGTAACACGCAGCCGCGCGCCGGTGATCTTCCACGAGCTGGAGCACGGCAAGACCTGGTTCATGCAGCAGCGCCCGGGCCGGGGATACGCGCCTCCGGTGGGCGAGTGGGTTGGCCTGCCTCTCTGGGCCGGCGAGGTGTTTCGGGGAGCTTTGATGCTTGACCGGCGCCGGGCGACCCCGCTGCGGCAGGATCAATTGCTGCAACAGGCGTTGATCCTCTTCGCCCGGCAGGTTGGCGCCGCGCTTGAGCGCACTGCGCTGCAGACCGAAACCGAGATCCTCAGCCAGATCGGGCGCCTGGCGGGGGCCGATCCGGCCGAGCGCAGCGACGAAGCCTTGCTCGAAGCGGTGCGTCAGGCCCTCAGCCCGCGGATCGACGTCGAGAACTTCATCGTGGCCATGCGCAGCGAAACTTCGGGCTGGATCGAGTTGCTGCTGGATGTGAGCGAAGGGACGCATGGCGAGCGCCGCTCCCTGCCGCCGGGGCGGGGCATGATCCACCAGCATCTGGTACAGGGCCGGCCCGTGCTCCTGCGAACGCCGCAGGAGATCCGCGCCTTTCGCCGGCAGCACGGCGTAGTGCGGCTGGAACGGCGCATGGCCGCGCAGAGCTGGCTGGGAGTGCCCCTGCTTGTCGCCGGGCGCGCGGTCGGGGCGCTGGTGGTCTTCAGCACCCGGCATGCCGAATGGTTCGGTGAGAGCGACCAGCGTTTCCTGGAGGCAGTGGCGGCGCAGATCGCCGGGCCGTTGCACAACCGGCGCCTGCGCGAGGCCGCGGAGTTGACCAACCGCCGGTTGATTCTGATGCAAAAGGCCGCGGCGGAGTTGATGGTCATGGGCGACGATCCCCAGGATGACGATCGGCTCTGGCACGCCGCGCTGACCGTAATTACCGCCGGCTACGGCCTGTGCTACAACCTGGCGGCCTACTTTTCGCTCCACCGGGGACGCACCCTGCTGCGCGGGCGCCTGGCGATCGGGCAGGTCACCCTGACCCAGGCCCGGCGGGCCTGGGCCGCCGACGAGGAGCGCGGCCTCACCTTTGAGCGTTATCTGGAGCAGTTGCGTCAGGACGCCATCCCGCCCACCGTGCTCCATGGCCTGCTGCGCGATCTGGAGATTCCCCTTCACGATGCGACCGGGGCCCTCGGCGAGGCGGTGCTCAACCTGGCCTGCGTGCGCGTGCCTCAGAGCGAACTGGCGCAGCGCTTTCCGCCCCGGCTCGCCGCCTGCCTGCCCCCGGCGGACTACGAGGTGGCGCCTGTGGCGATCGGGCGCCGGCGCTTTGGCGTCGTGATCGTCGCCAATCCCCATCTGCGCCGCCCCCTCGATGAAATGCCCCGCGATCTGTTGACCACCTGGCTGGCCCAGGTGGCGCTGATCGTCGAGACGCGGCGTCAGCGGCGCGCTGGCGAACAACTGGCCGCAGTCAGCCGCGCCGTCCTGGCGCGCGCGGCGGATCGCCCGTTGCACGAGACGTTAGAGGAACTGAGCCGTTCGGCGCGGGTATTGATGAGCGCCAGTTGCGCGGCGATCCTCCCTCTGGAGCCGGGATCGTCCCTCCGCCGGCCGCGCTTCGCCGCCAGGCATGCCGCCGGTGACGGCCTCCGCGAGCCAGCCTTGCTGCGCTCCCCCTGGTCTCCCGGTCCGGAGCCGCTGATCGTCCAGATCCTCGAAGCCTCCGACTTGCTTGCTGTCGAAAACGCTGGCGAACCGCCCTGGAGCGCTCCCGATGATCCCGAACCGGGTTTCGTGGCCCGCGAACGCCTGCGTTCGTTCATCGCCGCGCCGATCGTCGATCATGTCAACGACGAGCCGCGGGGTGTGCTGGTGATCGGCTATCGCAGCCCGCGGAGCTTTGACGAACGCGACCGGGCGCTGTCTGCCTCATTTGCCGAACTGGCCGGCCAGGCCATGCGGAACTACGACGAGCGCGCCTCGCTGGAACGCGAGCAGGAGGTCTTCGCCACCCTCCTCCAGGATACGCTGCGCCTCAAGCTGGACGCGCCCGACGCCGAGCGCGTCATCTTCACCCGCATTCTCCAGGCGGCCACCAGGCTGCTCAACCGGCCCGACGCGCGGCTCGGCCTGATCCTGCGCGGCTGGCAGCGCCCTGACCGACTCGGTCCGGCCCGCGTCATGCGCCAGGAGTACTTTCTGCTTGATGATGAATTGAAGTATGTTGAGGATTTCGATCTCTATCGGGGCATCACCGGGCGGGCCTTCGAGACGGGTGAATCGCAACTGGTTCAGGATGTGAATGAACCGCCGTGGAACGAGATCTTTTTTGATCGCTTCTCGCGTGGGACACGGGCTGAGCTTGATGTGCTCATTCGGCTGGAAGATCAGGTGCTCGGGCTGATCAACGTGGAGGCGCCCCGGGTTGGCGCCTTCACCCTGGCCCACTGCGAGGCCCTCAAGCGGCTGGCCAACGTGGTGGCCCTGGCGATTGACGTCAGCCAGACGCAGCGGCAATTGCGCGAGCTGTACAAGGCCGTCGAGCCGATGATCGTCGCCGGCACGCTGCGCACCACGCTCCAGGCGGTGCTCGAGCAGATGCTGATCCTGGCGCCCAATCTGTCGGCGGTGACCATCTGGTACTGGGACGAGCAGCGGCGGGCGCTGGTTCCTGGCGTGACCCATGGCGTGCGCTATGAGCACCGCCTAGTGGAGGACACGCGCTACTCCGAGGAGACGGTGCTGGGCCGGGTCGTGCGCCGGCTCGACCCGGTGTGGGCCGAGGACGCGCGCGCCGAGCCGGTGCTCGATGGCCGCTTCGTGCGCGAAGAGGAGGTGGCTTCCTGTGTCGCCTTTCCCCTCCAGATTGGCGAAACCCCCAGCGATAACGAGCCGGTGGGAGTGCCGATCTGGCTGCCGCCCTTTCCCGATGGGCGGCAACGCCGGGTGATCGGCGTGCTCTTTCTGGTCTACCGGCAACCCCATCGCTTCACCCGTCGCGAGCGGGTCATTTTACCGATTGTGGCCAGCGTCGTCGCCGCGTGCATTCGCGATGCCTTCAACGTCGAGCGGCTCGCCGCGCGCCAGAGCCAGTTGCAGGCCGCCACCAATCTGGCCAGGGCCGTGCTCGAAGCCACGCTCGACCTCGATGAAACGCTGCGGCGCATGCTTGCCATTGTGCGCGATCTGCTTCAAAATGAGCATCGCCGGCTGGGCCTGAGCGTGCTGCTGGCCGATGAAACCGAGCAGCACCTCAGCTTCACCCCCGCCTCGCGCGAGTTTTACCACTGGGAGTTTGTTGTCGAACGGCAGATCTTTCCCATCGTCCCGCTGCGCAATGGTCCTGATCGGCATCCGGGCACGATCGCCGCGCGGGTGGCCCGCAAGGCCAGGGAGCAGCGCCGGGCCGTCCTGGAGACCATCAATGATGTGCGAGCCGACCCGGACTACGTGCAGGCCAACCCGCACACCCTGGCTCAGTTGACCCTGGCATTGCTTCACCCCGAACGCGATACGCCTCACCCCAGGTTGCTGGGCGTGCTGGTGATTGAAGCCAACCGCGTGAATGCCTTCTCGCAAGCCGATGAGCAATTGATCGAGCGGCTGGCGCCGACGATCAGTCTGGCGATTGCCCGGGCGCGCGAGAATCGTGAGCGGCGCTTCAGCGAGTCGGTGGCCGCAATGACCGCCTGGGCCAGCCAGATCGCCCATGACATTGATCATGCCATCAGTGGGGCCAACAACGCGATCTACTGGCTGACCAAGACGGCCGAACCCGAGCAGATGCTGCACATCACCCGCATCAGCCAGAGCCTCGGCGAGATCCGGCGCCTGGCCCGGGCCGCCGATCAGCCCTCCTGCGAGCCGCCCTACGATCTCAGCGCCTGGCTGCGGGAGCGGGTGCCGCAGATCATCAAGCGGCGCGCCGGCGCGCCGGTGATGGTAACGTACTTCCTGTCAGCCGAAGCGCTGCCGGTGCAGGCCAATGAAATCCTGCTGGAACGGGTGCTTGAACATCTCATTCGCAATGCGCGGCAGGCCCAGCCGCGCGATTGCAGCATCACCGTGACCACCGAGCGTGAAGGAGCCTTTGCTCGCATCACCGTGGCCAACGATGGCCCCTCGATCCCTCCCGATGTGCAACAGCGCCTCTTTGTGGAGCCGATCCGCCACGAGCGGCGTGTCACCGGGGGCGGGCGCGGCCTGCTCCTGGCCCGTTCGATGATGAAGACCCTGGGCGGCGAGATGGCGCTGGTCAGTCCGATCTCGCCGGTGACGTTCGCTCTCTTGCTGCCTCTGGCTAAGCCTGACGATCTGCACGTTCATTAGTAGGCTGTAAACTACGTTGTTTGCTCAACCCGCCCCCTCCTCAACCCTCCCCCGCTGGAGGAGAGCGTCCGACGCCTCCTCCAACGGGGGAGGCTGGGAGGGGAGCGGAGAGGCAAGGAAACTTACGTCACAAACGCAGGAGTAGAAATGTATGACCGGGGCGCCGATCCGGGTGCTGATCGTTGATAACCTTGCCGAGTTTCGCGAGCAGTACGCCGCGCTGGTGCGCGACTGGGGCTATGAGCCAGTGGTGGTGGAGGCCGATGGTCCCGAATTGCCCGACCACGCGCTGCGCCTGGCCGCCGAGCGGCGTTGCCCGATCGCCCTGGTTGATCTGCGTCTGGTCGAAGACCAGGACCAGGGCGACATCAGCGGATTGGAGCTGGTGCGCCGTTTGCCATATACGAAAGCGATCGTGATAACCGGCTATGACAGTACCCCGATGGTGCGCCTGGCGATCCAGCAGTACGGCGCGGCCTCGTTCGTGGGCAAGGGCGAGGCCCCGGAGGTCCTGCGCGCCGAGCTCAACCGTGTCGCCGATAGCCTGTGCCTGCGCGGGAACGGCCCGGAGGTGCAGTGGCAGGGAGGGCTTTCTTCGGCGGCAGTACGCAATGAGATGTTTCCCGATCAACCGGCCATTCCCGCCGATGAACCTGAGGCGCTTATTCGCCTGCTCTTCAAGGATAAGCCCTGGGTGCGGCTGACGATGATCACCGAGGGCAACGGCGGCGCCGGCGCGGAACGGGTCAGCCCGTCGGTAAACGCCTCGCTGCGACGCAAGTCGCGCGTGTTTATCGCCGAAATCGCCGGTGAACGGGCTTTGCAGGTAGTCAAACTCGCGCGCACCGAGAAGATTGAACGCGAACGCGAAAACTACCGGCGCTATGTAGAGGCCGGCAGCGATGCCCTCCGCCGCCCCGAGTTGACCGGCGACGCGCTGCTGTGGGATATGGGTGCGATCGCTTACCGCCTGGTCGGGTTCGAGCATCTGGCCGAGGGGAAAGGGCAGATCTTCACCCGTTTCTACCGGCGTACCGCCGATCCAGGGGCAATTGTCGTTCCGCTGCGCGATTTCTTCTCCTACGCCGCCTGGGGCGATTGGTACCGGGGGCCGCACGTACAGGCGCTGCAGGGAACGCTGGTGGAGGCCTACGACCGGAGCTGGGATGATGCGCTCTCGCGGCTCGAACCGCTCTGGTGCGCCGAACCGCCAGAGTGGAGCCTGGATGCATTTCCAGTCACGCTGCCGCATCCCCAACGCTGGTTTGTCGAGCACCGGCGTCGCTGCGAGGAACTGCGCTGGCTGCGCCAGGTGATCACCCATGGCGATCTGCACGGCGATAATCTCTTCGTTGATCGTCACACTGCCTGGCCAATTGACTTTGAGCGCACCGGCTATGGCCCGCTGTTGCGCGATTTCGTCGAGCTGGTGCAGGATGTGACCACCCGCATCGCCGTGCTGCACGCCGATGATCTGCCGCTGGTCTACGAACTGGCGGTGGCGCTGTGCGGGCCGCAGGCCCCGCACGAGCCAATGCGCGCGACCCGCGCGCTTCTGGCTCACGGCGAAGCCCGCAAATGCTTCCTGGTGGTGCAGGCGCTTCAGGAGCTTGCCGCAGCGCGCGCGGCTTATGACGACCGGCGCGAGTATCTGTGGGGGCTGCTCTGCAACCACCTGTTTGTCTCCGGCAAGCTGGCGCCGGAAAGCGCCCGCTGGCAGCGTACCATGCTCTTCGCCGCGGTCATCTGTCGGCGTCTCGAACAGTGGGACGCCGTTGCCTGGCCGCCTGCCGCCTGGCCGCAGGTAGAGTGGGCCGCGCCGCAGCGTGTGGGCGGGTGATTCTCTGCCCGCGGGAGTAGCGTAACCCTTCAGGTTGCTACCCTTCCTCCAACCGGCCGCGGGCCAGACGCACCCCCACGCCCCGGTGCGTGATCAGGTGGCGCGGGTTGCGCCCGTCATCGCCAATCGAGTCGCGCAGGCGCTTGAGCAGGGTGTCAATCCGTTCGTCGTTCGCTTCCAGCCGTTCCTCTGGATAGAGCGCGCTCAGGATCTCCTCCCGCGGGCACACGGTTCCTGCCCGCTCCGCCAGGTAGGTAAGCAGGCTGAACTCCAGCGGCGGCAACGGGCCAGGCAACAGGCGCCCGTCAACCCAGACCCGCCGCTGGCGTCGGTCAACGACGATCCCCTCGCTGCTCGCGCCGCCCTGGTTGCGCACATAGGCGGCAAACACCGGCGCGAAGAGCTGCGGCGGCTCGCTGCGCACCAGTTCGATCAGACGCAGATCCGCCAGGACCTCTTGATCGGCGTCGCTCATATCCAGCCCGGCGGCCAGATGCCTGACGACGCGCTGCTCATCGGGCAGCAGGTCGTTCCAGAGTTTGGCGCATTCCTGGGCCACTTCGGGTAGAGCGGCAATGCGCTCGGGCGCTTCGCCGGGCCACTGTTCGTCCAGGGTCCACGCGAGCGCCCGAATGAGGGCCGGGTAGCCGCCACTGGCATCAAGCACCGCCCGCGCCATCTCCGCCGTAGGCGCGACCCCGCGGCGCCGGGCGATGCGTTCGAGGATCTCACGGGCCTCGCTCTCAGTATGCATGCCCAGGCCGAAGGTGTGCGGCTCGAAGAGCTCCCAGAACGCCTCGACGTCGTCGGCGTCGCCTCTGGCCCGCTGGCGCGCGCGAGACAGGCGCTCGCGAGTGATGGTCAGGTAGATCAGGCGGTACTTGAACTCATCGCGCAGGTAGCGCAGGTTGCGAAAGAGACCGGCGTCGAGCGCGCGCCAGATGTCCTCGAACTGATCGAAGAGGAGAATGAGCCGCAGCCCCTGGTCCTCAATCAGGCGCCCGCAGATGCGCTCGAGGTAGCGCAGGGCCAGCAGGAGGTTGCCCTCGTTGAGCAGGGTGATGTGAAGCCGGTCGAGGGGCGCGATCACGCTTTCGGGGAGGTTGCGGCGCTCGGCCTCGCGGATCAGCCGGTGAGCGATCAGTTCGAAGACGGCGAACTCGCGCGAGGCGTCTGCGGCTGCCAGAGCGTTGCAATCAATCAGCACGATCCACGTCGGCGCGTCAGGGAAGTACAGCGCCTGCACATCCTGGCGTTGCAGAAAACGGCCAAGATTGGTCTTGCCGACGCCACTGGGGCCGATGATTGAACAGCATTCTCCCGCGCGCAGGCGCGCGGCTACCCGCTGAAGCAACCCGGCGCGGAAGGTGAGCGGCTGCGGGGATGTAGCATGGTCGGGGAGCATTATTTCACCTCAAGGAGGGCCGAAGCATTGGCTGCGCCAATGCTTTGGCCTTACGGGGCGGGGGCGGAGCGATCATAGCCCCGTAAGGCCGGTTCAAGATCGGTGCGATCCAACAGGTAGAGCAGCAGGCCGGCATCAATCCGCTGGCCATCCGAACTGCGCCCGGCGCGCAGTTCCGGTTCGCCGAACCAGCGCACGCCTTCACCCGCGGGCGCGTCGCGATGGAGCGTTACGATGAAGGGATAGAAGCGGGTGCGGGTACGCACGCCGTAGGTCGGCGAGTCGCGCACGGCGATCAGCGGTGGCAGGGGATGCAGGGAGAGATCATCGGGAACGCGGGTTCGCGGCAGGCCCAGTTCTTCGTGCAACTCGCGCAGCAGCGTGGCCTCAAGGCTGTGGTCATTGAGGGCGCGCCGTCCGCCGGGCAGTTGCCAGGCCCCCGCGTCGGCGTCGAAGGCCAGCAAGAAGCGCCGCTCGTCATAGCCCTCCGCGCGGGAAATCACCCCCACGGCTGCCTCAACCTCGCGCACGGGCGCGGCGTGCGGCAGCACCTCGCGCCTTCGCGCCTCCAGAGCCGCCAGCAGGTCGCCGGGGCGCTGGAAGGAATGGCAGGCGGTAACGCCAGGGCTGTGCCAGTCGGCAATGAGGGGCGCGCCAGTGTCGAGCAGATCGCTCAGGAGCCGCAGCGTCCAGCCCGCCTGGGGCGAGACCGCTGAGGCGCCGAGGCCATCGGCGGTCTGGCGCAGGGCGCCGAGAAAGGTGAGTGCGTCAAGAATGCCGAGCAAGTAGTCGCGCTCGGCGCTCTCTTCGAGGTAGACGAGCTGGCCAGGAGCGCCGCTTTCGGAGGGTGCGGCGGCCGCGAGCCGGTCGAGGAGGGTGCACGCGAGCGCCCGGCGCTTCGTGGCGGCAGCGCAAACCTGTGACATCGCATGTTCTCCTTCTGACTCTCTTTCCAGGAGAGTGTAACCCTCCCAGACCCGCCCCTCAGGCAGGGGCGTGGGGAAACCCTGTTTCCCCACGCTCGCGTGGAAATTATTCAGGGAGACGCCGCGCTAGCCAAACAGCGCCAGGGCCAGCATCAGCAGCAGCGCGAGCGCCAGCAGCGCCAGACAACCGCTGCCGCGGCTCTCCTCGCGTTCGGTCTCCATCGGCACGTACACAACCGTCGGCGTGGGGCGGCGAGCGGGCTGGAGCAGGACGAACAACATCACGCCGAGCAACAGCAGACCGAGAGGCGTCACAAGCGCGTTCAGCGCGGCGAGGAGCAGATCGGTGAGGGAGAAATAGGCGGTGTACACTGGCAGTCTCCTTCCCGGTACGCAGTTGGCCTGCCACAGTGGAGCCAGGGTTGCGATGCGCGCAGTGGTGTATCATCAGCATACGTCTGCGTACCTGAAGTTGCCTGCCAGCAAATGGACAGCACGGCCACGGACGCCTGGCGAAGGGGTGGCATGCCTGGCATAGAGGATGCTTTCCAGGCCGCGCCTTATGCGCCGTCGAGCAGACGATTGATGCGCTCACGCATGGCGGCATCGGCATAGGCGCCTTCGCGCGTGCCCATGCAGAGACAATAAGCCCCCGCGCCCGCGTCGCGGCGCACCGCAACGCGATAGGGGCCATTGGCGGGCAGGGGCGGGACATGGCTCTGCACCAGGCGGTAGTCGCGGCCCGCGATGGTCAGAGGCGTCGCGATGAGAGGTGGCGTCAGACCCTCCGGGGGCAGGCCGGGGCCGGTCAGGGTGAAGTGCGCCTGAAAACCCGCTTCGTAATCACGGGCGGGAACGAGCAGCAAGAGTCGCACGCCTTCGCCAGCGCGACCGTTGAAAGCGTAGTGGTCGGCAGAGCGAGCCTCGTGAAGCCGGCCGTAGATCGCCTGGGCCAGCGCAGGGTCGCTGACGAAGAAGGGCGCGGCGGGATCGGGTGAGCCGGCGTCGTTAGCGATGCCCAGGTGCAGGCGCGCCAGCGCGAGCCACCCGGCGAGCAGCGCCACTCCCATGGCAAGCAGGGCGCTCACGCGATGAGCCTCCACAGATCGAAGCCCAGCGACAGCAGGATGATCAGCAGAATCACCGCCGAGAGGGGCAGCATATCGAAACGCCGGGGATGGCGGACGGCCCAGAAGTAGCGCAGGCTTCGCACCAGCAGCGTCAGGGCGACGAGATCGAGCAGGATGACCAGCGGCAGGGCCAGGTCGGTGGCGAAGCCGATCAGCGGCAGCACCACCGGCAGGATGATGTACTGCAGCGTGCAACGCAGCCCCGAAATCAGCAGCGACAGCCCGAAGGCGCGAGTGGCCGGGGCGCTGTCTGCCTCGCTCTCAATGCCTGCGTCGCACGTTTCGGCGACCGGTTGCGGCGGCGGAGGAACCCGGAGCAAACGCGCGAAGAACCGATCTACGGTGTCGATCATTGCCATACGCGTTCCATTTCCAGACCTGCGGGGTGCAATATGGGCCTTTCTACCGGTATGGTACACATTATACCTGATTGGGCAAGGAGGGTGGCCGGCCCTGATGATAAGGTAAGGGGGTTGTATTTGCTTCCAGTGCGTGCTATACTTCTGGTAGTTAGTAATCGAAACACTATGATCGTGACACTTTGAACCGCTTGTCTCATACTGATGTTGGGCGGCGACGCCGCCTGTCACGGGTGGCCGGAAGCGCTTCCGTTTCTTGCGGGAACGCTCAGAAGGCGACGAGTATGACGGAGACCCCCTCAACGAAGCGTACCAACCCGCGTCAGCGCCGACGGGTTGGAACTGACGGCCCGACCACCAAGGAGCGCGACTACCTGGAGGTGCTCTACTACCTGTCGCAGCGGAGCGAACCGGTGATCGCGGCTCAGGTGGCGCGCTGGCTTGCCCTCCAGCCGCCCACGGTCAGCCACGCCCTCCAGGAGATGGAAAAGAAGGGCTATATTCGGCGCGATGAGCGCGGCGAAATCGCGCTCACCCCCCTTGGCGCGGGGCTTGCCGAGGGGATTGTGCGTCGCCATCGCATTCTCGAACGTTTCCTGGCAGATGTTCTGGGTGTGCCCTGGCATATGGTGCACGAAGAGGCGGTGCACCTGGAGCACGCGCTGTCGCCTGCCCTCGAGGACCGGATTACTGCCCTGGTCGGCCATGCTACCACCTGCCCGCACGGCAATCCCATCCCCGGCAGCGGCGAGAGCTATCGCAAGCTCGTCCGCCTCGATATGGCGCCGCCGGGCGCGCTCTTCACCGTCCGGCGGATCGAAGAGGAGGCCGAGGAACGCACTGATCTGCTGCGCTACCTGGAGGCGAACCGCCTGCTGCCCGGAAATCAGTTCTTTATCCCCGATACCTCGCCAACCTATGGCGTCACCCTGCGGAGCTGCAACCGCGATACCACCGTCTCGCCGGAAATCGCCGCGGTGATCTGGGGTGAAACGGCAACAATTGACCCCAGGACTGGCGGGTCGTAGACGGCGCGACCCGGAGGCTTGCGCCGCCGTCGAGTCCCAAACTGGCGGGGCCATTGCATCTGCGGCCCCTTGTGCTATAATCCGGTATCATAAATGCACCCGTATAATGTCCATACCGTCGCGGCGACCCGATAGCCCGGATGCCAGGGCGTAAAGGTGGAAGCTGGTGCAAGTCCAGCGCTGTGCCGCAACTGTAACCGGCTGTTCCTCACAATAGCCGGAAGCCAGGATGCCTGCCGCGACGTTGCCGTTCAACCCTTCTCGAGCCAAGGAGGACGAACAAGCCCCGCGCCCCTGAACGCTTCCGCGTTAAGGCCGGCTCGGACCATTGTCGCCCCGGCACTCGAAAGAGGCCGGGGCGTTTCAGTCTGGCGGATGAGGAGTCTGTGAATGAGGTTTCCTTTCATTTCCGCCCCCTCCCAACTTCCCCCCGTCGGGGAAGGAGCCGGAGTCCCTTCCTCAGCGAAGGAGGGTGGGGGAGAGGGCGGGGTTACCGAAAAACGTCGTTCACACATCGCTTTCCCCAGAGTCCCAGGCTGGAAGGTTGAGGCCACCCTGAGAGCCGGTTATCCAGAAGCACGGAAATAGCTATGACTGCCGAAACACCCGCAGAGCCGGGCGGAACCCGGATCGACTCCACCCCTGAAGCTGAAGAGCGCCGGAAGGCCGCGCGCGCCAACCGCGCCCGCAAGGGTCTGCTCATCGTCAACACCGGCAATGGCAAGGGCAAAACCACCGCCGCCCTTGGCATCCTGTTGCGCGCCTGGGGCCGCGATCTGCGGGTCGGCGGCATCCAGTTCATCAAGCACGAGAATGCCAACTACGGCGAACTGCGCGCCCTTGAGCGCATGGGCATCACCCTCACGCCCATGGGCGATGGCTTCACCTGGACCAGCCGCGATCTCGATGAGACCCAGGCCAGGGCGCTGCACGGCTGGGAAACGGCCAAAGCGAAGATCGTCTCCGGCGACTACGACGTCTTTTTGCTCGATGAGTTCACCTACGTGCTGCATTTCGGCTGGCTCGATACCCACGAGGTGGTCGCCTGGATTCGCGAGCACAAGCCCCCGATGCTGCACCTGATCATCACCGGGCGCGACGCTCCACAGGCCCTGATTGATGCCGCCGATCTGGTGACCGAGATGCGTGAGGTCAAGCACCCCTTCCGCGATCAGGGGCTCAGGGCCCAGCCGGGGATTGAGTTTTAGAGCGCCGAAATGATTGATCCGCAGAGGATCCTGAGCCGTATGGCTCGCCGCGCTCGCGCCGCCAGTTGTGGATCCGTCGTTTCGAGAAATGCTACGGGGAAATCACGGATGGGCATAGCCCCTCCGAAAACTGCGTTCCGGGACGGTGCGCTGGCGCCGCGCTGGGACGCGCAATGTTGCGAGGCCGCAGGCCCCGTCTTTTCAGGTGAGGACAAATGCTATGAACGACCACTTGAAACGCTGGTTGCCGGTCGCCGCCGGAGCAGCGGTGTTGCTTGTCTTCGAGGCGCGCCCGGCTTATGCGATGCACATTATGGAGGGCTTTCTGCCCCCGCTCTGGGCCGCGTTCTGGTTCGTCGTCACGATTCCGTTCTGGGTGATCGGGCTGCGCCAGATCAATCGCCTGATCGTCGAGAAGCCTGAAACCCGGCTGCTGCTGGGGCTGGCCGGAGCTTTCACCTTCGTGCTCAGCGCTCTGAAGCTCCCCAGCGTCACCGGTTCAAGCAGCCATCCCACGGGCACGGGCCTGGGAACGATCCTCTTCGGGCCAATGGTGATGAGCGTGCTCGGCACGATTGTCCTCCTCTTCCAGGCCCTGCTGCTGGCCCACGGCGGCCTGACTACCCTGGGGGCCAATGCCTTCAGCATGGCCGTGGTCGGGCCGCTGGTGGCCTGGGGCGTCTGGAAAGGGCTGAAGGGTCGCGCGCCAATCTGGCTGGCGGTGTTTCTCGCCGCGGCCCTGGCCGATCTTGCCACCTATGTCGTTACATCGGTGCAACTGGCTCTGGCCTATCCCGATGCGACCGGCGGGTTCGTAGCCTCGTTCGCCAAGTTCGGGACGATCTTCGCCGTGACCCAGATCCCCCTGGCGATCAGCGAGGGCATTCTGACTGTGGTGATCTTCAATGCGTTGCAGAGGAATGCCGAGACTGAACTCCAGACCCTTGGCGTGCTGAAAGGAGCATAGCCATGCAGGCGAAACCCTTCGGGTGGGGCGTTACGCTACTGCTGCTGGGCGTTGTGGTGGTCCTGGCGATTCTTCCCCTGCTGTTCATCCGCGACTCGGAGTTCGGCGGGGCCGATGCAGCGGCTGAAGAGGCCATTGGTGAAGTGGCCCCCGACTATGAGCCGTGGTTCAAACCGCTGTTCGAGCCGCCCGGCGGCGAGACCGAAAGCCTGCTCTTCGCCGTGCAGGCAGCCATCGGCGCCGGGCTGATCGGCTACTTCTTCGGGTTGAAGCACGGCCAGCGCCAGGCCCGCGCCTCGACCTTGGCGGAGAGCGCCCCGACCGGGCAGGCCGCCGGTGAGCGGGTGACCCGGTGAGTGAGGGTGTGGAGGTGTGGAGGTGTGGAGGTGTGGAGGTGTGAAAGAATACCTGCAAATTCGAGCAGGATAGCGATCTGGTCGTGGCGATCCAGTGTGGAGGTGTGGAGGTGTGAAAGAATACCTGCAAATCTACAGCTCCACAGCTCTACAGCTCCACAGCTCCACGGCTCTACAGCTTGAACAAAAACGATGCACATCATTGACCGCTACGCCTACACCAACGCCATCCGCGAGCTGGACCCGGCTCAGAAGGGTGGCCTGGCGCTACTGGCCATGCTGCTCTGTCTGGCGCTGGACCAGCCGGCGGTCGGGTTGCTCACGCTGGGGTGGATGTTCGCGCTGGCGACCCTGTGGGCGCGGGTGCCCGCGCCGGTCTTCGGGCGCGCGTTGCTTGCCGAGGCGCCGTTCTTGCTCCTCTCGCTGGTCGGTGTAGCCGTCAATGTCAGTCCGGCCCCTCTGCCAATGCCGGCGGTGCGCCTTGGCCCGCTCTGGCTCGGCAGCAGCGCCGAGTCCCTGGCCCTGGCAATGCGCCTCTTCACCCGCGCCCTGGGCTGCGCGGCGGCGCTGAACTTTCTCATTCTCACCACGCCGTTGCTCGATCTGATCGAACTGCTGCGCCGTCTGCGCGCGCCTGAGACGCTGATCGATCTGATCAGCCTGACCTACCGGGCGATCTTTGTGTTGCTTGAGAGCCTCCAGCGCATGGCCACCGCGCAGGACGCCCGTCTGGGCTACGCCGGTCCCTGGCGCGCGCTGCGCAGCGCCGGTCTGCTGGGGAGCCAGCTCTTCCTCGATGCCTACCGGCGCAGCCAGCGCCTGCAGATGGCGCTGGAGAGCCGGGGCCTGGCCGGGCCGCTCCGTGTGCTGCCCCTCGACTACCGGCGCGACCGGCGCGCGCGGTGGTTCGGCGCGGCCCTTGCCGCCAGCCTGCTGCTGGCGGGAGCGTGGCGATGACCGCGCTGCTTGAACTTGAACAATTGCACTACCGCTTTCCTGGCAGCGCCGAACCTGCTCTACGCGGGGCCAGCCTGCGCCTGGAGGCGGGCCAGCGGGTTGCCCTCCTGGGGCGCAATGGCGCGGGCAAAAGCACATTGATGCTCCATGCCAACGGCCTGTTGCGCCCCTCATCCGGCCAGGTGCGCGTGGCCGGCGAGCCGCTGGTCTACACCCGTCGCGGCCTGCTCGTCGCTCGCCGCCAGGTGGGGTTGGTGTTCCAGAATCCCGACGACCAGTTGTTCAGTGCGAGTGTCGCTCAGGACATTAGCTTCGGGCCGCTCAATCTGGGCCTGGATCTGGCCGAAGCGCGCCGGCGCGTTGCCGATGCCGCCGCGCTGTGCGAGGTGGACGATCTGCTTGACCGGCCCACCCACGCTCTCAGCGGCGGGCAGAAGCTCCGGGTGGCCCTGGCAGGGGTGCTGGCCATGGCGCCACGGGTTATCCTGGCCGACGAGGTGACGTCTGGTCTAGACCCCTGGATGCGCCGGCAGGTCTTGGCCATCTTCAACCGTCTGGTCGCCCAGGGGGTGGCGGTGTTGCTGGCGACCCACGATCTGAGCGCCGCGCGTCAGTGGGCCGATCTGGTAGCGGTGATGGAGGCGGGGCGGGTGATCGCCGTCGCGCCGTCCGCCGAGGTCTTCCGCGACGCGGAGTTGCGCCGCCTCATCGGCGCGGATGCGTGTATAGGAGTCTGATGCTATTTTGGATTTTGGATTTTGGATTTTGGATCTGGATAGTTGTTGATGGTATCTCGATTGGACCTGGCACGGCTTCACAGGCGCGTTGACGTTCAAGGGGCGTCCTCCTCTCGGCCTCCTGCCCAACGGG
This sequence comes from Chloroflexaceae bacterium, assembly GCA_025057155.1. NCBI lineage: Bacteria > Bacillati > Chloroflexota > Chloroflexia > Chloroflexales > Chloroflexaceae > Chloroflexaceae bacterium. Next base: position 71,247 of record JANWYD010000014.1, read on the forward strand.
GGGGAGGCCGGGTTCTCAGGTGTAGGGTTTTCCGGCGCATCCTCGCGTCGCATGCGCCATCTGAAGCATTGAGACGCCCGAATCCCCCCTCTCCCGCGAGCGGGAGAGGGGGGAAGGGGGGTGAGGATCGTAAGCGCATCGGAATGCCGAAAACCCTTTCGCGCTCGAAAACCCCTACACCTGAGAGGCCCAACTCCCCCTTCTCCCGCTCAGGAAGAGAGGGGCAGAGAGTGAGGGTGAAACGGCGCATCCCAACGCCATGAATCACATCTGCGCTCATGCGTTCTGTCCGCCTAAACCCCGTAGCGGGGAGGCGCCGGACTCCCTTCCCCGGCGGGAGAGGGTTGGGGAGGGGGGGTTACCGAAAAACTTCGTTTACAGACTACTCAGAAGGATTGAGGAGAACCCTTCTTCACCGGAACACGCGGAGCGGACTGCGTTGTGAACACTCCCCCGAACATGGCCGAGATCCTCGCGGCGCGCTGCCGGGCGCTGCTGGTCGCCCTGGCCGCTGACGCGCTGCTGGGCGATCCGCCGAATGCCTGGCACCCGGTGGTGCTGCTCGGAAGCTGGATGCGCCTGGGTGAGCGGCTTGCGCCCCGGAGCGCGCGGGCGCGCCTGGGATGGGGCGCCCTCTGGGTGACGGGCGGTGCGCTGCTTGCCGGTGGAACCGCCTGGCTGCTGCCGCGTCAGGTTCTGATCCAGGGCTTGCTGGCCTCAACCCTGCTGGCCTACCGGAGCCTCGACCGGGCCGTGGGCGCGGTACAGGCTGCGCTGGAGACTGGCGACCTGGAGGAGGCGCGGCGCCTGGCGAGCTGGCACCTGGTCAGCCGTCCCACTGCCGAGCTCCGTGCCGACGAGGTGGCCGCGGCGGCCATCGAGTCGTTGGCCGAGAATCTCTCCGACAGCCTGGTGGCCCCGGCCCTGGCTTATCTGAGCGGCGGTCTGCCGGCGCTGGCGATGTATCGCCTGGTCAATACCGCCGATGCCATGTGGGGCTACCGGAACGAACGCTACGAGTATCTGGGCAAGGCGGCGGCGCGCCTTGACGACGCGCTGAACCTGGGGCCAGCCCGCCTGACAGCCGCGCTGATCGCTCTGGCCGCGCAGATGACCATCGGGCGCGGCGCTGCTGCCTGGCGCGTTGCCCGGCGTGACGCGGGCCGGACGGCCTCGCCCAACGCTGGCTGGCCCATGGCGGCGATGGCCGGCGCGCTGGATACGACGCTGACCAAACGCGATCACTACCGTCTGGGTGATGGCCCGCGCCTCCCGGACGCTGCGCTGATTGCCGAGGCCCGCCGGATCGGCCGGGCGCTGGTGGTCCTCTTAGCGCTCGCCTTGCTGCCCGGCGCGCGAGCGTGGGGAAATGCGTCACGTTCTTGAACGGGAGGCAGGGGCGTGGGGAAACCCGGTTTCCCCGCTCTCCTCAACGTGTTACGCGTCATAGGCGCATTACCATTTATGGGGTTCTGCCCCCCTCCCGGCCTCCCCCCGTTGGGGGGAGGAGCCTGATCCTCTCCTCTGGCAGGGGAGGGTCAGGGAAGGGGGCAGGACCGCAGGAGAAGGTAACCCGGGCATCGCCCTTCAGCAACCATTGTCTTGCTCATCATAAAGTAGAGGCCGCTATGCACTTCCAACCGGACGCGCTCCTGCTCATCGGTCACGGCAGCCCCGACGCGGCGGGCAATGCCGAGTTTTACCGCTTCGCCGAGGACCTGGGACAGCACCTGGGTGTGGCGATCCAGCCCTGCTTTCTCGAACTTGCCGAACCGTCCATTGGCGAAGGCTTCGCCCGGTGCGTCGCGGCGGGCGCGCGCCAGATCGCCGCCCTGCCGCTCTTTCTGGGCGCGGGACGCCACCAGAAGCGCGACGTGCCCGACCTGCTGGCCGAGGCGCAGGCCGCCCACCCCGGCGTGAGGCTGCGCTACGGCGCGCCGCTCGGCTCGCAGTTGCATCTCATCGACACCCTCGCCGCTCGCGCCGCCGCCGCCCTCGCCCACAGCACCCGCTCCGCGCCTCCCGATGCGACGGCGCTCCTGGTGGTCGGGCGCGGCAGCAAGGATCCCCAGAGCAACGCCGAACTGCCCCGCCTGGCGCGCCTGCTCGCCGAGATGTACGGGCATCCGCTGGTCGAATACGCTTACCAGGCCGTCGTCGGGCCGGACGTGGGGCAGGCGGTGACCCGCTGCGCGCGGCTGGGCGCGCAACGGGTGGTGGTGCTGCCGTATCTGCTGTTCACCGGCTTCGTGCGCGACGACATTGCGCGGCAGGCCCGTGTAGCCCAGGAGCAGCACCCCGAGCTGGAGATCCTGGTCGGCGACCACCTTTTTCCCCATCCGGGCCTGCTTATCGCCGCTGCAGCCCGTTACCGCGAGATCGTGGTTGGTACGGCGGCCATGACCTGCGATCTCTGCATCTACCGCCGGAGGGCCGTTGACGCCGAGGCCCATGGTTACCATCATGACGGTCATCACCACCGGCATGCCCACCATAGCGACGAGGAGGTCCACCCGTGACGACCCATCCCCACGCCATCGCGGCTGAGTCTTTCGCCATTATCCGCCGGGGCCTGGCGGAGCGTGGCCACGCCTTCGACCCGCCGCTGGCGGCAGTGATCGAGCGCATTGTTCACTCAACCGCCGATTTCGAGTTTGCCGACCTGGTCCGGACCAGCCCCGGCGCGGTCGAGGCCGGAGTGGACGCGCTGCGGGCGGGCTGCGCGGTGCTTACCGATGTGCATATGGTGCGCGTGGGCGTCAACGCCGGGCGCCTGGCAGCGCTGGGCGGATCGCTCCACTGCCTGATTGATGACCCCGAAGTGCAAGCCTTCGCCGCCGCCAGCGGCGTCACCCGCGGTGCGCAGAGTATGCGCCTGGCCGCGGAACGGGGCTTGCTGGAGGGCGCCATCGTTGCCATCGGGAACGCTCCCACCGCTCTCGAAGAGGTGATCCGCCTGGTAGCGATGGGGGCGCGCCCGGCGCTCATCGTCGGCGTGCCGGTGGGCTTTGTTGGCGCTGCCGAGAGCAAGGCTGCCCTCGCCGAGGTGACCGCCGTGCCCTGGCTAATCACCAGCGGTCGCAAGGGCGGCTCGACTGTGGCGGTCGCGGTGATCAACGCCCTGCTGCGTCTGGCGGCAGGCGCGGGGAACGATGCATTGTGATGGTGACCTGTATGGATGCGCCCGTACCGCCGCGCAACCGGCGCGGCATGCGCACCGGCTTTACTACCGGCACCAACGCGGCTGCGGCGGCGCGCGCCGCTACCATGGCCCTGTTCACGGGGGCCTGGCCCGAGACGGTGACAGTCAGCCTGCCCACGGGCGAGACGACCGCGATGACCCCGCTGGAGCGCCGTCTCGACGCTGATGCCGCCTCGTGCTGCATGCGCAAGGACGCGGGCGATGACCCGGACGTGACCCACGGCGCGCTGATCTGCGCCACAGTGCGCCGGACGCCCGAGCCGGGCCTGCGTCTCGACGGCGGCCCGGGCGTAGGCCGGGTGACCCTGCCCGGTCTGGGACTGCCCGTAGGCGAGGCGGCGATCAACCCCGTGCCGCGCCGGCAGATCACCGAGAACGTGCTCGCGGCCCTGGGCGAGGTCACCCCCGAAGGGCCGGCAATCCTGGAGCGCATTGGGCTTGAGGTGATCATCAGCGTGCCCGAGGGCGAACGTCTGGCTCGCAAGACCCTCAACCCGCGTCTGGGGATCATCGGGGGCATCAGCATTCTCGGCACGAGCGGAAAGGTGTACCCGTACAGCACGGCCGCCTGGCGCCATAGCGTGTTGCAGGCGGTGCAAATGGCCGCTTACCACAGTCCCGAGCGGGTCGTGCTCGCTACCGGGGCGCGCTCCGAGCAGTACGCGATGCGCCTCTTCCCCGATCTGCCCGAAGTTGCTTTCGTCGAGATCAGCGTGTTCACCGGGGCGGCGCTGCGGGCCTGCGTCAACCACGGCGTGCGTGAGGCCACCCTGGTCGCTATGATCAGCCGGATCATCAAGACCGCCCAGGGCCGTATGGTTACCCACGTTGCGGGCAATCCGGTGGACTTTGCCTTTCTCGCCCAGGTGTGCCGCGAGATCGGCGCTTCGCCCGAGCTGATTGCCGCAACCGAGAGCGCCAACACCGGACGCCATTTTCTGGAAATCTGCCAGGCCCGGGGTGAAATGGCCCCTCTCGAACATCTCACCGCCATGGCCCTGGAGCAGATGAGACGCTTCGTGCAGCAGTTTCACGCCAGCATGCGCCTGGAGGCCGTCCTGGTGGACTTCGACGGCGCGGTCCTGGCCCGAAAACGATCCGAGGATAGCGATGGGCGCTGAAACGTTCCTTTGCAAGAAGGGGCGTGGGGGAATCTGGTTTCCCCGCTCTCCGTCAGCCGGTGCCGGCCCGCCGGGACGCCCGGCGGGCCGGGGCGCGGGGGGGCCTCTCTCAGGTGTAGGGTTTTTCGAGCGAGAAGAGGTTTTCGGCATTCCAATGCGCTTTCGGTCCTCACCCTCCCTCTCCACCGTAGGTGGAGAGGGGGAAGTTGGGCGTCCCAATGCTCCAGATGGGGCATGTGACGCGAGGATGTACCGGAAAACCCTACACCTGAGAACGGGGGGTCTCGGGTTCCCCTCTATCCTTACCTTTGCAGATCGGCCGCACGAATCCAACATGGATTAGTCCTCTGTGAACCAGGTTTTTCGGTAACTCCGCCCCCTTCCCAACCCTCCCCCGCTGGGGGAGGGAGTCCGGCGCCTCCCCCCAACGGGGGGAGGCTAGGAGGGGGGCAGAAATGCTAGGAAACTTCGTTCACAGACCACTAAGAGGCTCCAATGAATCAAACCGCCCCCGAACCTTCCCGGCGCATCCTGGTGGTGGGCATGACCGGCGCCGGTTGCGCCGGTCTTCCCGAGGCGTTGATCGCTCGCGTGCTGGGCGCCGATCTACTGGTCGGTGGCGAGCGTCATCTCGATGCCTTCCCTGCCTTTGGCGGCGAGCGGCTGAGCGTGCGCCAGGGATTGCCGCTCGTGGCCCGGCGCCTGCGCGCGGCCCTGGAGCGGGGGGAACGGGCGGTCGTGCTGGCTTCAGGTGATCCGCTATGGTATGGCATCGGCGCCAGTCTGCGGCGCTGGTTTGCTGCCGAGGAGCTGGAGATCATCCCCGCACCCACTTCGTACCAACTGGCCTTTGCCGCCCTGGGCGAACCCTGGCACGACGCTGCGCTGCTCAGCGCCCATGCCCGTCCCCTTGACGAGGTTGTCCGCGGCGTACGGCAGGCGCCTAAGGCGGCCATCCTCACCGACGACCGCCACAGTCCCGCGGTGATCGCCCGGGCGCTGATCGAGGCCGGCCTGGCGCCCACCGCGGCATGCGCCGTCTGCGAGAACCTGGGTGAAACCGGGCAGCGCATCGTGCGCACGACGCTGGAAGACGCGGCTGCTCAGACCTTTGCGCCGCTGAATGTGCTGGTGGTCTGGCGCGATGCGAGCGGCCAGCCGCCCGATGAGGAGGCGGCGCGAACCGCTTTGCCGGCGGCCCGCGCCCCCGGCCTGCCCGACGCGGCCTTCAGCGCCGATGCCGGGCTGATCACCAAGCGCGAGGTGCGCCTGCTGAGCCTGGCCGAGCTGGCCCTGGGGCCAGGCGAGGTGCTGTGGGACATCGGGGCGGGCAGCGGGTCGGTGGGCATCGAGGCCGCCCGCGCGCAACCGGCGGCCACGGTCTACGCCGTGGAGCGGCGGGAGTCGCTGTGCGAGCGCATCCGCGAGAACCTGCGTCGCTTCCCTGCCCCGAACTTCCACCTGGTTCACGGCGAGGCCCCCGATGCTTGCGCCAATCTGCCCTCTCCCGACGCGATCTTCATCGGCGGCAGCGGCGGGCGCCTGGGCGCGCTGCTTGACCTGGCCCGCCGGTGCCTGCGCCCCGGCGGGCGCCTGGCGCTCAACCTGGTGACCCTGGATCGGTTGCACGAGGCGCGCCAGCGCCTGCCCGACGCGCGCCTCTACCAGGTCCAGATAAGCCGCGGCGCGCCGATCCAGGACGACCTGCGCCTGGAGGCGCTGAATCCGGTGTTTGTGGTGACGTGGGTGAAAGAGGGGGCTGATGCTTCGTGAGGATAAAGCCGCATTGCTGCGTTGTAACGACTTACGATTAAATCCTGCATAGCCCGCGCTGGCGGGCTTCGCATGGGTAGCCCGCGGCTTCAGCCGCCGGGCTACAGGGCGATTGTATGTTCTTAATCTTCATAATTAAGAGCGTATCCGGATAACCTGGTTATCCGATCCCTTTTCTAGGAGGGCGTAGCCCTCCCAGCCCCTCCCCTCAGGGAGGGACGTGGGGAAACCCGGTTTCCCCACCCTCCTGCAGGAGTTATTCGGATAGGCTCTAAGTGGCGTGTTTCTTCGGTGAAATGCGTCTCATCTGGGGTGGAAGTCGTCATAATGCGATGATCCGAACTCGAGATCGGCCAGGGTGATAAGCGCATCGAGGTCTTCCAGCAACCCGGGATTGTATCGCTCAACTACCTCGCGTACCATCTGGCGTTCGGCGGGCGGGGTAAAGGCGAGCAGACGCTGGATGTCGGCCAGATCCTGGGTGCGACCGGCCTGGAGCTTGATCAGGATCAAGAACGGCCGTCCCAGGACGGGGAAGCCGGCCGGATCGCGGGACGGATTGTGCAGCGCCTCGTCGAGCCAGGGATCGGAACGGGTCAATACGTCGAGCAACGCTGCATCGTTCCGTTGCACCGTAAAGCCACCGATGCTCAACGCGCCCACGAAGCGGTACCCGGCGTCAAGCAGGTCCTTTTGCGCTGCCGGCGCGTCGCGTTCGTGGATGAGAATGGCTACATCCAGCGTCGGGCGCTCGGGCAGATAGGCCCGTAGCGCCAGGCCCCCAACTAGCGCCCAGGGTAGCGGTCCGAGGATGGCATCGAGGTCAGGAACCGGTTGCATAGCCGTGCGCCGGGTGTAAAACGCAACTTGTGAGCCCGTGCCCCGCGCCGCCCGGCAGAGCGCCAGGCGCAGAAAGCGGGTCGCCAGGCGTGGTGTTACTTCAGGATCGTCTGCCTCGCGCATACTGGAAAGCATATTACGATGTTCCGCCGCGCTCGGGCGCGGATTCTGGACAGGGCTGTTGCAAATACCTACGGGGCTTGCCCCGAACCCCGGGTTATTCGTTGGTCTTGGCGGCTTAGCCGCCAAGACCAACGAACAACGACCTTGTCGGGCGGGGGCCTGGGGAGCGCAGGCCCCCGGAAAGAAACCCTTTTTGCTCCGAGGGGCGCTGCCCTCCGCACCTCCCGAAAAAGGCACAAAGATGGAAACTACATTTTCAGGCGCGTTTGAACCAGAGCTTACCGTAGTCGGTCTGGGGCCGGGGGACCCCGAGTTGATCACCCTCAAGGGGTTGCGGGCCATCCAGGCCGCTGAGGTGGTCTTCGCGCCCCGCAGCCGCGACGGCGCGCAGAGCATCGCCCTGCGCATTGCTGGCCCCTGGCTCGACCCCGCCCGGCAGCGGGTCGTCGAGCTGGCGCTGCCCATGGTCCGCGACGCGGCCCAACTGCGCCCGGCCTGGCGCGAGGCCGCGGCGACCATCGCCACGGCCCTGGGCGCCGGGCAACGCGGAGCCTATCTGCTGCTTGGCGATCCGCTGCTCTATGGCACGGTCACCTACCTGTGGCGCGAACTGACTCTCCTGGCTCCCCGACTGCAACTGCGGATCATCCCCGGGGTGACCTCCTTCGCCGCGGCGGCAGCGGCCGGCGCCCTGCCCCTGGCCCTGGCCGATGAGCGCCTGGTCGTGCTGCCCGCCAGCCACGAGGACGACCCGGAGCGCCTGCGGCGCCTGCTCACCGATTTCGAGACCGTCGTGCTGCTCAAGGCCGGCCCGGCTCTTCCCCGCATCGTTGCCGCCCTGGAGGAGACCGGCCTGCTCGACCAGGCCCTCTACGCCGAATACGTCGGCATGCCCGAAGAGTTGATCGCCCGCGACCTGCGCAGCCTCGACCTCCACAATCGCCCCTATCTGTCGCTCGTGATTGTTCGCCGAGGAGACCGTTTATGAGTTACCCCGTCACCCCCGGTACCGTCTACTTCATCGGCGCGGGACCGGGCGCCCCCGATCTGATCACCGTCCGCGGGCGCGATATCATCGCCCGGGCTGACCTGATCCTCTACGCCGACAGCCTGGTGGACGAGGCGGTGCCGGCTGCTTATGCCCGACCCACCGCCCGCGTGGTCGGCAGCGCCGGTCTGGATCTGGAGCAGATCGTCGCCCTGATGGTCGAAACGGCGCGGGCGGGCGGGGTGGTGGCCCGGGTCCACACCGGCGATCCCTCCCTCTACGGCGCGATCCACGAGCAGATGGCCGCCCTCGATGAGCAGGGCGTCCCCTACGAGATTGTGCCGGGGGTTACAGCGGCCTTTGCCGCCGCGGCTCGCCTCGGCGTCGAGTTGACCGTGCCCGAGGTGACCCAGACGCTCATCGTCACGCGGGTGGCCGGGCGCACCCCCGTGCCTCCCGGCGAGGCCATGCGCGGGCTGGCCGCCCACGGCGCCTCGCTGGCGCTCTACCTCAGCGTGGGCCAGATTGAGCAGGTGGTAGCCGAGTTGCTGGCCGGCGGCGCCTATGCCCCTGATACGCCGGTCGCGGTGGTCTACCGGGCCACCTGGCCCGACGAGCGGGTCATCACCGGCACGCTGGCCGACATCGCCCCTCAGGTGCGCGAAGCCGGCCTCACCCGCCACGCCCTGATCCTGGTCGGCCCAGCCCTGGGCGCTGCGCGGCCCGCCACGCGCAGCCGGCTGTACGATCCGGAGTTCGCCCACGGCTACCGGCGGCGGCAGGCGACCACCGACGCGCCGGCGGAGCCGGCCGAAGCGCCCCACACCGCAGTGATCGCCGTCACCCGCGCGGGAGCGCGCCTGGCCGCCCGGCTGGCCCCGGAACTGGGGGCCACGGCCTATGCGCCGGCGAAGCTCGCCGCCGAGGCCCCGGGTGCCACGACCTACACCGGCCCGGCGCGCGATTTGGTGCGGACCCTCTGGGGCCGCGCCCGCGCCCTGGTGCTGGTGATGGCCACGGGCATCGCCGTGCGCGCCGTTGCCCCTCTGCTCACCCACAAAGGCGTAGATCCCGCCGTGATCTGCCTGGACGAAGCCGGTCGCGCCGTGGTGCCGCTGCTCGGCGGCCACCGCGCCGGGGCCAACGACCTGGCCCGGCGCATCGCCGCGTTCACCGGGGGCCAGCCCGCGATCACCACCGCCAGCGACACCCAGGGCCTGCCCGCCCTCGACCGTCTTGGCCAGGAGGCCGGCTGGCGCATCGTCGAAGACGCAGCCCTGACCCACGCTATGGCCTGTCTGGTCAACGGCGAACCGCTGGGCTGCTACGTGGACCCGGCGCTTCCCCACCAGCGCCGCCAGCTCGAGACCTGGCTCGCTGCATGCCCCGATCTTACCTTCGTTGATGACCCGGCGGACCTCACCGACCCGCGCTTCGCCGCCGCGCTGCTGGTCAGCCAGCGCGCCCTGGCGGAGCACTGGCCGGCCCTGCGCGACAGAACCGTGCGCTACGCGCCGCCCGTCCTGGTGGCCGGCATCGGCTGCCGCCGCGGCGTGCCCGTCGAGGAGGTGCGCGCCGCCCTGGATGCCGCGCTGGCCGATGCCGGTCTTGACCCACGCTGCCTGGCCGCCCTGGCAACCGCCGCGCTCAAAGCCGATGAGCCAGGGCTGAAGGCCCTGGCCGAGGAACGGGGCCTGCCGCTGGTCATCGTACCCGACGCGCGCCTCCGGGCCCTCGATCCCGCCGACTTCAACCCCAGCGCCGCCAGCGCCCACACCGACCTGCCCGGCGTGGCCGAACCCTGCGCCGTCGTGGTGGCAGGCGGGCCGCTCCTGCTCCCCAAGCGCGCCTTCGCCCGCTGCACGGTCGCCGTGGCCCTGCGCCCCGATACGGCCGCGTGGCCCGAGTTCGTCACCTCCACACCTCCACACCTCCACACCTCCACACCTCCACACCTCCACACCTCCTCCCCCGGCCACCTCACCCTGGTCAGCATCGGCCCTGGCGACCTGAGGCAGTTGACCCTGGCGGCCCGGCAGGCGCTCCAGGAGGCCGAGGTGGTGGTGGGTTACGGCGTTTACGTCGAACTGGTGCGCCCGCTGCTGGCGCCCCACCAGGAGGTGCTGATCACTCCGGCAATGGGCGACGAGCTGGGCCGGGCGCGGCAGGCCCTCGACCTGGCGCGGGCCGGGCGCCGGGTGGCGCTGATCAGCAGCGGCGACATTGGCATCTACGCCATGGCCGCCCCGGTCTTCGAGCACCTCCGCAACGAGGGGTGGGACGGTACGCGGCCCTCGGTGGAGGTGCTGCCCGGTATCAGCGCCTTTCAGGCCCTGGCGGCTCGCCTGGGCGCGCCGATCAGCCACGACTTCAGCGTGATCAGTCTGAGCGACCTGCTCACGCCCTGGGAGGTGATCGAGCGCCGCATCGCCGCCGCCGCCGCCGCCGACTATGTGGTGGCCTTCTACAACCCGCGCTCCCGCGAGCGCCACTGGCACCTCGGCGCGGCCCTGGCCATCCTGCGCGCCCATCGCCCGCCGGAAACCCCCGTGGCCCTGGGGCGCAACGTAATGCGCGCCGATGAGCATGTTACCCTCACCACCCTGGCCGAGGTTGACCCCTCCCAGGCCGATATGTTCACCGTGGTGCTGGTGGGCAACAGCCAGAGCTACCCCCTCGCCGGGCGCCTCGTCACCCCCCGCGGCTACGAAGCCAGAACTCGCCCCGTATCCCCGCCTCCACACCTCCACACCTCCACACCTCCACACCTCCACACCTCCACACCTCCCTCTCCCTACCCCATCGTGCTCACCAACCTGAGGGACGCGCCGGTGGTGGTCGTCGGCGGAGGGCCAGTGGGTGAGCGCAAGGTGCGGGGGTTGCTGGAGGCGGGGGCGCGGGTGCGGCTGATCAGCCCGGAGGCCAGTCCGCAACTCCGGGCCTGGGCCGCCGCCGGGCGCATCGTCTGGACGCCGCGCGCCTACGCCCCCGGCGACCTGGCCGGGGCGCGCCTGGTCTTCGCCGCGACGAACGAGCGCGAGGTGAATGCCCGTGTCGCTCGCGACGCCGCCCTCCACGGCGCGCTGTGCAACGTCGCCGACGCCCCGGAGGAGGGCGATTTCCACCTGCCGGCGCTCCACCGCTCTGGCGAGATGACCATCGCCGTCAGCAGCGGCGGCGCGGCGCCGGGGCGCTCCGCGGCCCTGCGCGACGCCATCGCCGCCTGGCTCGAAGGCCGCTCCCCCAACGGGCAGCCCGGCAGCGCGCCGCCGTCCGCCGAGGGAGCGCCCGCGCCCGACCGACGCCCTGCGAGAGCGGCGCCCGGCGGCAAAGCCTACCTGGTCGGCGCCGGGCCGGGCCGGGCCGACCTGATCACCCTCCGCGGGCTGACCCTGCTGCGCCAGGCCGACGTGGTGCTCTACGACTGGCTGGTGGCCCCCGAACTGCTGGAGCAGACGCCCGCGGGCGCCGAGTTGATCTTCGTCGGCAAGACTCACGACCGCCATACCCTGGAGCAAGACGCCATCACCGACCTGCTTGTGGCCCACGCGCGGGCCGGGCGGCGGGTGGTGCGGCTCAAAGGCGGCGACCCCGGCGTCTTCGGCCATGCCGGCGAGGAGGCCCTGGCCCTGGCGCGGGCCGAGCTGCCCTTTGAGATCGTGCCCGGCGTCTCCTCGGCCCTGGCCGCCCCGGCCTACGCCGGCATCCCGCTCACCTTCCGCGGCCTGGCCAGCGGCTTCGCCGTGGTCACCGGGCACGAAGCGCCCAGCACCCCCCATCACCTGGACTGGGCCGCCCTGGCCCGCGTGCCCACCCTGGTGGTGCTGATGGGCCTGCACCGTACCGAGGCCATCTGCGCCGCCCTGCGGGAGGCCGGGCGCGCCCCCGACACCCCCGTGGCGGTCATCAGCCGCGCCACCACCCATGAGCAGCGGGTTCTGCGGGCCACCCTGGACAGCCTGCCCGCGGCCCTGCAGGCCCAACCTCTGCCGACGCCCGCCGTGCTGGTGATCGGCGATGTCGTCGCCCTGGCCGACGATATGGCCTGGTTCGACCCGGAGCTGGCCGCGGAGCACTTTGTGCCGTTCGATGAAGCGGCCCGGCACGCCCATCTTTCGGAGCGGAGCAACCCATGAGCATTGCGCTGCCACGGCTGCTGCTGGCCGCGCCGATGAGCGGCAGCGGCAAAACTACCATCACCGCCGGCCTGATCGCCGCCCTGAGCGCGCGGGGTCTGGCGGTGGCGCCCTTCAAGTGCGGGCCGGACTATATTGACCCCAGCTACCATGCCCTGGCCGCCGGGCGCCCCTGCGCCAATCTCGATGCCTGGCTCGTGCCCCCGGAACGCATCCCCGAGGTGCTGGCGCGGCGCAGCGCGGGCGCCGACCTGGCGCTGATCGAGGGCGTGATGGGCCTCTTCGACGGCTACGCCGGCGACGACGACACCGGCAGCAGCGCCCACATCGCCCGGCTGACCGGCGCCCCGGTCGTGATCGTGCTCGACGTGCGGGCCATGGCCCGTACCGCCGCGGCCCTCGTCGCCGGCCTGCGCGACTTCGACCCCCGGGTGCGCGTCGTGGGCGTCATCCTCAACCGCGCTGGCAGCCCTCGCCACACCGCCATGGTGCGCGCGGCCATCGAAGGCGACGCGGGCCTGCCCGTCCTCGGCGCGCTGCTGCGCGACGAAGCCATTACCCTGCCCGAGCGCCACCTGGGCCTGGTACCCACCGCCGAAGCGGGCCGCTGGCAGTCCTGGCTCGATGAGGTGCGCGCGCGCATCGAAGCCGGCGTGGACCTCGAGGCCCTCCTGACCCTGGCCCGCGCCGCGCCCCCCCTCGACCTGCCCGCGTCCGCGTTACCCGCAGCAGCGCCAGAACCACCCTTCGCGCTCAACAACGCTCCCTCCGGCGACGAAGCGCCGATCATTGCCGTGAGCCGCGACGAAGCCTTCAGCTTTCTCTACGACGACAACCTCGACCTCCTACGCGACGCCGGGGCCACCATTGTCTTCTTCAGCCCCCTGCGCGACGCGGGCCTGCCGCCCGGCGCAGGGGCGCTCTACCTCTGCGGCGGCTTTCCCGAACTCTACGCCGCGCAGTTGAGCGCCAACGAGTCCATGCGCGCGGCCATTCGCGCCGCCGCCGCCCGCGGCCTGCCGATCTACGCTGAATGCGGTGGTTTGATGTACCTCACCGAGACCCTGATTGACGCCGCTGGCCAGGCCCATCCGATGGTGGGCCTGCTGCCCGGGCGCTCGGTTATGACCCCGCGCCTGACCCTGGGCTACCGCACTGTGCGGGCCAGCGGCGCGAGCTGGTTGTGGGAGAGCGGCGAAACCGTCCGCGGCCACGAGTTTCACTACTCGGTCTGGGAGGACCGGCCCGCCGATCTCCCCTGGCTCTACACCTGCCTGCCCGACGCCCTGCGCCCCGACGCGCGCCCCGAAGGGGCCTGCGCGGGCAACGTCCTGGCCTCCTACGTCCACATCCACTGGCTGGCCGCCCCCCATCTCGCCGCGCGCTTCGTCGCCGCGGCCCGGCGGCTGCGTGACGGCGCAGAGGCGTAGCGCGATGGTAGATTGCCGATTGTGGATTGCGGGTCGGGCGCGGCGCATCTGGAGGTGCAGGCGTCACGCTGATGTTCTGGCAGGTCGCGGGGAGGCGCGCTATAGCGTTTCTCGAAAAGGTTAATCCGCAACGATCGCGGCACGAGCGTAGCGAGCCACACGGCTCAGGGTCCTTAGTGGATTAAATAGTCTGTGAACGAAGTTTCCGCGCATTTCTACCCCCCTCCCAACCTCCCCCCAACGGGGGGAGGCGCCGGACTCCCTCCCCCAGCGGGGGAGGGTTGGGGAGGGGGCGGAGGTTTAGCGAAAAACTTCGTTCACAGACTATTAAACCTTCCGGTCAGTGCTCTCGCCTCCCCACAACCCACGTTCATTGTGCCAGCAGCCACTCGACCACGGAGCGCACCTCGATAGTGAGGCCGTCCGTTTCGGTTGGCGCGGCGCTGGCGTCGGTCAGGATCAAACCGTGGGTCAGGCCCAGGCCGTGCAGCGCGTCACTCAAGGCGCGTATCTCACGCTCGCGCGTGGCCGGCTGCGCCAAATTCTGGCTGACCTGGATCAACTCGCCCGTCCGCGGCAGGTAGAAATCTATCTCGTAGCCGCCTGGCGAGGTGTAGTAGTACACCTCGGGCGTCTGCCGCCGCAGCGCCAGGAACACCAGGTTCTTCAACAGCTTTCCCGTATTCGGAGAGAAGAAGAAGCCGACCGCGTTCGCCAGGCCGGTGTCGATGGCGTAGACCTTTTTCGGCGCGATCTGCTGGCGCTTGACCGAAAAATCGTAGACGTTGACGGTAAAGATGAGCCAGCTATTCTCCAGGTACTCGACGTAGTTCTTGACCGTGTTGACGCTGCCCAGCCGGAGTTGCTCCTTGAGCTTGTTAAACGATACTCGCCCGGCCGGGTTGCTCATAAGGTAGAAAGCCAGCGCCTTAAGCGCACGCACCTCCTCGATCCGGTAGCGTGTGGCGATATCGCGGTATAGCACATCGTCGTAGAGGGTGCGCGCCAGCGGCAAGTCGGGATACTTCAACGGTTCCGGGATGCCGCCCAGGCGCAGATAGTCAGCAAGATGGCCTTGTAGACGGGCGGCCTCAACCGTGGTCAGCCGGGTCAGGTCGGGCGGCGGGTAGCCGCGAAAGCGCAGGAATTCGGCGAAGGAGAAGGGAAACAGTTCCACCGGCACATAGCGTCCCGTCAGGCGCGAGCCCAACTCGCGGCTGAGCAGCGCGGCGTTCGAGCCAGTAATGTAGAACTTCAGCCCCAGGTCCATAAAGCGGCGCGCAAAGCGCTCCCAGCCGGGCACATTCTGGATCTCGTCAACCAGGAAAACTCCGCGCTCGCCAAACAATTCGACCAGGTGCGCGTAGAGGTCATTCGCGTCGTCGGCCTGGAAGCCGAGAAAGCGCTCGTCTTCAAAGTTGACATAATAGAAAGCGTCTTCGCCGAGCCGGTAGGCCAGTTGCGCCAGCAGGGTGGACTTGCCGACGCGCCGCAGGCCGGAGATGATCACCGCGTGGGGCAACGGGGCCGCGCGCTCGAGTTGCGCCAGTTGGGCGCGCTCGATGCCGGTGTCGCGACGCCAGAAAGCCTGGAACTGTTCCAGCAGCATGGCCCGGATCTAGTCTTTCGACCAGCGGGTTGCCCAGGAGTTTTCATTCATGCTGTAATCATACGACTAAAAGTTTTCACTTTTAATGAAATTATTGGGCGCGAACGCCTTCCTGCGGATAACGCTCATCTGAGAGATGGGGAGATCGCCCCTCCGCGGGCCGTCAGGCGTCAGGGGAGCGGACTTCCACCTGAACGGGCGCGCCGCGCCGCAGACCGAGCGCCGTGTCGGCTCTGCCGTCGCGCACGGCCACTTCCAGGTAACCAGCGCTGTTGATCAGCGCCAGGGCCGCGCCCACTGCGACGTCGGCGAAGGTGCGCCGCAGCGGCCCCAGATCGCGCCCGGCTACAAGGACCCGGAGCGTTGACGGTTCCCCGAGGCTGGCGAGATCCGCGTCGCGGATATTGCTCGCGCAGTTCCCGAAGTGATCGATGGCCAGAATCTCGCCCTGAAGCGCGCCTGCCTCCCGGCGCACCGGCGGCAGGTCCAGGCGCGCCAGGTCGTTCACCGGCGATCCCAGGGCCTCAAGCGGCAGACCGGCGGCGAGATGCGCGGCCACGGGCGTAAACACGTCGCGCCCGTGGAAGGTAGGCGCGACCCGGGGGCGCCAGTAGCGCGCCTCGGTCAGGCTGACGGCGCGAAAGCGCTCGGCGCCGGCCAGCAACGGCCAGAATAGCCCGTTGTCGGGGCCGACCAGCACCTGCCGCGCTCCATTCAGCCACGCTTCCAGCGCCAGTCCCCGGCGCTCGCTGCCCACCCCGGGGTCCACCACGGCCACGTGCACGCTATCAGGCGGGTAGAAAGGCACATAGGCCGGCAGGAGCAACGCGCCCGCCAGCACGTCCTGGGGCGGCACGGCGTGGGTAATGTCAATGAGTGTGGCCCCGGGGCAGATCCCCAGGGCCACGCCCTTCATCGCCCCGACATAGGCGTCTGCGTAGCCGAAATCGGTGAGGAAGGTGATAACCATATTGTTGGATTTTGGATTTTGGATTTTGGATTGCAACCGGTCTGAGAACGGCGCTAATTGGCGGGGGCGGCGCTGCGCTCGTCGGCGCTGGAGCCGCCCCGGCCAAACCAGCGGCGCCACTCGCGGTGCTCCCAGACGACGAGCAACTGCGCGGCGTTGAAGATTGATGAGTAGGTGCCGCTGATCAGGCCGATCAGCATGATCAGCACGAAGTTCTGGATCGTCTCCCCGCCGAAGAGCAGCAGGGCGGTGAGGGTGAAGAACGTGGTCAACTGCGTGTTGATCGAGCGCGGCAGGGTCTGCACGATGCTGTGGTTGACGATATCATCGAAGGTTTCGGCGGGATGGCGATTGATCAGGTTCTCGCGGATGCGATCGAAGACGACGATAGTATCGTGCACCGAAAAGCTCAAAATGGTGAGCAGAGCGGTGAGGAACAGCGCATCCACCTCGAAGCGCGGGTTGAAGGTGCTGAAGATCGCCGCGATCCCCAGGACGACGAGCACATCGTGGATCATCGCCAGGATAGCGCAGATCCCGTAGCGCACCGGATGGGGCGCCTTGCGGAAGGCCCACGTCAGGTAGAGCAGAATGATCAGCGTGGCGACGACCACGGCGATGATCGCGCTGCGGGTGCTCTCCTGGCTGACGGTGGGGCCGACGCTTTCCAGTCGTTCGCGGGTCACCGTCCCGAACTCGGCCTGTAGAGCGGCCTCGACCGCGGCGGTCTCTTCGCGGGGGTTGGTTTCGCTGAGGGGGCGGGTACGCACAATCGCGTCGGCCACCTGGCGGCCTTCGAGTTCAACCTGGCTCATGCGCACCTGGGCGTTGTCGAAGCCCTGAGCGGCGAACACCGCCGCCACGGCCTCGTCGCTGATTTCGCCAGGGGCCTTGTCGGCGAAGCGCAACTCCCACAGAGCGCCGCCGCTAAAATCAATGCTGGGACGCAGACCAAGGGCGAACTTCCCCGTGGTGACCAGCGGATGCAGGAGCATGAAGTACATGCCCGGCAGGATCATCAGCAGGGAGAGAAGAAACCACCAGTAGCGCCGGGCGACAAGTTTTTCCATAACTGTTCTACACCACCTTGGGTCCGGCGGGCGGCGCCGCCAGGGACTCGCGGCGATCAATGCCGAAGAGCCAGGCTCGCTCTTCGCGGAACAGCGGCGTGGCCAGGCGCAGGAAGGTGCGCGTCACCACCACCGCCGTGAAGAGACTGATCAGGATGCCGAGGCCCAGGGTCAGCGCGAAGCCCTGAATGATGCTCACCCCGAAATTGCTGCCGAAGACAAAGAGCACCGCGCAGGTGATCAGGGTCGAAACGCTCGAATCGCGAATGGCCGGCCAGGACTCCTCGAAGCCCAGTTCCAGGGCGCTGCGAATGTCGCGGCCCCGCCGGTACTCCTCGCGGAGCCGGGCGAAGATCAACACATTCGCGTCCACCGCCAGGCCGATCGAGAGCACAAAGCCGGCAATGCCGGGCAGGGTCAGCGTGATAGGCACGAAGCGGTAGATCGCGAAGCTGATCAGCGTGTAAATGATCAGCGCCAGGGTCGCCAGAATGCCGGGGAAGCGGTAGAAGAGGATCATGAACAGGGCCACCACCACCAGGCCCACCGTGCCCGCGATAATACTGGCCTGGACCGACTCCTGCCCCAGGGTGGCGGTGATCGAGCGGGTAGTTTCTACGACCAGGGGAACCGGGAGGGCGCCGTATTTCAACTGATTGAGGATGGCATCGCGATCCTCAACGCTGTTGGTCGTAATCACCCCGGAGCCATCGGTCAGCGCGGCGTCAATCACGGGGCAACTGACGACGCGATTATCCAGGACGATGCACATCGGCTGGCCGACGTTGCTGGCGGTGAACTGGGCCAGGCGCGTGGCCGATTCGCCGCGGAAGGTGAAGGACACGGCGGGGCGGCTGGTAACGCCGGTTTGAGAAATAGTTGGCTGGACCGAACCGGTATCAAGGTCGGCCCCATCGGTGATGCTCTGGTAGATCGGGCCGAGGGTGGCGGGATCAACGGTCTCGGTCACCCCCTCGGCGGCGCTCAACTGGGGCGGATTGGGGCTGTTACTGGTGCGCACAACCGTGCCAGGGGCCAGGAACTGTCCCTGCGGGTCAATGAACTCCAGCCGCCCGGTGCCGCGCAGGGTGTCAATAGCCTGCTCGGGGTTCTCTACGCCGGGCAGTTCGACAATCACCCGGTCGTTCCCGGCGAGCTGCACCACCGTTTCACCGACGCCAAGGGCGTTAACGCGCCGTTCGATCACCCGGCGGGCGGTTTCCATCTCCTCAGGGGTGGTTTCGGGGTCGGTCGAGCGGAGCAGCACCTGGATGCCGCCCTGCAGATCGAGACCGAGACGGAAGCTGACATCGCGGCCCAGGAACGTCTGGCCGGGGGCCAGATTGATCCAGAGGGCCAGGGCTGTCACGACCGCGATGAGGATGAGCGAAAGAAGTTCCCGGTTACGCACGAGGCACCTGACTTCTGCGATGTAGAGGCAAGAACCGCGGCATTATAACCGCGCGGATACGGGCTGTCAATGAGCTTGCCGGGACGTGTTCGGATTCACGCAGAGCGCGCAGAGGATGTGCTTTCTGAAGCCTTTTGCGCCCCTCTGCGGCGCCAACGTGTTCAGTTGATGCCGGTGCTATCGCTACTTGCCAGCCGCCCGCAGGGCCGCCTCGATGGCGCCGGGAAGGCCGCGCATATCAACGATCTGACCGTTCACGTTGAAGGTCGGCGTCGCGTTCACCCCGGCGGCGAAGGCCGCCTCGGCTGCCGCGGTGACGGCCCGGGCCTGAGCGCCGCTGCTCATGCAGGCGTCGAAGGCGGTGCGGTCGAGGCCCAGCTGCCCGGCATAGCCGCTGAAGACATTCTGCACATTGTTCAGGGGCGACCACTGCTGCTGGTTGAGGTAGAGCATAGCGTGCATCTGCCAGAACTTGTTCTGCTCGCCGGCACAGCGGGCGGCGGCGGCGGCGGCCACGGCGTGGCGGTGGCTGTCGAGCGGCACCTCATGGTAGACGAACTTGACCTTGCCGGTCTCGATGTAGTCGCGGGAGATGATCGGGGCCAGGTTGCGTTCGTAGTAGGCGCAGGAAGGGCACTGGTAATCGGCGTACTCGGTTACGGTCACCGGGGCGTCAGGGTTGCCCTTGTACCAGAAGCCCTCTTCCGTCTGGCCTACCGGGACAGTTGGCGCGGCAACCGGCGGATTGGCGCGGTTCCACAGAGTATAGGTGGCAAGCGCGGCAATTCCGATCACCACGATGCCGCCGACAATAAGATAAAAGATGGTCAGAGGATTCTGTTTGCGCTCAGTCACTTTGCGCCCGCGCTGCCCGGAGACGCTGCTCATGGTGGTTTCTCCGCGTGAGGTGCTTCCTGGCTTTACAATCTGGTCATGGCAGGTTGACGGTTCGCGCCTGCCCTATCTCTGGCGGGACTGCCGCCGGCATAACAGGGGCATTATAGTCCAGCCGCGAGTCGGGCGTCAACTCGAGTTTAAGCGGTATGTGTTCAGATCTTATGTGAGGGGAACGACTAATGAAGATTAAGAACATAAACCGGTATTCGCTCTGTAGCCCGGCGGCTGAAGCCGCGGGCTACGGATGCGAAGCCCGCCTGTGCGGGCTATGCCGGATTTAATTCTTAATCTCCATAAGTCGTTACAACGAGAGAACCCAGGTGGAAATTAATTTTACGGAAGAAAAACCAGTAATTACGACTTTAGTGGTTTCACCATTATTAGAGCGAAACGCACCCTCAGCCTGTCGCAGGGTGCGTTCCGCCGGTATACCTGAATAAGTTAGAGCAATCCCGGCTACTTCCAGCCGCCCACAGCGTCGAAGATCGCCCGATCGTGCAGCGGATTGGGCACGGTGGCCTCGGGTTGGCCCAGCAAGTACTCGGCCATGTCGTAGAAGGGCCTGACGCACTCTTCTTTGCCCTCGCCCTCCATCTCGAACAGGGTCTTGCCGGCCAGGCGCGAACGGCGAATCAGATCGTGGTAGGGCACGCGGCCGATGATCCTGGTGCCGACGGTTTCGACAAACTGCTCGAGCAATTCGGTGCCGCCGAACTCCGGGTCAACCCGGTTGGCGATCACGCCGGCCATCCTCACCTTGTGGCGCTGGCTCTTCTGGGCGATCGCCAGACAGAGGCGATTGGCGGCGAAGATGCTGTCGAAGTCGTTGCAGGCGACGATCAGCCCGTAGTCGGCATAGTTGAGCGGGGCGGAGAAGCCGCCGCACACCACGTCGCCCAGCACATCGAAGACGATCACGTCATACTTGTGGTACAGACCAAACTCCTTCAGCAGCTTCACCGTCTCGCCAACGACGTAGCCGCCGCAGCCGGAGCCGGCGGGCGGACCGCCGGACTCCAGCGTATCCACGCCGGCGAATCCGGTGCGGATCACGTCCTCGCGGACCACATCCTCCACATGGAAGTCCACCTCCTCCAGCACATCAATCACCGTGGGCTGGAGCAAGCCGGTAAGTGGGAAGGTGCTGTCGTGCTTTGGATCGCAGCCGATCTGCAACACTTTGGCGCCCTTGAGGGCCATGGCTGCGGAAAGGTTGGCGCTGGTGGTTGATTTGCCAATGCCGCCTTTGCCGTAGACCGCGAGGATCAGACTCATTCGTGCTCTCCTTTTCTCCCTGGCTGCTCTCATTGCCGACGACGCTTCGTCTCGGCGGGGATTGCGATGTCCTGCGGCCCCCGCAGGATTTCCGCGACCCGGCGAAGCCGCGCCGCGCTCGAACGGTGCTGTTGGAGTGAGGAGGATCCCCCAGGCCTCCCCCGGAGCTGCGTCTCGCCCGGCCCTCCCGCGAGCGGGAGGGGCGGAGGGGTGGGGAAACCAGGTTTCCCCACCCTGTGGCTCTATCTGTGAATGAAGTTTCCTTGCCTTTCCGCCCTCCTCCCAACCTCCCCCCTCGGGGGGAGGAGCCGGTCTCCGTCCCCCAGCGGGGGAGGGTGGGTGAGGGGGCGGGGTTACCGAAAAACTTCGTTCACAGACGACTATGGAGGAGTCAGGGGGCGACCGAACTCCTGCTCATACACGTCGGCGACGCCGGCCAGGGCGCGATAGACATAGCCCGGAACGATGCGGCGCTCCAGGCGGGCGTGCTGGTCGCGCACGTAAACCAGGTTGCGGATCAGTTTCATCTCGATCACCCCGCGGGCGAATTCGAGACCTTTAGTGCCTCTGGTGCGCTGCATCCAGGCGACGAACTTGCGCACCGGCGCGGGTGGGCGCCGGGGGGGCTGGCGCAGCATGCGCACGTAGGCGCGCATCCCGGCCCGGCGGTCGCCGCCCTGGGTGAGCTGGCCCAGCTCCAGACGAGGGCGGATCAGGTTGAAGAGTTCCTCGCCCCGCTCGGTGCGCACCAGGGTCCACTGCCAGCGTTCCTCCGGCGGCAGCGGCGCGCCCATGTAGCCGATGGTCAGGTCCGACAGGCCGTTCTGGTAATCGAAACAACTCAGGCAGGCGGGGGGAAAGATGCCCCGCTCGCCGCCGAGTTTTCCAACGTCCAGGTCAACGAAGTTGACCTTCTCGATGCGCCCGTCCTCGTGGCGCAGGTGGACGCGGAAATCCTGCATAAACTCGTGATGCACGACCGTTTCGGGCGACCTGGAGACCACCTTGAGGAAGCGCATGAGGTCGGGGTAGGCGGTGTTGTCGGTGCAGGGGATGCCGATCACATAGAGCCGTTCCAGGCCCAGTTCCGCTTCGAGCGCCCGCAGGGCGTGCACCTGGCAACCGGTGCCGATAAAGGCCAGGCGTTTGAGACCGCACGCCCGCACCTCGTCGAGCACCTCCAGGTTGGGCGAGAGGCAGGGCTTGTTGCCGGCGGAGGCGATTACCTCGGCGGGGGCGCGGGCCAGGAAGGGCAGCGGCGCCCAGCGCGTGCCCGGCACAGCCCGCGTGGTGATCACTCCCTCCACCAGGCCCTGTTCGAGCAGCAGCGCGCCCAGAGCGGTCACCACGCCGCTCCACTGGGCCGCGGGGTTGACCGGGCGCAGACGGATGACATGGATGGCCCGGTAGATGCCGAACAGCAACTCGTCGCCATCACGCCGGTTCCGACCGTGGAGGCGCATTTCGAGGTCCTCGTGCTGATTGTGGACGAAGACGCACGCCCGCGCCATCGCCGGGCGCAACTCGCCGCCGCACACGCCACAATCGGAGCAGAGCTTCGGGCGACCTTTGAAGCGTTCGGCCTGGCTCAGCAGGGTGATCTCGTGCAGCGGTCGGGCGGGTGTGGTTGCCATAGGTCTCTCTCTGTTGGGCCGAAGCATTGGCGTAGCCAATACTTCGGCCTTACAGCGCAGCCAGCCTCCTTACGCCCCCAGGGCCTCCTTGGCGGCGAGCAGCACCTCGGCGGTGATCTCGGCGTGACCGCGCTCGCGGGCGTACTTCTCGACATTGGCGCGCACCCGGCCCCGCACGAAGAAAGGCACCTTCTTCAGCATAGCCTCAGCCTCGGAGGTCCAGACCGGATTCACGACGGTCTGAACAGGCGGGGGCGCGATGGCCGCCGCGCCGCCGTTGGCGGAGGCGAGGGCCGACGCGGCCTGGGTCACAGGTTCGGCAAGCTCGACGGCGGGCGCCGGCGCGCCGTTGGCGGCGGGGGCCCTGTCGTCATCAAGGCCCGCGTCGCCAAAGAGGTCAATCAGGTGCTTCTCCATGCCCAGGGTGCAGGTGGTGTACACCTCATCGGCGATCACATCGGCGCCGTCGAAGCCGAGGAAGGGGCGGTAGGCCAGCAGGTGGTTCTCGATATGGGTCGGCGGCGCGATGACCATACAGTTCAGGTCATAGCGACGGGCGGTATGGCGCTCCATCTGCGTGCCGCAGACCAGCTCCGGGCGCAGGTCGGCCAGGCGGGCGGCTACCTGCTGGAACTCGTCGGTGGCCAGGAACTGATCATCGCTGACGTAGCCTCGGAGCTGTTCGCGCACCCAGTCGGCCTCCTTAAGCAGATAGGTGCCCGCGCCCACGATGGGCATCCCCAGTTCATCGGCCAGGAACTTCACCACCCCGACGGTGTGGGTCGCGTCGCCGAAGACAAAGGCGGTCTTGCCGGAGAAGCTTTCCATATCGGCGGTGCGGGCGAACCATGGCACGTTGGAGGGGGCTGACATGCCATCGAGGGAGAAGGCGGTGAGAGGCGGCAGGGCGACCGGCGCAAAGGCGGGCCCGGCGGCGCGGGCGCCGACCTGATTGAGAAGCTCAACCAGCGCGTTGAGCCAGCGCAGGGTGGGCTGCACGCCGATGGGGGCCTCGCACAGGGCAGGCACGCCGAACTGCGCTTGCAGATGTTCGGCGGCCAGGCGTCCCAGTTCGCGGTAGGGCGCGATAGTTGCCCAGGCGGCGGGGAGGCGTCGCAGGTCGTCGAGCGAAGCGCCCCAGGGAGCGACAACATTGACCTCCACGCCGAGCGCCCGCAGCATGCGCCGCAGGGCGATCAGGTCGTGCCGGGCGTGGAAGCCGAGCGAGGAGGGGCCGAGGATGTTGACGCTGGGGCGGGGCGTCAGGGCCTGGGGCGCGGCGTAGCGCCGCACCAGTTCGGTGAACAGCGCATCGGCGGCGCGGGTCTCGGCCATGCGGTAGGGATTGGCGTCGAAGACCAGCACCTCGCAGCCGACGCCCGCAGAGCGCGCGGCGATCTCCAGGTTCTCCTGAAGCAGAATGGTGGAGCACGACGCCACAACCACGATGAGATCGGGCTTCTTGCTGGCCTCGACCTGTCGCAGGGTTTCGGGCAGGCGGATGGTGCCCCGGGCCAGGTCGGTGCCGCTCACCACGCTGGTGGTCATGGCGGGGAAGCCAGGGGTGCGCTCCAGCATGGTGAAAATCGTCGTCACATAGTCATCGCCCTGGGGCGCGTGGAAGACGGCGTGGACGCCGCGCATCGAGTTGGCGATCCGGCCAACGCCGTGGTGGGCGGTGCCCTCGTACATCCAGTAGGCTAGTCGCATCGCTCGTCCTTTCAGCGCACTCAACTCCGCATCAGCGGGATCACCTCGCCCGCCATGCTGGGCATTACCCCGGCGGTCCAGACCGGATCGAGGCCCAGCGGGTCGAGCTGGGCGTGGCGGCGCAGGGCGCGAGTGAACAGGTTGGCGAGCATATTCACGCCGGCCCACCCGTGGATGGGCGAGAAGATGAACTCGGTGCCCCACTTGGCCACCACGCCGTGCCCGATCAGGGGGTTGGCGGTAATGATATTGGAGATGACCAGATCGGGCTGTTCCTCGGCGATGGAGCGGAGCTGGCGTTCGAAATTGGCCTGTTCAACCAGGCGCACCCCCTCCAGGGCCTGCAACTCGCGGCTGTGGAAACGCCGGTTAATATAGGGAGTGGAGCACTCCAGCACCTCGGCCCCCGCGGCGCGCAGAAAGCGCGCCAGGGGCAGCTCGAGAAGCGTATCGGCGGCGAAGAAGACCTTCTTGCCGCGCAGCAGGTCGGTATGGTGCTTGATGCGTTCCCAGGCCTGAGCCTCCCGTTCTGCGAGATCCGCCTTCAGGCCGAACTCGGCGGCCAGATCCTCCCAGAAGGCGCGGCAGCCGTCGGGGCCGAAGGGGAAGAGCGACGTGAGCACGGTGCAGCCGCGCTCGTTTGCGAGCTGGTTGGCAACCTTCGGCAGAAACGGCTGCAGCGGGGCGACCACCGTGCCGGGGCCGATCGGCGGCAGTTCGTGGAAATGGTTGGCGGGCAGGAACCCGGCCACGGGAATGCCGAGACGGGCGGCCTCGAGGGCGAAATCGTCGGCGGTCGCGTCGTTGACCGAGCCGAGGAAGACCACGCGCCGGTCATCGGGCGGGGCCATCGGGCAGAAGGGCAGCAGCGCCTGCAGCACCGAATCCTCGCTCTGGGCGAAGGTGTAATCCAGCCCCGAAGCCGGCACGAACAGCACCGGCACCTCCGGCGTGCTCACCGAGTGGGCCAGACCCTCGAACTCCACCTTCATTACCTCGGGCGTGCATGATGAGAGCAAAAAGATCACCGAGGGCCGGTGTTCGCGTTTGATCTCCTCGATCTGGTCGGCAATGTGCGGCTGCGCCGAACTCAGATCGCCCTCCTCAAGTAGCGAGACGGCGAAACGGGGCCGGGCGAAGATCATCACGCCGAGGGTGTTCTGGAGCAGATGAGCGCAGGTGTGGGTGCCCAGGATCAGGAAGAAGCTGTCCTTGATCTTCTGGTAGAGCCAGCCGACGCTCACCAGACCGCAGAACGAATGGTAGAGACCGTCTTCGCGCGTAAAGGTTGCCTTCGGGGGCATAGCTCTCTCCCTTGGGAAAGCCCGGTTCGTCGCAGATTGGGCCACGGCGTTTCCCGCATTATAACACTTTATGAAAGGATGTGTTATATAAACATTTTTCGTGCATAAGGTGTGCAAGCTCAACCGGCCCAGTCGCGCGGAACCAGGAAGCGCGCCATCTCGGCCTCGGGCGAGCCGGGTGGGGGCATGTACCGGAACTCCCAGCGGGCCAGCGGCGGCAGCGACATCAGAATGGCCTCGATATCGCCCTCGGTTTGCAGCCCGAAGCGGGTGCCGCGGTCGAGCGCCAGGTTGAACTCGACGTAGCGGCCGCGCCGGTAGAGTTGCCAGCGGCGTTCACGCTCGCCGTAGGGTGTTGCCAGGCGACGACGCACCAGCGGCAGGTAGGCGGCCAGGATGGTGGCGGCGCCATCGCGAACGAAGGCCAGCGTCCGCTCGAAGCTCTCTTCATCGGGGAGACTCAGATCGTCGAAGAAGATCCCCCCGATGCCGCGCATCTCGTGGCGATGAGGCAGGTAGAAGTAGCGGTCGCACCAGTCCTTCACCGTCGGATAATCCACCACCCCGTGCCGCTCGACGTAGGCCTTGAGGGTGACGTGGAAGTGGCGCGCGTCCTCCTCGAAGCCGTAGGAAGGCGTCAGGTCCATGCCGCCGCCGAACCAGCGCTCCATGCCGGCCTCGAAGTAGCGAAAGTTGGCGTGGAAGGCGGGCGCATAGGGGTTGCGCGGGTGCAGCACCATCGAGACGCCGGTGGCGAAGAAGGGAAGCCCGCGCGTGCCTGGCTTCTCCTGGTAGATGCTCGGCGGCGCCTCGTCTCCGTAGACGGCGGAGACATTTACCCCGGCGCGCTCGAAAACCGCGCCCTCGGTGAGCACGCGAGCCGTGCCGCCGCCTCCACCGGGGCGCTCCCAGGTCACTCCATCGAATCGGCCGGGAGGCAGGCCGGTACAGGTTGCGCCCTCCCGCTCCACTTCCTCGAAGCCCGCGATGAGGGCTGCTTGCGCCTCGCGCATGATCCCATGGACCTGTTCACGGGTGTCGGTCAGGGTCATCAGGTTTTCTCTCCGTTGCTCTGTTATGCTGAAAGGGCGGGGATACCTGGTTTCCCCACGCCCCTGCCGAAAAAGTGGGGAAAGCCTCTCCCTCGATCATCATTTTCTGTGAACGAAGTTTTTCGAAGCCTCCGCCCCCTCTCCAACCCTTCCCCGCCGGGGGAGGTGGTCCGGCGCCTCCCCCCAACAGGGGGAGGTTGGGAGGGGGGCGGAAATGCCAGAAACTTCGCTTACGGACTAATCATTTGTAGAAGCCGGTTTTCCAACGCTCCTGCGAAAGACCGGGGAAATCCTCTGCCTCGTGAGGTTGGAGCAACCGGGTTTCCCGCCATTCACCCCAGCGCCTCGCGCGCCTCGGCATAGTTGCGATAGACCGCCTGCGGCATATTGATCCCTTCCAGGCGCGCGCCGAGCAGACGCCGGAAGAAGGCGTTGGTGGAGTAGCGGGTCGAAGAGAGAAAGTACCGCTCCGTATTGCGCCGGACCATGGCGTAGAAGGCGTCGGCGGCGGCGGGGTTGAGGTTGAAGTTGTCGTAGTTGACGATCACGTTGACGCGCCGGCCCAGGCTCTGGAAGTAGCCGTCCAGGAACGCCGAGAGCTTCGCCACGTCATCTTCGGTGACCAGGTTCAGGCCCTCGAAATTGGCGTAGCAGATGTTGGCCTCGGGATCGTAGTGAACCCGCTCTTCGAGCCGCAGCACCGCCTGCTGCGACAGCCCCATCGCGCGCTCGGCGAAGATGCGCGGGTCCATCAGGCGCAGGTTGGGGCTGATGAGCGGGCGAAACTCCATCCGCGCGAGCACATCGCGTTCGAGGTCGAGTCCCGGAGCGATTTCGAGCAACTCCAGCCCTTCGGCGGTCAGGCGGAAGAGGGCCCGTTCGGTGATGTAGCGCACCTGCTGGCCGCGCCGGGCGGCGAAGGGGCCGCTGAAGGTCACCTGTTCCACACGGCGCACGAACTTGCGCTGCCCGCCTTCCTGCTGGATGCGCACCTGCCCTTCCTCGATCGTCACGATGGCGTCGCTGGTCAGTGTGCCGAGGAAGAACAGGTTGCGGGCGTTCTGGCTGATGTTGATGAACCCCCCTGCCCCGGCGAGGCGCGCGCCGAAGCGGCTGACGTTGACGTTGCCCCGTTCGTCTACCTGAGCCATGCCGAGGTAGGCCTGGTCCAGCCCGCCGCCGTCGTAGAAGTCGAACTGGTTGGGCTGGTCAATGATCGCCTGGGGGTTGGTGACGGCGCCGAAGCTCAACCCGCCGGCGGGAATGCCGCCCACGCCGCCCGGCTCGACCGTCAGGGTGATCAGGTCGAGGATGCCTTCCTCGTTGGCCACTGCGGCCACGCCCTCGGGCATGCCGATGCCGAGGTTGACCACGGCGTTGATGGTGAGGAACTGCGCGGCGCGGCGGGCGATGACCTTGCGCGGCGTGAGCGGCAGGGGCGGAAGGCGCCCGCGGGGGGCGCGCACCTCGCCGGTGTAAGCCGGGTTGTAGGGTTCGCCGAAGGTCTGCGGATGCAGTTCGGGCGGGGCGATTACCACGCAGTCCACCAGGATGCCGGGGACCTTGACCTCCTTGGGATTGCGCACGTGCTCGGTCGTCACCCGTTCAACCTGGGCGATGACGATGCCGCCGGAGTTTTTGACGGCCTGGGCGATCGCCAGACTCTCCAGGGTCAGCGCCTCGCGCTCCATGGTGAGGTTGCCCTCTTCATCGGCGGTCGTGGCGCGGATCAGCCCGATGGAGATGGGAAAGGCGGGATAGAAGAGATACTCCTTGCCGTCCAGTTCCACCACTTTAACCACTTCATCGGTGCTGATGGCGTTCAGCCTTCCGCCTTCGAGGCGCGGGTCAACGAAGGTATGCAGGCCGACGTGGGTGATCACGCCGGGCTTGCGGCCGGCGATGGCCCGAAACAGGTGCGAGATGACGCCCTGGGGGAGACAGTAGGCGCGGATCTTGCCTTCGAGGGCCATGCGCCCGAGCGCCGGCGCCAGACCCCAGTGCCCGCCGATGGCGCGGGCCACCAGCCCCTCGTGGGCCAGGTGGTTCAGGCCCCGCTGCCGCCCATCGCCCTGCCCGGCGGCGAAGACCAGACCCAGATTGCGGGGCGAGCCGGTTTCCAGAAAGCGGCGCTCCAGCGCCACGGCCAGGGCTTCGGGGAAGCCGATGCCCACGAACCCTCCCGTTGCCACAGTATCGTCGTCCAGGATCACCCGCACCGCCTCTTCCGCGCTGATTACTTTGTTGCGTTTCATCGTCGTCCTTGCTGCTGCTCGTGGCCTGTCCGGTCAACTTCTTTAACCTTACGTTCCTCCGGGTTGAAGCACGTCGGGGAAACCCGGTTTTCCTGCCTCGAAGTTGAACCGGCAACACTTCACAGCAGCAAGGATACCGCAAAACGACGAACACGCGCTAGGCCAGGGCCAGCGCCTCGCGCGCGGCGGCCAGGGTGCGTTCCACCTCATCGGGGCCATGGGCGGCGCTGAGGAAGCCGGCTTCGAACTGCGACGGCGCCAGGTAGACCCCCCGTTCGCACATAGCCCAGAAGAAGCGCCCGTAGCGCTGCGGGTCCACCAGACGTCTGGCCTCGGCCCAGTTGGTGACGCGCGCGTCGCTCTCCTTCAAGAAGTAGAACCCGAACATCGTGCCGACCTGGCCCACCTGAAGCGGAATCTCACATTCTTCGGCCAGGGCGCGCAGACCGGCGGCCAGTTCAGCGGCGCAGGCGGCGGCCCGATCAAAGGGCGTCACGCCCTGCTCGGAGGTGAAGGCGGTGTTGAGCGTCGCCAGTCCGGCGGCCATGGCCAGGGGGTTGCCCGAAAGCGTGCCGGCCTGGTACATCGGCCCGGCGGGAGCGACCATCTGCATGATCGGCGCCTTGCCGGCATAGGCGCCCACGGGCAGGCCGCCGCCGATGACCTTGCCCAGGCAGGTCAGATCCGGATCAAGGCCCCACAGGCCCTGGGCCCCGCCGGGGGCGACGCGGAAGCCGGTCATCACCTCGTCGAGGATCAGCAAGGCCCCGTGCTCGCGGGTCAGCGTCCGCAGCCCCTCGAGGAACCCCGGTTCGGGGAGCACAAAGCCCATGTTGGCGGCGATCGGCTCGACGATCACCGCGGCGATCTGCGCGCCGTAGTGGTCAAAGAGGCGCCGCACCGCCTCCAGGTCGTTGTATTCGGCGGTGAGCGTGTCGGCGGCGGTGCTGGCGGTGACGCCGGGGCTGTCGGGCAGGCCCAGAGTGGCTACGCCCGAGCCGGCCTGCACCAGCAGCATATCGGCGTGCCCGTGGTAGCAGCCGGTGAACTTGACGATCTTGTCGCGGCCGGTGTAGGCGCGCGCCAGACGCAGGGCGCTCATGGTCGCCTCGGTGCCGGAGTTGACGAAGCGCACCTGCTCGAGTCCGGGCATCAGCTCCAGCACGCGCCGGGCCAGGGCCGTCTCCAGTTCGGTTGGCGCCCCGAAGCTGGAGCCGCGCGCCACCTGGGCCTGGACGGCCTCAACCACCGCCGGGTGGGCGTGGCCGAGGAGCAGCGGCCCCCAGGAGAGCACGTAGTCAATATAGCTATTGCCGTCGGCGTCCCAGATATAGGCGCCCTGGCCGCGTTCGATAAACAGCGGCGTGCCGCCGACGCCGCGAAAGGCCCGTACCGGCGAGTTGACTCCGCCGGGGATCAGCCGGACGGCCTCGGCGTAGAGTTCTTTCGAGCGGGCGTAGCGATCGCTCATGGTTCACTCCGTGGCTTTGAGAGCCTGTCAGCATAACTGGTCGGTGAACGAAGTTTTTCGGTAACCCTGCCTCCTCCCCAACCCTCCCCCGCTGGGGGAGGGAGTCCGGCGCTTCTCCCCAACGGGGAGAGGTTGGGAAGAGGGCGGAAATTCAAGGAAACTTCGTTCACAGACTAAAAACTCCTGGGGGTAAGTGGGGAAACCGGGTTGCCCCACGCCCCTGCCTGAGGAGAGGTCCAGGGTTCACACGCGATACCCCTGAACGAACTCCACCAGACGGCGCACGTTATCTTCGGGCGTTTCGGTGAGGATGCCGTGGCCGAGGTTGAAGATGTGGCCGGGGCGCCCGGCGGCCTGCTCGAGGATGGCCCGCGCGCGGCGCTCGATCTCGGGCCAGGGGCCGTGGAGCGCCGTGGGGTCCAGGTTCCCCTGCACGGCCACGTCTGGGCCGAGCCGGGCCCAGCCATCGTCGAGGCGGATGCGCCAGTCAAGGCCAATGACCTCGGCCCCGGTTTCCCGCAGCAGGGGCAGCATGCCGTTCAGATCGGTGCCGAAGTAGACCACCGGAGGCGCCTGGCCAGGAGCAAAAGCGGCGCGGAACCGGCCGATAGCCCGCTGGAGGTGCGGCAGCACATACTCGCGGAAATCATCAGGGGCCAGCGTGCCGGCCCAGGAGTCGAAGATCTGCACCACATCGGCGCCAGCGCGCACCTGGGCCGCGAGGTAGTCCGCCACCAGGGCGGCCAGTTTCTCCATCAGCAGGTTCCAGCTTGCCGGGTCGCTGTACATCAGCACCTTGGTGCGGCGGTACTCATGGCTGCCTCCGCCCTCGATGGCGTAGCTGGCGAGGGTGAACGGCGCTCCGCTGAAGCCGTAGAGGGCCGTGTCGGGGGGCAGGGCCCGCTTCACCAGGCGCAGCGCCTCCAGGGTGTACCCCGAAGCCTCCTCGGCCACGTAGGGCCGCAGGGCCTCAATGTCGGCGCGGCTGCGGATGGGGTTGTGGATGACCGGACCCTCGCCCTTCTCGAAGGTAAGTTGGATGCCGATGCCCTCCAGCGGCGGCAGAATGTCGGCAAAGATAATCGCCGCATCCATGTGGAAGGCCTCGATCGGCTGGAGGGTCACCTCGGCGGCCACCTCGGGCCGTTTGACCATTTCGAGGAACCCGTGGCGCTCGCGCACGGCCCGGTAGACGGACATATAGCGACCCGCCTGGCGCATCAACCAGATGGGCGTGCGGTCGGTCGGTTCGCGCCGGCAGGCGGCCAGAATACGGTTGGTCATGGGGGTCTCCTTACCCGCGGAGCCAGCGCGCGGCATCTTTGGCCCAGTAGGTGATAATCAGGTCGGCGCCGGCGCGGGCAATCGCGGTCAGCGTCTCCATGGCGACGCGCCGCTCATCAATCCAGCCCTTCTCGGCGGCGGCCCTGACCATGCTGTACTCGCCGCTCACCTGGTAGGCGGCCAGGGGCAAATCGAAGCGGTCGCGCACCTGGCGGATGATGTCGAGGTAGGCCAGGGCCGGTTTGACCATCAGCAGATCGGCCCCCTCGTCAACATCGAGAGCCACTTCGCGCAGGGCCTCGCGGCGGTTGGCCGGGTCCATCTGGTACTCGCTGCGATCGCCAAAGCTCGGAGGACTCTCGGCGGCATCGCGGAAGGGGCCGTAGAAGCTCGAGGCGAACTTGGCGGCGTAACTCATGATGGCCGTCTCGTGCAGGCCGGCCAGGTCCAGGGCGGTGCGAATGCGGGCCACCATGCCGTCAATCATCCCCGACGGGGCGATAATGTCGGCCCCGGCCTGGGCGTGCACCACCGCGGCCTTGCCCAGGATCTCCAGGGTGGGGTCGTTGAGCAAGTATCCTTCGGCCAGACGTTCGTTGTAATACTTGCTCCGAGGAACGTTGATGATTCCGCAGTGCCCATGATTCGTATATTCGCAGCAGCACATGTCGGAAATGACAATCAGTTCTGGCACGGCGCGTTTGATGGCGGCGGCGGCCCGGGGCACAATGCCATCGGGGTCGAAGTTCTCGCTGCCCAGTTCGTCTTTATGGGCGGGAATGCCGAAGAGCAGCACGGCGGGGATGCCCAGTTCGGCCAGGGCCTCGGCCTCGCGCACCGCCATATCAACCGAGAGTTGCGCATGGCCGGGCATCGAGGCGATGGGGCGCACGATCCCGCTGCCATGGCGGATGAACAGTGGCGCGATCAACTGGTCAATCCGCGGCGCCGTCTCGCGCACCATGCGCCGCAACGTGGCTGTGCGGCGCAACCGCCGCGGCCGAATGGTAGGAAACCCGGACATGCGCGTTCCTCCTTTGTGTCGTCGAGAGGCGCCTCCAGGGCGCCTCTCGACATCCCTCTACATTCAGTGGGGGTGTGAGGAAACCCGGTCTCCCCGCACCCCTCCAACCGGTCGGGGGTTGCGGGAAGTCTATGGTTCCCTGCGCCCCTCCTGGCGGTAATGGGCCACCAGGGCCTCCAGCAGACCCGCTTCGGTCGAGACGGCGGCAACCACGGCGGGCGACAGGCCCAGTTCGCGGCAGGTTTCGGCCGTCGAGGGGCCGATACAGGCGACCAGGCAGCGCCTCGCCGCCTCCAGGCCCTCGACGCCCACCTGCCGGGCGAAGTAGCGCGCGGTGGAGCCGCTGGTGAAGAGCAGCGCATCAATCGCGCCCTCGCGCAGCCAGGCCGCCAGTTCCTCGCCGCCGGGCGCCGGCACGGTGCGGTAGGCCACCACCCGGTCCACCTGCGCGCCAGCGGCGCGCAGGCGCTCCTCCAGCTCCGGGCGGGCAATGTCAGCATTGGGCAGCAGCACGCGCCGCCCTGCCAGGTCGCCCATTGCGGCGACCAGTTCGGCGCCCATGAAGCGTTCAGGCACGGCGGCAGGCTCGGCGCCCAGCAGTTCGCGGCAGGCGGCGGCGGTGGCGGGGCCGACCGCACCGATCTTCAGCGACAGGCGATGGGCCAGGCGCGGCGCACGTTCGCCCAGGGCCTGAGCCACCACCTCGACCGCGGTGACGCTCGTCAGCAGCAGCCATTCGTACATCCCCGCCTCCAGCCGGCTCATGGCTTCGGCCAGAGCCGCCGGGTCCTCGGGCGGGGCATAGGCGATGGTCGGGCGCAGCACCGGCGTCGCGCCCAGGGCCGTCAGGCGCGCTGCCAGTTCATCGCCGCGCCCGGCGGCGCGCGGTACCAGCACTCGCAGTCCCGCCAGGGGCAGGCGGTCGGATTGTGGGCGTTGCGTGTCAGACATGTGTGGCTCCGCCGGGGAGCGTGGAAATGTGGAGGTGTGGAGCTGTGGAGGTGTGGAGGTGCAGGGTTTTCTCTCCCCCGCTGTCCGCCTCTCCAACTCTCCGACTCTCCAGCTCCACAGCTCCACACCTCCACACCTCTACAAGTCCCTACCTCTCCCCGTCAACGCCGTCAGCACCTCGGCGGCGCCCTGCGCCAGCAAGGCTTCGGCCAGGGCCGTTCCCAGGCTCTCGGCTGCCTCAACCGGGCCGGACTGCTCGCCGCGGACCACGGTGGATCCGTCGAGGGAACCGACGAGACCGCGGAGGCGCAGGCGATCCGGCGCGTCGGGGGTGGCATAGGCGGCAATGGGCACCTGACAGCCGCCTTCGAGGCGGCGCAGGAAGGCCCGCTCGGCCAGCGCGGCGGCGCGGCTCGGCCCGTGATCGAGGGGGGCGAGCAGGGCCTGGGTGTCGGCATCGTCGGCGCGGCACTCAATGACCAGAATGCCCTGGGCCACAGCGGGCAGCATAGTTTCGGCGGGCACCGGGGCGGCCACGAAGGTCGCGCCGTCGCTGCGCAGGCGCCCGGCGGCGTCGAACAGGCCCAGGCGCTCCAGGCCCGCCGTAGCCAGCACCAGCGCGTCGAACCGTCCCTCGGCCAGCTTGCGCAGCCGGGTGTCCACATTCCCGCGCACGTCGCGCAGCTCCAGATCGGGCCGCAGGGCGCGGATCTGGCAGGCGCGGCGCAGCGAACTGGTGCCCACCACCGCGCCGCGCGGCAGGGCCTCGAGGGTGGCCTGATCCGGCGCCAGGGCACCCTCTCGCAGCACCAGCATGTCGCGCGGATCGACCCGTTCGGGGAAGGCGGCGAGGATCAGGCCATCGGGGATGACCGAGGGCATATCCTTGCAACTGTGGACGCAGAAGTCCACTTCTTCATCCAGGAGCGCCTGCTCAAGCTCTTTGACGAACAATCCCTTGTCACCAACGGCGGAGAGGGCGACATCGAGGATACGGTCGCCGCGGGTGGTAATGACGCGCAACTCCACCTCCAGGCCGGGATGTGCGGCGCGCAGGGCATCGGCGATCATGGTTGACTGGACCAGGGCCAGACGTGAGCCCCGCGTCCCGAGGATGCGTTTGGGCATAGACTCTCCGCCGTGGTTCGGAAGGCCGCCGGAGTGGCCTTATATGTCTGTCAACAAAGTTTTTCGCTAAACCTCTACCCCCGCCCCGGCCCTCCCCCAGCGGGGGAGGGCGCCCGGCTCCTTCCCCCGCCGGGGGAGGAAACTGGGAGAGAGGCGGAAATGCCAGAAAACTTGCTTTACAAACTACTGATGGCGTGTAAGCAACTGATCGGCCTATCCCCCTGCCCGCGCCCTGAGCCGGTCGAGGGGCGCGGGCCGCTGGTATACCCGGAAAGAGGTGCAGAAACTTGATCAGGCCGTCGCGCGCCGTCCGTGCGTCAGCGCTCCACTGTTGAAGGCGAAGGCTCCAGATTGAACAGATCGCGCACCATGGCCGCGTAGCGCATCCCGTCGCCTTCGGCGGCGGCGTCGCGCAGGCGGCGGGTGGGCATATGCAGCAGTTTGTTGACGATGCTGCGGGTGAGGGCCTCGATCACCGTGCGTTGTTCGGGTGAAAGATCAGCCAGACGACGCAAGGCCCGTTCCAGTTCAGCGTTGCGGAGCGCCTCGGCATGCTCGCGGAGCATCGTCAGCGCCGGCACCGCCTCCTGGGTGCGCACCCAGGCCCGGAAGGCACGCATCTCTTCGAGGATGATCTCCTCGGCCCGCTGGGCGGCCTGGGCGCGCTGGCCCAGGGTGGCCTGCACCACGTCTTGCAGGTCGTCAACGGTGTATACATAGGCGCCGGGCACGCTGGCAACATCAGGATGGATGTCGCGAGGCACCGCCAGATCGATCAGCAGCATCTCAGGGCGGGGCGCTGCGCCGTTCACCGCGCATGCCAGGGTCTTGACCGCCAGGGCTTCGCTGATGTGCTCGCGGTAGATGATCGGCACGGGGGCGGAGGTGGAACTGATCACAATATCGGCGCGAGGCAGCACCGTAGACAGTTCTTCCAGGCCATAGGCGGTGGCGCCGTAGCGCTCGGCCAGTTCCCGGGCGCGCGCGGTGGTGCGATTGACGATCATCAGCCGGTCGGCGCCGTTGGCGAGCAGGTTCTGGGCCGCCAGTTCGCTCACCTCGCCGCCGCCGATGAGCAGCACCACACGGCCCTTCAACTCGCCGAGGCGCTGCCGGGCCAGTTCCACGCCGGCCTGGGAGATGCTCGCCGCGCCCTGCCCCAGGGCTGTCTCCGAACGGGCGCGCTTGCCGGCCACCAGCGCATGCTGGAACAGACGATGCAGCATCGGACCGGCGGTGCCAGCGGCCTGGGCCTGCTCATACGCGGTGCGCACCTGCCCCTGGATCTGGGCCTCGCCAAGGACCAGGGAGCGCAATCCGGCCGCGGTAGCGCAGAGATGGCGCGCCACGTCCTCACCATTGTAAAAGTACAGCGTATGGGCGAATTCGCGTTCCTCAACACCGTGAAACTCGGCCAGAAAACTCACCAGACTCTGTGCCGTACTGCCCGCGTGGCTCACGCCGTAGATCTCCACGCGGTTGCAAGTTGAGAGGATAGCCGCCTCGGCCAGCAGCGGCGGAGCGTCACCACTCTTGCCGGTGAGCCGCGCCAGCGCGGCGGTGATGTCAGTGGTGGAAAACGCCAGCCGCTCGCGGATCTCCACCGGCGCGGTGGTATGATCGAGGCCGGCGAGAAGGAGCTTCATGCTCGACCCCCAAATGCTGAGACCAGAGTTCCTGTACCCGCGGAACCCCGCCCTCCCCATCGCGGGCGAGACCCCGTCCTGCGTCGCGCAACACGTTCGTGAAGAAAATCACGCTTACATGGGCCGCGATCAACCACGGGCGCGCCCGTTGGCAGACGCGGGGCGCGCCCCGGAGGCAACGGCGCTAGACATCGGCCATCGCCAGCGCCGAGGCGGGCGCGGGCGCTCGCCCCGCCACGAAGCCGGGCGCGTCAACGCGCGCCAGAATACCGATACAGACGAGCAGACCGAAAGCCGACAGCACGAATACGCTGCCGTAGGCAATGGAGGGCGTTCCGGTCATCCAGAGCACGACGTCGCGCAGCCCCCCGCCGAGGGCCATACCGACGCCGCGGAAGACGAGTTGCGCCACTGTCCAGAGACCCAGATAGGCCCCGGCGTGGCGATCGGTGGTCATGGCCATCAGCAACCCGATTGCCCCGACAGTATACACGCCGAAACCCGCGCCGAAGAGGAAGATGGCCGGGATGAGCAGAACCTGCAACTTGAAGAACCCCGCCACCCCGATGAGCGCCAGCGGCAGTGCGGTGAGAAGCAGACCGAGCCGCGCGGTGGGCGTTTGTTCGTGAGGCGCGCGCCGGCGGGTGATCACTGTAGTGACGATCATGCTGATCAGCACCCCCAGCCCCCAGAAGGCGTTGAAGCGCGTGGTCGCGCCCACATCGAGACCGAAGACATCCCCGCCGAACGGCTCCAGGATGGCGTCCTGAGCGAAGGCGCAGATCGAGCCGAG
This sequence comes from Chloroflexaceae bacterium, assembly GCA_025057155.1. NCBI lineage: Bacteria > Bacillati > Chloroflexota > Chloroflexia > Chloroflexales > Chloroflexaceae > Chloroflexaceae bacterium. Next base: position 108,344 of record JANWYD010000014.1, read on the forward strand.
CGCCAGCAGCATGAAGAAGGCGCGAGGCCGCGGATCAGCCCAGATCATGCGCAGCAGCGGCAGGAAACCGATCGCCGGCCCGGACTCCGCGCCGCCAGAGGTCGCAGGTGCACGCCGATCCTCGCCTAATACCGAGAAGAGCCAGAAGGGGATGGCCAGCCCGACCCCGACCAGGACGGTGCGCAAGAAGGCTTCGGGGCTGTAATGCTTCATCACCGCGGCGTAGATCCCCGGCACGATCACCGAGGCTACCAGCAGCATAATCTGGGCGATGCTCAGGGCCTGGCCGCGCTTGCTCGGCGGAGTGCGGTCACGGATGAGCGCCATGAAGGGGCTGCCGGAGATCAGCGTGCCAATGCCGTAGATAAGAAAGGCCAGCGTGGCGAGGATCCATCCAGGGCGCGAGGCCCCGTCTTCAGCAATCTGCACCGTCGCCAGGGGCGTGAGCAGCAGGCCCACCACCATGAGGGCCCGTCCGCTCCAGATATACGGCGTCCGATGGCGCCCGAAGATGGGATGGCTGTCGGAGCGGTTACCGGCCCAGATGCTGAGGGGGGCCAGCAGGTAGCGCAACGCCGAGAGCAGCGCCACCGGCGTGGCGAGCGCCCCCAGATCGCTGATCAGCACCCGGTTCCACACCGCCGAGGTCAGCATGTCAGAAAAAGCCGAACCGACATGGAACGATCCGATCTTAAAGGTTCGCGGCAGATTCAGCTTTTCGGCCTGGTCGTTACGTTCGGTTGCGTCGTGCATCGCGTTAACCCCCGCCAGAACATTCGGTCCTCGGGCGCTTCTCGCGGCGATCACCCCTGGCAGCCGGCCCACCGCTCCAGATGCGCCATACCCTATTAGCAATCTCGCTAGGCGTCGCCGGCGACGGCGATCAGTTCGGACAGCGTGACCTCCTGCTCGCCCCGGAAGGTTGCGGGGTCAATCTGGCGCAGCAGCACAAGGGTAACACAGAGTATCAGCCCCTCGAGCAGGAACACCACCCCGTACCCGGCGACGGGATTGGCGAGGACGGCGGTGGCGATGTCGCGCACCACGCTGGCCAGGAAGTTCCCCGTTCCCCGCGCCGCGGCATCGGCGATGCCCCAGGCGCCGATGAACAGTCCGGCGTTGGCCGGCGTGGTCATATCGAGCATGAGCGCCAGGTTGGTGGTGGTGGCGATCCCCGTGCCGAAGCCCAGGATGGCCACTCCCGGCACGAAGAGCGCCTCGACATGCAGCAGGCCGCTCAGCGTGATCGTGAAGAAGCCCAGGGCCGCCAGCGAGGACCCCAGCGTGGCCCCGGCTTTCTTGCTGAGGAAGCGGCTAAGCACAAAACCATACAGCAGCAACGCCAGCAACGTCGCCCCGCCCCACACCGCGGTCAACTGGGTTGTCTGGCGCACGCTCATGCCGAAGGCTTTGGCGCCAAACGGCTCCAGCAACACATCCTGGCCGAGAATGGCCGCCAGGAGGAGTGTCAGGTACACGAAGAAGAGTCGCGCCTGGGGATTGCTCACTACCGCCCCGATGGCCTCGCGCGGGCTGTGGCGTTCGCCGGGGCGGGCCGTCTGGCCGCGCGGCTCCAGGCCGATCAGCCCCAGGAAGCCCAGCGTCAGCGCGATGCCGCCAGCGGTGAAGAAGACGCGCACCAGCAGTCCCGGATCGTAGTGCTCCATCGCTCGCCCGGCAATGATCGCCGTGGCGATCACCGCGGTGATCATCATGAACCACATCACCGCGATGGTGCGGGAGCGCTGGCTCTCGTTCGACATATCGCTGGCAAGGGAGAGATAGGAGACTACGGCCAGGTTGTACCCGATGCCCCAGATCAGGAAGGCGACGAAGGCGAAGGCCAGCCCAGGCCAGAAGTTGGCGTCCATCGCCAGCGCGGCGATGGGGGTGAGCACCGAGCCGCCCACGCAGAGCAGCAGGCCGGCGGCGATGTAGGGCGTGCGCCGGTAGCCCCACAGGGGATGGGTGTCAGAGAACTGCCCGATCACCATCTGCATCGGCGACAGCAGGTGGGGAAGGATGATCAGCCCCGCCACGATCGTCGCCAGGATGCCGAGTTCGTGGATCATCACCCGGTTCAGGACACTGGTGATCGGGACCAGGCTGATCGCCACCGCCATGTGGATCAGGCCGAGCCGGAAGTTCTTGAACAGGGTCATCGCGCGCTCCTCAGGTGAACCTGCGGGGAAACCGGTCTCCCCACCCACTGCCAGGGAGAAACGGGTTCCCCTGCGCCTCTCGTTATCCTTAATTTGCCGCTACGCTTTCAGCACGCCCCGCCAGAAGCTCGCCGATCCGGTCGGCCAGGGCCACGCCGTTGTGCCAGCACTTCGGCACGCCTACTCCGCCCCGGTAGCTGCCCAGGAAGGCCAGGCCCGGCTGCTCGCGCTCCAGGCGTTCGAGTTCGGCGATGCGCGCGTCGTGCCCGAAGGTGTACTGGGCAATGGCCCGCTCCCAGCGGGTGGCGTGGGTCAGTTCCGGGTCGCCCGCGGCCCCGAGCACGGCAGCATTCTCAGCCACGGCGGTGGCGATCAGGTCGGCGTCGCTCTGCAGGGCCAGTTCAGGCGCCAGGGCGCCGCCCATCAGCGTCGTGGTCAGCACCCGTCCCGCCGGGGCGCGCCCGGCGAACAGCGACGAGGACCAGAGGATGCCCAGGAAGCGCCGCCGTTCCGAGGAGGGGGCCAGCACGCCGAAGCCGTCCAGGGGATGTTGCACCTGCTCGCGGCGGTAGCCCAGTTGCACCACGGAGACCGGGGCGTATGGAATGCCGCGCAACGCCGCCGCCGCCCGCGCGTCCAGTTCCTCCACCAGCCCGGCGGCGGCGTAGGCCGGCAGGGCCAGGATCACCGCGCGGGCCTCCAGCGTCTCAGGCAGCCGCTCGCGCTCAACGGTCACCTGCCAGAGGGCGCCGTCGGGGCGCACCGCAGTGGCCCGGGCGTTGCACCAGACCCGCCGCGGTCCCAGGGCCGCGGCGATGGCCCGCGGCCACTCGGCGATGCCGCCGGGGAAGCTGAAGGTCAGGCTGCGCATCTTTGGACCTCTGGGCGCGCCGGGCGCGGGCTTCTTTCGCCCGCTGAGCATGCCCTTGATGATGCTGCCGGCGCGCTGCTCGGCTTCCCAGAGGGTGGGGAAGGCCGCCTTGACGGAGATCTGCGCCGGATTGCCGGCGTACACGCCTGAGACGAAGGGGTCAACCAGGCGCGCTGCAGGCTCGGGTCCGAGCCGCCGGGCGAAGAAGCTCGCCACGCTCTCGTCGCCGCCGGTGGCGCGGGGGATGAACGGCTCGCGGAAGATCCGCAGCTTCGCTGCGCCGGAGAGCAACGGCGTGCGCGCCAGACCCACCGGAGACATAGGGATCTCCTCGGGCTTGCCATTGAGCAAGATATAGCGTCGCTTGCCCCGGCGATCGGCGGGGAGCAACCGCCCTAGCAACCCCAGGTCGGCGAACTCGGCCCACAGACGCGGGTCCTTTGTGGCAGCGGTATTGGGGCCGCAGTCCAGCACATACCCTTCCGGGGTGACGATGCTGCGCATCACCCCGCCGACCTCCGGGGCGGCCTCGATCACCAGCACCTCGAGGCCGCGCTTGAAGAGGGTATAGGCTGCGCTCAGGCCGCTGATCCCCCCGCCGACAATGATGGCATCGTAGGTCTCCATAGCGTTGCCTTTCCTCACCGCAGGCAGGCTCGCCGCGCGGCGCGAGCCGCCCTAGATCGTCCGTGAGAAGAGCGGTCGCTCCGCCGTGCGCGCCAGGTAGGCGTCCAGTTCCATACACAGGTTGCGCAGGAAGAAGCGCCCCAGATCGGTGACCACGATCCGCTCGCCGTCCACCTGCACCAGGCCCTCCTCGGCGTGGGCGGCGACGCGTTCGATGGCCTCGATCATGGCCTCGTCGCCCCCGTCGAGGGCGGTGCTGAGCGGCAGTTCCAGGTTGCACATCAGATGGGTGATCGCCGCGCGCCGGCGCCAGTCGTCATCGCTGAGCCAGTGGCCGCGCACGATCGGCAGGCGGCCCTCGTCAATCGCCTTCTGGTAGCGCCCCAGGTGCGCGTCGGTCTGGGCGAAGCAGCCGCCCAGATCGCCGATGGCGCTCATTCCCAGCCCTAGCAGGTGCGGCGCGGGGCGCACGGTGTAACCCATGAAGTTGCGGTGCAGCCGTTTCTCGCGGGCGGCCACCGCCAGTTCATCGGAGGCCAGCGCGAAGTGGTCCATCCCGATCCAGTCGTAGCCCGCCGAGGTGAAGCGTTGCACCGCCTGCTGGAAGAGGCCGAACTTGGCGTAGGGCGAGGGCAGCCCGGCGGCGTCCACCCGCTTCTGGTTGGGGCGCGCCTGGGGAAGATGGGCGTAACTGAAACAGGCCAGCCGGTCCGGGCCAAGGTCAATAATGGCGTCGAGGGTCCGGGCGAAGTTCTCGGTGCTCTGGTAGGGCAGGCCATACACCAGGTCAATGTTGACACTGGTGTAGCCCGCCGCGCGGCAGGCGCCGAAGAGCGCAGCGGTCTTCTCGAAGGGCTGAATGCGACCAATCGCCGCCTGCACCTGCGGGTTGATGTCCTGCACGCCGAGACTCACGCGGTTGAAGCCCAGCTCGCGGTAGAAGGCCGCCTGCTCGGGGCCGCCGAGGCGCGGGTCCATCTCCAGAGCGATCTCGCCGTCCCGATCTATGGTGAAGGCCGCGTCGAGCATGGCCATCAGGCGGCGCGCCTGAGCCTCGGTCAGGAAGTTCGGCGTGCCTCCACCCCAGTGGAGTTGCACCACCCGGCGCCGCTCGCCCAGCAGCGGAGCCACCATGCTCAGCTCCCGCTCAACCCGGTCGAGGTAGGCGTCCACCACGTGGGCGTGCTTCGTCGAGGTGGCGTTGCAGCCACAGTAGGCGCAGCGCTCGGCGCAAAAGGGAAGGTGGACATAGATGGAGAGGGTCTCGTCGGGCCGGGCGGCGACAGCCGCCAGGGCCGCGCGATAGTCCGTCTCGCTGAACTGCGCGCTCCACACCGGCACGGTCGGGTAACTGGTGTAGCGAGGACCGGGCTTGTTGTAGCGGTCAATCTGCTCCCGCGTCACGTGCACAGGGTCCATGACCTGTCTCCTGGAGCTGGCGCGTCGGGCGCGCTGGCTCGCCATTGCTTTGCACTATACCTGCGCCATCCGCCACCCCCGGTGAAGAAACCTCCGCAACGGGTGGTGATACGATCACAATTCTACGTAAATCATCACAATTCTTGTTAATTCTTTGTCAAGAATTATTGAGTTTCGATGAGCTGCGAGGAAATCGCTTCCTGGCAGCGTCGTTCCCTCCCCAACCCTCCCCCACCGGGGGAGGGAGGCTGTTTTCCCCCTACGCCGCACCGCCGGCGACGATCCCCTCCAGCCGATCCTCTAGATCTTCGTAGATCGCGCGCAGGCGGTCGAGGGTCTCGTCGTCGGCGTCCCAGAAGCCGCGCCCGCTGGCCTCCAGCAGCCGGCGCACCATCCCCGCTGCAGCGTGGGGGTTGAGCCGTGCGAGCCGTTCGCGCATCTCGTCGTCGAGGGCGTAGGTTTCAGCGACGCTCTGGTAGACCCAGCCTTCCACCGCGCCGGTGGTGGCGCTCCAGCCATAGGTGTTGTTCAGGCGCGTCTCGATCTCGCGGGCGCCCTCGTAGCCGTGGGCCAGCATGGCTTCATACCATTTCGGATTGAGCAGCTTGGCCCGCGTCTCCAGGCGCACCATCTGGCTCAAGGTGCTCACGCGGCTGCCGCCGGTGGTCACCGCGTCCGACACCAGCACCTCGGGGCGCTTGCCGCTCAGACGCTCGATGCTCTTGGTGACGCCGCCGAGGCTCTCGTAGTAGGTGTCAATGTCGGAGATGCCCACCTCGAAGCTGTCAATGTTCTGGAAGGTGAGCTGCACTCCCGCCAGGGCTCGTTCGAGCAGGGGCCGCGAGTCCTTCCATTCGCCGCCTTTGCCCAGCGTGAAGCTCTTGCGGCTGAGGAAGGCGTCGCTGATCTGGCTGTCGTCCTCCCACGAACCGCTTTCAATCAGGTGGTTGACGTGGCTGCCGTAGCTGCCCGGCGCATTGGCGAAGACGCGGGTGGCCGCCTCCTCCAGCGGCACGCCCAGGGCCGCGGCCTGGGCCAGGGCATTGCGGCGCACGAAGTTGGCCTCGGGCGGCTCATCGGCCATGGCCGCCAGCCGGGCGGCTCGGTCAATCAGGCGCATCTGGCCCCCCAGCAGGTCGCGGAAGATGCCGCTGACCGTCACTACTACGTCAATGCGCGGGCGGCCCAGTTCCGCGAGGGGGATCAGGGCCACGTCGGTCACGTTGCCCAGCTCGTCGGGCACGGGACGCACGCCCATCAGCGCCAGCACCTGGGCCACGCCTTCACAGTCGCTCTTGAGGTTGTCGCTGCCCCAGAGCACCACTGCGACGCTCTCCGGCAGCGCGCCGCCTTCGGCGACTGCGCGGGCCAGCAGTTCCTCGGTCAGGCGCATGGCTCGCTCCACCGCCGCTGCCGAGGGCGCGCGGGCCGGGTCAAGGCTGTAGACGTTGCGCCCCGTAGGCACGACGTCGGGGTCGCGCACGATGTCGTTGCTCGGCGAGGGGCGCACAAATCCGCCCTCGAGGGCGTGCAACAGCCCGGCCATCTCCTGATCGCTCGTCAGTCGCGCAAGCAGGTCGCCAAGGAAATGAGCCAGCGGCGCCAGGTCGCCCGGGGCGTACCCGCCGACCTCCAGCGGCGCTCCGCCCACAAAGCGCCGGATGCTCTCTTTGCAGCGAGCTTCAACCGCGCGCCAGGATTCCTGGGCCTGCAAATCGCCGGCCATGCGCTCACGCAGCGCCGCGTAATCCAGCCCCATGCTCCGGGCGACGAGGGCCGGCAGGGTCGTCTCCTCACCGCGCAGCCTGAAGCGCTGGAAGGTCGCGGTGAGGGCCAGCAGATCCACCAGTTCTTCGGTCGAGGGCGGTGCGCCGAAGACGTGCAGGCCGGCGGGGATCATGCGCTGCTCGATCTGCAACAACTCGTGGCTGAGATGGGCCAGGTAGTCTGTCTCGGAGTCTGCTCTGACGGGCGCGTCGGCGCCGAGGCCCAGCTTCCCGGCCAGTTCGCGGATGGTGGCCAGCATCCCCGCATCGGGACGCTGCCGGTAGGCGTCAATAGCGTCCTTCAACTGGCGCAGGCCCTTGTAGAGGCCGGCCTGTTGCAGCGGCGGCACCAGGTAGCTGATCAGCGTCGCGCCGCTGCGGCGCTTGGCGATGGCCGCTTCGCTTGGGTTGTTAACGCTGTAGAGGTAGAAGTTGGGCAGATCGCCGATCAGCCGGGCGGGCCAGCAATCGGCGCTCAGGCCCGACTGCTTGCCGGGCATGAACTCCAGCGCGCCGTGGGTGCCGACGTGGATGACCGCATGGGCCCGGAACTCATGCCGCAACCAGGTGTAGAAGGCGGCGAAGGCGTGGTTTGGCGCGGCGTCGCGGGCCATGAGCATGCGCATCGGGTCGCGCTCGTAGCCAAAGGGCGGCTGCACGCCGACGAAAATGTTGCCAAAGCGCCGCCCCAGGATGCGCAGGCGCCGGCCATCGCTGAGCAACTCGCCGGGGGCGCGGCCCCAGTGAGGCTCAATCTCAGTGTAGGCCGGGAAGAGGCGCCGGTAATCCTCCACGCTGAGGAACCCTGCCACGGCGGCGTCGGTCCCGTGGAGCAACGGCGAGGCGGCGGGGTCCCCGCGCCCCTCGATTACCATCTGGCGCAACTCCTCGGCATCGGCAGGCAGATCCACCGTGTACCCCCGCTCCTTGAGCGCCCGCAGAATGGCGTAGACGCTACGGAAGACATCGAGGTAGGCGGCCGTGCCCACGTTGCCGAGGTTCGGCGGGAAGCTAAAGAGCACGAGGGCCAGGCGCTTCTCGTGGTTGGGGGTGCGCCGCAGGGCCACCCGGCGGGCGATCCGGTCGGCGATCAACTCGACCTCGGGTTGGGCGGGCACAAAGGCCTCGGCGCGGGCGGTGGGGCCGCCAAAGACGATCGGCTCGGCGGCGCCCTCCAGTTCGGGCACGGCGATGCTCAGGGCCGCCTGCACCGGGGCCAGCCCGCCCCAATCGGCGCGCCAGTCCTCCACCCGCTGGAAGGCCAGGGGCACCGGGGCGAAGTAGCCGACATCGAGGGCCTCGAGGGCGGCCCGTGCGTCGGCCGGGCGGCTCTCGGCGGGGCCGCCGACCAGGGCGAAGCCCGAGGCGTTGACCAGCAGGTCCACCGTTGCCCGGCGCGGCTCGCTGGCGGGGGCCTTCTTGCGCCAGCCGCGGGCCTCGGGCGCGGCGGTGAAGAAGGCCTCAATCGCCGGGCGCATATCCAGGCCCGAAGCGTAGGCCATGCGCGCCTCCAGCCCCCGCGCCTCCAGCGCCCGCGCCAGGGCGTCGAGATGGGCCGTGTTGCCGCTCAGGGCCACCGTGCGCAGGGCCAGGACGCCCACCGCCCCCTGCCAGGCCGCCGGGCCGCCCTTTTTGCCCGCCGCGCGGGCGCGGCTTGCGCGCCACTGCTCATAGGCCGCCAGGGTCTCGAAGGGCGCCGGCGCGTCGGGGTGGATCAGCGCCTGCTCGGGGTAACTGACCGGGTCGAGGATGGGCAATTTGCCCTTGTAGCCGGGCACGTAGGCTTCGATCAGCAGGCAGATCAGCCGGTAGAGGTTTTCCGGCGAGGCATTGGTCCAGTACTGATGGGCGACGATATAGGTGTAGAGATCGCGGGCCTTGCCGGGGATGAGGCGCAGCACCCGCGAGAGGTTGCGCAGCACGGCCAGCTGGCGGCGCGCCTCGCCCGCGCCGCCCTGGGGCCGCAGCTTCTTGATCCACTGGCGCAGGGGGCCGCTGGCCTCCTCGCTCTCGCGGGCCGCCAGCACGAACTTGCCGATGCGCGTCTGGCGAATGAGCGCCGGGTTCGAGGTGATGATCAACACCGGACAGGCGGCCCGTTCGAGCAGGCGCTCCAATGGGCGCACATAGTCCTCGCCGAAGAGGCGCGCGCCGAAAATGAACGCTGCTCCCTTGACGTCGCGTTCCAGGCGCTGCCAGCCGTCCTCATCGCGCAGCGAGGCGGCGTCGTAGCACGCCGGGGTCATAGCGACCCCGTGCTCGGCGCGCAGCCGCGCCGCGGCCTGGCGGAGGGCGGCGGCGTGGTTGCCATCAATGGTGAGAAAGACGATGCGCATCGGCGTTCCTCATTGCTTAATCCGCGGCGGCCACGCGCCGGGCCTGCCAGCCCGGACCGGGGTAGTTCGGGAAGCCCTCCAGACCACGCCACTTCGTCGTCTCCCTGGTGGGCAGGGGCGGCAGGCGGTAGGTCGCCAGCAGGCGCAGCACAATCCCGGCCCGCAGGCGAGCGGCCTGGGCCTGGTTCACTGCGCCGCCGCGGTTGGCCAGTTCATTGGCGCGCACATCGTACTCGGCGGCCCTGTCGAGATGGCGGAAGAAGCGCGGATCATCCACCGGCAGGGTCTCGGGATAGACCTGGGTGGCGATCCGGTTGCAGAGGCGGATCACCTCCTGGTCATACTGGCGCCAGTCGAGGCCCAGGGCGCGGTAGAAATCGGCGCGGCGCGAATCATTCAAGTACATCGTGGCGTACACCGCCAGGAGGAAGAAGCGGATCCAGCGCCGGTTGGCAGGTTTGTTCAGCAGTTCGGGCTGGCTGCGCATCAGCATGGAGAAGAACTCGCCGTGGCGGTACTCATCGTTGCACCACTGCTCGAACCACTTGAAAATCGGGTGGATGATGCGGTCGGGATGCTTCTCCAGGTGTCGGTAGATCGTGATATACCGTGAATAGCCGATCTTTTCGGAGAGATAGACGGTATAGAAGATAAACTTCGGCTGGAAGTAGGTGTACTTTTTCCGCTTCTGGAGCACGCTCAGGTCAAGCGCCACGTTCAGGTCGGCCATGGTCTTGTTGAGGAAGCCGGCGTGGCGGCCCTCATCGCGGCTCATGCACCGGAAGATCGAGCGCAGCGTCGGGTCCTTCAGATGCTTGACCATCTCGGCATAGAGGATGCAGCCGGAGAACTCCGCGGTGCAGGAGCGCTCGAGGAACTCGATGAACAACTGCCGCGCGGGCATATCATCGAAGTTGGCCAGGAACTCCTCGGTGCGCTTGAAGTGATTGCGGTTATAATCGCGCTCAAACTCCTCGCGGATCCACTCAAACTCATCGCGTAGACCATTGCGATCAATATCCAGCGCGTCAATGGCCTTAAAATCAGTGGTGTAAAAGCGCGGGGTAAGGATGGCCTCCTGCAGGGCATGGCGCGTTGTGACGCTCAGATCCGGCATCTGCTCCATAGCTTCTCCTTATCGATCCCAGGATCGCCAGGTCTCGCCAGGACGCCATATGCGGCAATCCGCAATCCGAAATGGCGTCAGGGGTGTTCCACCAGTTCGTTCACCTCGACCAGGCTGCTCTTCTTTATCAGGTTGCGCCGCAACCAGCTCGCCTTGTAGAGCTTGATGGGACTGGTGTAGGTAATCTCGCCATGGGTCTGGCCATTGATGCGCGGCAGCGAGACGATTTCCAGGGTGTCGCCCGGCTGGATCTCCATCCCTGGCGGCAGATCGACATGCAGGTGGAAATGCTCGTGCTCGCTCTGCAAGTGCACCGTGCCTTCGCCCTCCTGCAACGTCTCGCGCTTGTACCAGCGCCAGAGCGCATACCCTGCCGCCGCCGCCAGCGCCACTCCGAAAAGCTTGCGCATAGGCCCCCTTTCTTTGTGCAACGTAGTACAGATTATGGACTGCAATCGCCCAAAAATATTGAACGCTGTCTTGATGGAATGAAGCTGCATGACCAATCGTAGAACAAACAAATGAAAAGAGTTTTTCTTGAGAGGGCGCAGCCCTCCCCAACCCTTCCGCGCGTGACAGGCATTCGCCGCAGCGCGAACATGACCTGTTCAGGTGCGCATGGCCTGGACGAGCGTGACGTGATAGAAGCCGCTGCTGATGCGCCGGGCGCGGCGGATGGACATGCCGCCAGCGGCGAGGGTGGCGCGCACCAGGTCGTCGCGGATCATTTGAATATCGGTACGGCGCTGGCTGTGGGGAAAAAAGGCGCCCACGCGATGCATCGCCGCGAGCAACGGGCTGTACGGGGCGTAGGTAAAGAGCAGCGTATCCGAGCAGCGATCAATCAGGTGGCGCAGCATCTGCTCAAACGGCCCGGGCGGGTAATGGATAAGCACATCAAAGCACGCCACTACGGCGAAGCGCCCCTGCAGCTCCTCCAGATCGGCGACCAGCACGTCAATGCGCCCCGCCAGCCCGGCGGCTTCAGCCGCGGCCCGCGTGGCCGCAGCCATCTGCGGCGCCAGGTCCACCGCGGTTACTTGCATGCCCCGGCGGGCCAGGGCCAGACTGAACAGACCGGTGCCGCACCCGGCGTCGAGCGCCGCGCCGTCGCGGCCCCGCCCCTCGGCATCCAGCCATGTCTCCGCGAGGGCCAGCATCTGCGTGTGCCCGTCGCGGATCGAACGGCGAATGGGCGAGAGCCGCGCCTCGCCATAGATGGCCGACCAGCGCTCAAAGCCTACCCCATCGAAATACTGGCGTAAACGCGCTTTGTGCCGGGTGGTGTCCACGTCCGATCTCAGCATTCGCTGGCTAGGGGGAATTTCGTAGTGCGAACTATATACTACGATCTTGCATCGCGATTATAGCATAAAAGTCAACACCAGCACACTATATGCAAAAGGTGGACAAAAGGTTGAAGCGGCGATTCAAGGCTTTCTGAAGGGGTAAAATTTTCCTTCAGATCGTTTGGTTCTGTGCAAACGGTTGACGGATCTTGCTTACCAGGAACAATTTGTCACCCGGACAGGCGTCAGCAGCCCCCGGGGCTGCGGCGCCCATCGCCGGGATTACAGCGTCTATCCCTGGATGCGCAGGCTCCCGCGGCGCTCCGGGTTGCTCGCACTGACAGATGCGCTATGCCGGTATAATGGCGCACATGCTCGCCGTCCGCTGGGCGTCCGGTGCGCCCGCGCAGCCGGGCGCGGCGGAGTGGCGCAGAGGGTCTGACTCTCTCTAAACTCCCTGTAGGGCGCGGCTTTGCCGCATCCCACCGGAAAGGGGTAAAGCGCGCGGGGGCCTCTGCCCCGCCATTCCCGCCGCGGCGAGGTCTCGTTGGAGTAGCCACGATAAAGAGAGCGAACCTTGAACATCGAATACCTGCAACGCATTCTCACCAGCCGGGTCTACGACGTTGCCGTTGAAACGCCCCTTCAACTCGCGCCGGGCCTCTCCGTCCGCCTGAACAACCAGGTGTTCTTCAAGCGCGAGGATCTCCAGCCTATCTTTTCCTTCAAGCTCCGCGGGGCCTACAATCGCATCGCCCACCTGCCGCCGGAGGAACAGCGGCGAGGCGTGATCACCGCCTCCGCCGGCAACCATGCCCAGGGGGTGGCCTTCTCCGCCCAGCGCCTCGGCATCCGCGCAGTCATTGTGATGCCGGTCACCACGCCGGAGATCAAGGTCAACGCCTGCCGCGCCCGCGGGGCCGAGGTGGTGCTCCACGGCGACAGCTACAGCGACGCCGAAGCCCATGCCTACAGCCTGCAACGGCAACTCGGACTGACCTTTATTCACCCCTACGACGACCCGCTGGTTATTGCCGGCCAGGGCACCATCGGTCTGGAAATTTCCCAGCAGATGCGCGCCGAACGCTACCGCGTCTTCGTGCCCGTCGGCGGCGGCGGGCTGGCCGCGGGCATCGCGGTCTTTCTCAAAAGCATCAATCCGGAGATTGCGGTGATCGGGGTCGAACCGGATGACGCCGACGCTATGTACCAGAGCCTGCGCGCCGGCGAGCGGGTCACGCTCGCCAATGTCGGCATCTTCGTTGACGGTGTGGCAGTGCGGCGGGTCGGCGAGCATACCTTCCGCCTGGTGCGCGAGTATGTGGACGAGATCGTGCGAGTCACGACCGATGAGGTCTGCGCGGCGATCAAAGATGTGTTCGAGGACACGCGGAGCATTCAGGAACCGGCCGGCGCCCTGGCCGTCGCCGGGCTGAAGCGGTTCGTCACCGAACGGGGGGTGCGCGACGAGGCCCTGGTGGCTCTCACCTGCGGCGCGAACGTTAACTTCGGGCGCCTGCGGCATGTGGTTGAGCGGGCTGAAATCGGCGAGCAGCGCGAGGCCCTGCTGGCCGTCACCATTCCCGAACGCCCCGGTTCATTCAAGCGTTTTTGCCGCGACCTGGGGCGTCACAATATCACCGAGTTCAACTACCGCTACGCCCCCCGCCCCGACGCCCGCGTCTTCGTGGGCATCGAGCTGGCCCATCCCGAAGAGCGCGCCGCGACCATCGCCCGCCTGCTCTCCCGCGGCTATGAGGTGCTCGACCTCACCAGCAACGAGCTGGCGATTGTGCATCTGCGGCACATGGTCGGCGGGCGCGCCCCCGAGGCCGTCAACGAGCGCCTCTACAGCTTCCAGTTCCCCGAACGTCCCGGCGCGCTGCTCCAGTTTCTCGAGTCGCTCGATGAGTCCTGGAATATCAGCCTGTTTCACTACCGTAACCACGGCAGCGCCCACGGTCGCGTCCTGGCCGGCATTCAGGTGCCCGACGCCGACCTCGACCGCTTTCACGCCTCCCTTGATCGCCTGGGGTACCACTATGTTGACCAGAGCGATAACCCGGCCTACCATGCTTTTCTCACATAAGGGGGAGAGGGAAACCGGGTTTTGCTATCCCCCTCCGGGTGAATAAACGGCACATCCGGGAACGCGTAGTTTCCGACTTATTAGCATGTGAACGAAGGTTTTTGCTCAACCTGCCCCCTCTCTAACCCTCCCCCGCTGGCGGCGGGCGTCCGGCGCCTCCCCCGACGGGGGAGGCCGGGAGTTCTCAGGTGCAGGGTTTTCCGGCGCATCCTCGCGTCGCGTGCGCCATCCGGGGCATTGGGACGCCCGACTCCTCGCTGGCATCTGGTACGGCAAGAGGAGCGGCAATTTTCTGCGCGACAGCCACAAAAAACTCCGATAGCACCTGGGTGCTGAGCGCGCCTGAACTACTGACGGCCAGCGGATCGAGAACATCCAGGGCTCGCCGCTGCTTCTCGGCTTCCGAGCGATCATAGGCGTAGACCAGGACGTTCGTGTCTACCAGCACCCTGGCGTATGAGGCGCTACAAGACTTTTTTCAGTAGCAGGACCGGCGCGAAGTTCGCCCTTTTTTGCCGGCGAGGCGCCGCTTGAGCAAGCAAGAGAAGGGTCTGGAAGAGCTGCTACCACCTCCCAGACCCTTCTGCGTGAAACCATCGGGGCAAACTGAACGCCCTGCGCTCCGCCCCGCCTTTAAGCGCCCGGCGACTCCTCGCCCCTCTCCTGGCGCGCCCGGCGCTGCTGCAGCAGACCGTACTCGATGGCCTGCCAGATGAGGATCGGCGCCCCTGCGCCCACGAACCCCGCTATGACCAGCCGCTCGTAGTCGCGCCAGGTCAGTTTCGAGCCGCCCTGCCGGGCGATCCAGCGCACCGGCAGACCGACCAGCAGCACCCCGCCGATCACTTCCAGCGCCACCCATGTGGGTTTGATGGGCAGCGCCCGTTCCAGCACTGCCAGCATTCCAGAATAGCTCGCCCCGAGGATCGCCGTGGTCCAGAGCACCTTGTTCTGCAAGTACTCAGGATCATCCGTCTGGTACATCAGTGGCGAAGTCTGTGTCATTATGGTGCTATCCTTTCTACTAATGCGCCTGAAGTCTGAGGGTCTGTCTGGACTGTCGAAAGGTCGAATCAGGTTTTCCGAACAGACACACGGACTTCCTGTAGTGACAAACGTACACGGTTTCCTTTTTTTCCCGGCGACGCCCGGTTCCTGAGGTGAAAAACGACCGCGCCCGAGACCGGCGGCCAGGGGTGGGGAGACCCGGTTTCCCCGCCTCTCTTTTCCGTGCTATACTGGCGTCACCGCAGCAGTGAGCTAATTGACCATGTGCAGCATACCCTGAATGAGGAGCGCGCAATGAAGCGCATCGTGAGCATCAGTCTGGGTTCCTCGACCCGCGATTACCGCTTTACGACGTCCATCCTCGGGCGTGCGATCGAGGTCGAGCGCATCGGCGTTAACGGCGAGGCCGCGCGCGCCGCCGAGATGATCCGCGCCTTCGATGGGCGCGTGGACGCGATTGGCCTGGGCGGCCTTACGCCGGTCTTCCGGGTGGGCGCGGCGCGCTATCCCCACCAGGAGGCTGTGCATATCGCCGCCCAGGCTCACCGGACGCCAGTAGTGGACGGCGGGGTGATCAAGGCCACTCTGGAACGCTGGGTCGTCGCCCAGGCTGCCCGGCAAGTTCCGGGCATCTTTCGTTACAAGAAGATACTCTTCACCAGCGGCATCGAACGCTACCAACTGGCCGCTGCGATCGCCCAGTATGGCGGCGAGTTGCGCTTCGCCGATCCGATTGTGCACATCGGGCTGCCTTCTCTGCCCGTGCCGCGCTCCCTGGAACAGCTCGAACTCTACGCCGCCACCACTCTGCCCATCACGGCGCTGTTGCCCTACCGCCTGCTGCATCCCGTTGCCCTGGGCCAGGAGGGCTACGATCCCCGCGCTGAGGGCCTCTTCCGCTGGGCCGAAGTGATCGCTGGCGATTTTGCCTTTATTCGCCGCTTCGCCCCCCAGGACCTCCGCGGCAAGACCATCGTGACCGACGACCCCTCGCCCGCCGAGATCGAGGACCTGCGCCAGCGCGGCGTGGTGACGCTGGTCACGATGACGCCGCCGTTCACCGATCTTGACGGCGCGCCTGCGCCGCGGCCCTTCGTTTCCGCCGATGTGCTGGAGGCGATGGTTACGGCCATTCAGGAAACCGGCGCGCAGCCCGGCGAGGCCGAGGTGCTGGATTTCATCTCCGCCACGGGTTGGGGCGCGCATGTGCAGGAGCTGAATCCGCGACCAAAGCCGAAGTTTGCCTTCGTGATCCACCCCCTGCGCACCAGTCTGATCGCCAACGATCCCCGCTTCCGCTGGACGCGCTATCTGCCGCCGCGCCTGGTTGAGCGGGTCGCTGCCTACATTCCGCCTCTCTACCTCTCGCGCATTCGCGGCATTCGCTCGGCGGCCACAGGCGAGGAGGTCGAGGGCATTCTGCTGACCCTCGGCGCCACGCCGCGGGAGATGATGCGCCGCCCACCGAGTTTCACCTACCGGCGGCTCATCCGCGCCGCGCGGATGGCCGAGAAGATGGGCGCCCAGATCATGGGGCTCGGCGCGTTCACTTCGGTGGTCGGCGACGCGGGGATCACTGTGGCCCAGAAGAGCGATATCGGCATCACTTCAGGCAACTCGCTCACTGTGGCGGCCACCCTGGAAGCAGCCAAACAGGCTGTGCTGCTAATGAAAGGCGGGCGACCCGAAAAGGTCCGCGCTATGGTCATCGGCGCGACCGGCTCGATCGGCTCGGTGTGCGCGCGCCTGCTGGCCCAGGCCGTGCGCGACGTGGTGCTGATCGCCCCCCGCCCCGAGCGCCTCCTGGACCTCAAGCAGCAGATCGAGCGCGAGACGCCCGGCGCCCGCGTTATCGCCGCGACCCATCCCGACGCCTATCTTGGCGATGCTGATCTGGTCATTACGACGACCAGTTCGCTCACTGGGCGGGTGATCAATATTGACAAGCTGAAGCCCGGCGCCGTGGTGTGCGACGTGGCCCGTCCCCCCGATGTGAAGGAAGAGGATGCCGCCCGCCGCCCCGATGTGCTGGTAGTGGAGAGCGGCGAAATCGTGCTGCCCGGCGAGCCTGATTTCGGCTTCGATATTGATATGCCTCCTGGCACAGCCTACGCCTGTCTCTCCGAGACGGCGTTGCTGGCCATGGAGGGCAAGTTCGAGGATTACACCCTCGGACGCAACATCGAGATGGAGCGGGTCAAAGAGATGTATCGCCTCTGGCACAAGCACGGCCTGCAACTGGCCCGCCTGCGCTCCTTCGGCGTGTACGTGACCGACGAAATGATCGCCGAGAAGCGTCGCCTGACCGAAGAACGCCGCCGGCAGCTCGGGCTGCCCGCGGAGCATGTCGAGATGTGAGGAGGGGCGAAAGGGTTATTCGCCGCATCATTCAATTGTCTGTGAACGAGGTTTCCTTGCCTTTCCGCCCCCCCTCCCTGCTTCTTCTCAAGCGTAGGGTTTTTCGGCGCATTCTCGCGTCGCATGCGCCATCCGGGGCATTGGGACGCCCCCCACCCCCCTCTCCCACGAGCGGAAGAGGGGGGTGGGGGGGTGAGGGTCATAAGCGCATTGGAATGCCAAAAACCCCTTCTCGCTCGAAAAACCCTGCACCTGAGAGCAGGGGAGGGGGCGGGTGGTTGCCGACGAACCGACGTTACAGACCAGTCAAGACGCCATGACGGCTCTCGAACATCTCACCAGCTACCCCGTGCAGCGGCGCTATCGCGCGCCGCTGCTGCTAATCCACGGCGCCTGGCACGGGGCGTGGTGCTGGGAGGCGGCGCGGGAGGACCTGGCGGCGCGCGGCTTCGAGGTGCATGCCATCAGCGTCCGGGGGCACGGCGGCAGTCCGGCGCCGCCAGGATATCGGCGCTCGACGATCCTCGACTATGCGCGCGAGGTGCGCGGCGCAATTGCTGCGGTGGGCAGGCAGCCCATTGTGGTCGGGCACAGCGCCGGGGGCTACGTGGTGCAACTGCTGATCACCGGGGTCGTCGGGCCGCGCCCCCCGCTGGCCGGGGCGGTGCTGCTGTGCAGCTCGCCGACGAACATCGGGGCCTATTTTCTCGACCGCGGGCTGCGTGGCGCGCCCATGGTCAACCTGCCGGCCCTGTTGCGCCGTGAGCCCGCGGTCGTGCGCCAGGCTCTCTTCCGTCCCGACATCCCCGATGCGGAACTGGAGCGGCATCGCGCCCGCCTGGTGGCCGAACCGCCCCTGGTCGCCCTCAGCAGTATGCTTCTGCGCCCCCGCCCTGCCGCCTGCCGCGTGCCGGTGCTGGTAATCGCCGCCGAACGCGACGCGATCTTCGACCTGGCCGTCCAGCGGGAGACGGCTCGGGCCTACAACGCTCAACTGGTTGTCGTGCCGGGGGCCGCTCATGATCTGATGCTTGACCCGGCCTGGCCCGTCGCCGCCGAGGCGATCGAGCGCTTCGCCCGCGAGACCGCCGGGGTCCTGCTGCCGATGTGAGGACGCTGCTCCTCACCCTCCCCCGCCTCGCTGCGCTCGGCGCCCCCTCCCTCTCCACCACAGGCGGAGAGGGAGGGAGTTGGGGGAGGGTGAGGACTCCCCTACGCCGGCTCCTCCAGCGTCGAGAGGATGCGGTGCGCCCGCAGCGCCAGCCACAGGGCGAAGTACTCCTCGGCGTTGTCCAGATCCATCCCGCTGATCTCTTTGATCCGTTCGAGACGGTACAGCAGCGTATTTCGGTGAACGTGGAGCGCCTCCGAAGTGGCGCGCAGATTGCCCAGGTGGTTAAAATAGGCTTCGAGGGTCTTCAGCAACTCGGCGCCCTGGCGATGGTCGTAATCGGCCAGCCGCGACAGCGTCTCGCGGTAGAACGTCCAGAGTTCCGGGGTTTCACGCAACCGCACCAGCAGGCGATAGACTCCCAGATCGGAGAAGGCGAGGACCCGTCCGGAGCCGAAGAGCTGGCGCCCCAGCAGCAGGGCCTGCTCGGCTTCTTCCACCGAGCGGCGCCACTCGTTCAGCCCGGAGGCGGGCGTGCCGAGCGCCAGCGTCAGTCTGGGAAAGGTTTGCGATAGACGCTCGCGCAACTGCTCAACCAGGTCACGCACGCGCATCGCGCCCGTCGCCGGCAGCATACAGAGGATGCTGCTCTCACGGCGCGAAATAGGCGCGCTCACGTTGCGGCGCGCCAGTTCGTTTTGCAGCGCGGCGCTCAGGCGGGCAAGCACCTCGGGGCCGGCGTCCTCGACCGTCAGGATCATGGCGACGTGCGGGGCGGCGAGGTTGTACCCCAGTTCCTGGCCGCGTTGCATTGCGGCGGTCACGTCTCCCGGCTGCCCGAAGAGGATGCCCGCGACAAAGTCGCCGCGCAGGCGTTCCTCGGCGGCCTGAACCGCCTGCTCCTTGGCCAGTTCCAGGGCCAGGGCTGCGGCGCCGCGCTGCGCCGCTTCGCGATCCCAGTCATCGAGGGTGGCGCCGGCAATGGCCAGATAGCCCGCCGGCACGTCGCCCGATCCAATCGGCTCGACCCAGATCTGCTGGTTGAGCAGCGTGGTCATTCCGCGCCCGTTGGGGCGCAGGGCCTGCAGGGCCACCCGGGCCGAGCCGCGACCGCGCTGGGCGCGCAACTCGCCGTTGGGGGCGAAGCAGGCCACACTCTGCCCGGTGCGCTCGGCCAGCACCTCGAGCAGGCCCGGCACCCCCTGCCCGGCCAGCGAACGCTGGGTCAGCAGGTCATAGAGCTGGGCGCTGCGCCGTTCAAACTGGGCCTCATAGTCGGTGATCAGCCGGGTAATCTCGCGCTCGACATCGCGCAGATCGACTCTGTCGGGCAGTTTCAGCAGGGGCAGCCGCACCTCCTCGGCGGCGGCGATGTCGTCGGGCTTGATCTCACCCAGAGCCGCCACCCCTGCCACCGGCACCGGGGCGCTGCCCAGCCGGCGCACCAGCGTCGCCAGGTTGAGCCGCGAGTCGAGGGCGAGGGCCGCCTCGACCGACAACAGCGCCAGTTCGCCACCGCGCAACTCGGCGAAGGCAGGCAGCGTGGCGCGCAGGGTCGCTACCCAGTTGACCTGGCGCCCTATTCCCGCGCTCCCGGCGACAACCTCGGTGCCCGCAGGGAGAGCCAGGCGTAGAACATCGCGAACGGTAATGACGGACGGCATGCGTGCTGGCCTTGTGGCAATTCTCTTACCTGAAATTATAGCACGCGAGGTGAATCAAACACCGCGCCCTGGTCGTATAGCCAGGACTGGAGCGCCGTCGAAGAGACGTTGCAGCAGCCCTCTCCCAATGAGACCGGGCAATGATGCGTATCCGCTCTGTTCAACGAGGATTGCTGTCAGGCGGCAGAGGGGCAGGAGCAACCTCGCTCCTGTCACGCCGCGGTGGGCCAACGGGGGAAGGCACGAGATTTATCTCGTCTGAGTCAGTAAAAACTACTTTGTAGCTATGTGGGCCTTGTGCCAATCTCCTTTGAAGGACGTGCATGCACATCATCGCCAGGTATCGGTGGGACGCCGGACACGGCTATCGGCAATGATATTACGCCGCCAGCAGCGCTGGCTCGGGCTGCTCAAGCAGCGCCAACCCGAAGCGTTCGGCGATAAAATCGCCCAGAGCCTCGGTATCCGGAAAGCTGACCACCATCTCTTCATCGCCTTCACGATAAGCGACCCGCCAGCGCCGCCCCAGACGCTCGTCCTGCCATACACGCAGATCTGCGGTCAGGGTTACCACACAATCGTGCATGTTTCTAGCTCCTTCTCTCCCGCTTACAGTTGCTCCCTCCCTGATCATTTATCATGACGTTGCAACCAGAAAGTTGGTTCTCTATCGTTGATGAGAAGCAGATGAGAGTAAGATTAGGGAATAACGCTCCCCACGCCTCCGCTGGAGAGCGCCTGTGGCGGCGCAACCCTGCGGATCGCGGCGGGGAGGCCTGGTTTCCCGGCGCCCGTGCCCGATGGGGGGTATCTTGGCATCACGTGGCAGCGATCAACCACCCAGGACTATGAATTACCGGCGCGGAGGTTTCTGGACGACCCTGGCAGCGCGCCTCAGCGCGCTCAATGCTCCAGGCGAGCTGTATGGCGACCTGAAGCGGCGTCTGGACGCACAGGCGGCGCCGGCCGCGACGGGCGTCTGGACGGGGCTGCAATCGCGCACCGACCGGCGCTACTACCGCCCTCGTCCGGTTGCGGGCGTAACCGAGGAAACCCTGGTCGAGAACGGCGAGACCGTTGTCGCCCTGCGCAGCCCTGCGGGCGAGTATGTGCGTCTGACCAGCGCCGAGCACGTTCTCTGGTTGGCAATGGATGGCGAGCATACCCTGGAGCAACTGGCGTTGCTGGGCTTCAAGCGCTTCGGGCGCCTGCTGCCGGTGCTGGATCTGGTTGAGAGCCTGCGCCGCGGCGGCTTTCTCGACGATCCGCCAGCGGACCTCTACCGTGGGCTGCAGCAGCGTCTCGAACAGCGCAGTCTCGAGGGCTGGGGCCGTCGCATCGCCGGCGCCCTGCAAGCGCACCCGATCCCCATCGAGGGGATTGATGCGCTGGCGGGCGCGCTCTACCGCCGCGGCGGCCGGCTGTTCTTCACCCGCCCATTTGTCGTCCTGCTGGCGCTCCTGGTCCTGGCCGGGTGCAGCGCCTTTGCCGTAGTGGCCGGCACGGGACGCTACGCGGTGATTGACGCCGCCAATGCGGGGTGGAGCCTGCTGGCCCTCTGGGGGGCGCTGCTGGTATCCTTTGTGCTGCACGAACTGGCCCATGCGCTGGCAGTAAAGCATTTCGGGCGGCGCATTCCGCGCGGCGGCGTGATGATCTACTATGGCATGCCCGCAGCCTTTGTGGACACGAGCGACATGTGGCTGGCCGGGCGCCGCGCGCGCATCATCGTCTCGCTGGCGGGGCCGCTCTGCGACCTGCTGGTAGGCTCGACGGCGGCCCTGGCAGCGGCGTTGCTGCCCGCAGGCGCTCCGGGCGCGGCGGCCTACACCCTGGCGGTGGCGGCCTACCTGGCGGCGTTGTGCAACCTCAACCCGCTGCTGGAGCTGGACGGCTACCACATCCTCAGCGACTGGCTGGGGATGCCCAACCTGCGCCGCGAGGCCCTGAGGTTCATCAGCGGCCCCCTGTGGCGGAAACTGCGCGCTGGCGCGCCCCTGGCCCCGACGGAGCGGGTCTACGCCCTCTACGGTCTGTTCGCGGCGGCCTATACCACCCTGGCGGTGGCGCTGGCCCTGGTGTTCTGGCAGGCGCATCTGGCGCGCATCCTTGGAGCGCTGTGGGCCGGCGGGCCGCTCAATCGCCTGGTGGCGGTTGTCATCGTGGCGGTGGTGATGGTTCCCCTGGGCCTGGGCCTGCTGCTGGCGGCGTGGTGGCTCATCCATGTTGCTGCCGCCTGGCTGGCGCGGCGTGGCTACGGGCGCAGCCCGGCCTTCGTCGCCGCCGTGCTAACCATCTTTGTTCTGGCCCTTACCGCGTTGCCCCTGCGCTTCGGGCGCAGCGCCGAGACGGCTCTGATCGCCCCGCTGCTCTGGTGCGCGGCCCTGGCGGCCCAGATCACCCTGCGCAACGACTACCGCCGCGCCACCCTGGCCCGCGCCCTCGACGCATTTCTGCTGGTTACGGCCCTCGAAATCCTCGCGCTGAGCGGCGGCTTCCTCTATCCAGAACGGGCCTTGCTCTGGTCGTTCCTCCAGAACGCCGGCTTCGCTCTGCTCTTCTTCGCCGGCTTCATCGCTCTGCTCGATGTGGACCTGCGCCTGGCCTCGCCCCTGGAACTGGCCAGCAGCGCCCTGCTCCTGGTCGTGGCCTTTCTCAGCGGCGGCTTCACCATCGAGCTGGCGCGGGTGGCCCGGCCTGCTGCTCCCTTCGCGCTGCAGGTGCTCGTCGCGGCGCCGGTGTACTGTGGCGCGGCCGCACTGGCGTTGCTGTTGCCGCTCATCGCCAGTATGCGCGCCTCGTGGCTGGTGTGGAGCTGGTTGCTGCTCTGGCCGGGCATTGCCGTCCAGACGGCGGCCTATGCGCTGGAGCTTGACCCGCGGCTGCGCGCCGCTCCGGCAGGACAAAGCGCCGCCATTCTGGCCGCGGGACTGTGGACGGCGGCCTGGTGCTCGCACGTGGTCGCTCTGCGGCAGATCGGCCCGCAGGAGCGGCTGTGGCCCGCAGCTCCCGCGGGCAGCGAGGCCGAACGGCTACAACGCGCCTTTCAATACACGTATGCCGGGCTGTACCTGATGTTCCACGCCTACCATGGCGGGCGACGCGCCCGCGCCCTCGATGACCGCCTGGACATCGTGGCGGCAACCGCCAACTGGGACGTCACCCTTGACCGTGACGAGGCCCGCATCGGGGCGACCCTCGCCGCGGCGCCTCTCGATGTGCAGGGCGCGCGCTATGCCGAGGTCCTGCGCTACACGGTAGCGGCCATCGAACAGCTTGCCGGCCTCACCTTCGCCCGTCGCAGCATCCAGGCCGCCTACGACGCCCTGCCGTGGCCCGAACGCGAGGTGGCCGACCGGCGCTGCTTTCCGCACACGCCCTGGGCGCGGCAGCTTTCGCGGGCCTTTGGCGATGCCCGGGCCGCGCGCCTGCGCCTGTTGCGTGACGTCGAACGCTTCGCCGCCTGCGATGACGCCGAACTGCACGCCCTCGCCGACGCTCTGCAACGGCGCCACGTCCGCGCCGGTACGCGCCTCATGGTCAACGGGCAGCCGGTAGCGGGCCAGTGGATCATCGAAGCGGGCGAAGTGGTGGTGCGCGAGCAGGGCCGCGTAGTGGCCGAACTGCACCGCGGCGCAATCTTTGGCGCTGAAGATGACGAGGCGCGCGCCTCCTCTCGCGAGTACCGCGCCAGCGTTGACAGCGTAGTGCTCTTCGTGAGCAACGCCGATCTGCGGCGAATCGCACCGCGCACCAATCCTGACCAGGGTCCTGCGATGATCGTGCGCGCCCTGGAACGCACGCCCTTTTTCCAGGCCCTGCCCCGGGCTGTCCTGCGCCAGCTCGCTGCCCAGGCTCGAGCGCTGCGTGTCCCGGCGCGCACGTTAATCGTCCGTCAGGGGCAGACTCAGCAGCATCTGTTCGTCATCGTTAGCGGGCAGGTCGCCATGGTGCGCCGCGACGACGGTGCCGCGCCGCGGCTCATTGCGCGCCTGGGGCCGACCGAGCTATTCGGTGATGTTGAACTCATGCGTGGTGGCCCGGCCACTGCCAGCGTGGTCGCCGCCAGCCCGGTAGACCTGGTTGCGGTTCCTCACACGGCGCTCGCCGCGCTGCTCAGGTGATGGTTCTCACTCTCCCGCGCCGAGCGCAGCGAGGCGGGGGAGGGTGAGGACCGACGTCCCTCACCCGGTACACAAGTTTTGGGGAAGCCAGGCGTCCCGGACGGAAACCTGATCCTCCGGCTTGCGTGCCGGCGCAGCCGCGTGGAACCCTACAGAGTTATAACTGTACAAACAACTGAAACGCCCCGTCACGGGCGCCGCGGGCGCTCACCCGGTAGCGAATGCGCCCCGCCGCATCAGTGCGCACCGTCCCCGAGCGCGTGACCTGGGCGCCGGGGCGCGAGGCCGTCGCAAAGGCCACCGCGCCGTCGGGCTGCAACAGGCTCACCTCCAGATCGCCAGAGCGCACCTCGACCATCACGATCACCTGCGCTGCAACCCCCGGACGATCCAGGGCTACCGCGCGTTCTTCGCTGCCCTCTGCGCCAACGAAGCTGGTGCTCACATTGCCGCCATCTGGCCCCAGATCGATCGTCGTCGTCTCGCCGCTGATCTGCAAACACCCGGCGAGCAGCAGAGTGGTGACCAGTATCAGCAGCCATTTGAGCAAATTTCCGCCCGGCAGCTTGCCGTTAGCCATAAGACTCGGGCCGGTAATCGGGCGTGTAGGTCTCTTCCTCAGGCACCGCCTCCACGCGCAGCGGTCGCCGTCCGACGATGCGCAGGCTGGTGCCGCACTCTGGATTCGCGCACACCACCAGCATGCCTTCGGTCACATAGTCCATGATAGCAAGTTTCTGCTTGCAGGTAGGGCATTTCACGATCTCGACGGCCATAGGCTTATGTTGCTATACGCTGCGGCTTCGCCAGGCACCCGCAGGATAGAAAACGGGTTTCTCGGAACGACGCAGCCCTCCCGAACCCTCTCGTCCGAAGGGCGTAGCTTGCGAGCGCTCAGCGATGGTTCTCAGCAAACAGCGCGTCAACAAAGGCCTGCGCATCGAACAGCGCCAGGTCGTCGAGCTTCTCGCCAGTGCCCAGGTAGCGAATGGGCCGCTGAATGTCCTGGGCGATGGCGAAGGCGATGCCCCCCTTGGCGGTTCCGTCCATCTTGGTAACGGCTACGTCGGTCACCCCCGCCGACTTGAGAAAGGCCTTGGCCTGCAGCACCCCATTCTGCCCGGTGGTGGCGTCAATCACCAGAATGACCTCATGGGGCGCGTCGGGCAGCTTGCGGGCGATAATGTTACGGATCTTCTCCAGTTCCTGCATCAGATTGTACTTGGCATGGAGTCTGCCGGCAGTGTCAATGATCAACACGTCTATGTCCTGCTCCAGGGCGGCATCAATCGCCTTGTAGACCACCGCTGCTGCGTCGGCGCCCTGACCGAGGCTGACGCAGGGCACGCCGGCACGCTCGGCCCACGTCTCAAGCTGCTCGGTGGCGGCGGCGCGGAAGGTGTCGCCCGCCGCCAACAAAACGCGCTTGCCGAAGCGGTTCTTGTACCGATGGGCCAGTTTGGCGATCAGGGTGGTTTTACCCGCGCCATTCACTCCTACCACCAGCACCACATACGGTCTGGGCGTGATGGCGGGCGGCGGTTTCACCTGCTCCTGAAACACGCGCACCATCTCCGCCTTGAGCATATCGCGCGCCTCGCGGGCGCGCTTCGTGCCGTAGCGGTTTACCCGGTCAATCGTCCGGTTCACCAGGTATTGCGTCGTCTCCAGACCCACGTCGCCCTGGATCAGCGCCTCTTCCAGTTCGTCCCAGAGTTCATCGGTGATGGGGTCATCGCTCTGAAACAACTGCGCGATGCGCCCAAACACGCCCTGGCGCGACTTCTCCAGACTCTGAGCAACCTGCTCTTCCTCGCGCTGGGCCTCTTCTTCGGTGCGGGGGGCATCCTGGCGACGCCCGAAGAGTCGTTTGAACATGCGTTATGTGCATCCTTTCGCAGGCTGGTAGGCAATCAATCTTTATCCCGTGACAATGATTAAGGTAACGCAGGCCGGGGAAGCCCGGGTTCCCCCCATACCCCTGCCCGCTGAAGGGTTCGGGAGGGCTTCGCTCTTCCAGGGAAACCCGGTTTATTCCGGGCGCCTCCTGGAAGAGAGGATCGGGGAAAGCGAAGCCCTTCAGGGCAACATTTCATTTCGACGAGGCAACTCCACGTACACCTCAGGCCCATCCCAGATCATCAACGCTCTTTGAGGCGCCGCCGGGCCGCTCCTCGCCCTCTTCGACGCCCTCGCCCTCAAGCTCCTCTTCGAGCATCTGGTCTACCATCTCGTCCCAATCCTCGCCAGCGTCCTCGCCCAGTTCCTTGCCCAGGCGCTTGGCCCAGCGGGCGATTGAACGCGGGTCGCTCTCATCAAGGCCGGCAAGGTTGGCGGGATCGGCGAGGGCCTCGATACGGTCGTCCTCCGACTTGAGGGTGGCGAAGCGCGAGACGGCGCGGCGCACCTCGGCGCTGCCGCAGCGGGGGCAGGCCAGCCCCGGCGGGTCGGTGAAGCCGCGCACGAGTTTTTGAAATTTGCCATTGCACTCCGGGCAGAGATATTCGTAGATCGGCATAGGCTCTTCAAACCTCCGTGATGATCTCCTCCACCAGCGCTGGCGGCGCCACCGGCGCATCGCCGAGGGTGAAGGCGGCGATCAGTCCTGGCAGGACCTGCTCCGCGTCGGCGTCACTGGCGGCGTGGATGGTCGCCAGCGGCGCGCCCGCCACGACCGCGTCGCCGATCCGGGCGCGCAGCACCAGGCCCACGGCCGGGTCAATCGGGGCGTCCTTGTGCGTGCGTCCGCCGCCGAGGGCGTTCACGGCCAGGCCCAGGGCCATGCCGTCAATCGCAGTCACATAGCCGCTGCGCGGCGCCGGCGCGTCACGTTGCACCGGAGCGGAGGGCAAACGTTCCGGGGCGTCAACGCAGCTCACATCGCCGCCCTGGGCCGCCACCATCTGGCGGAACCTGGCCCAGGCCTCGCCGCGATCCAGGGCCTCGCGCAACAACGCCCGCGCCTCGGCCTCATTATCGCGGAGACGGGCCAGTTGCACCAGTTGCGCGCCGAGGATCAGGCTGAGTTCCACCACATCTGCCGGGCCGTGACCGCGTAGCGCAGCGATGGCCTCGCGCACCTCCAGGGCATTGCCGATATTGTACCCGAGGGGCTGTTGCATCGAACTGATAACCGCCGCCACGCGCCGCCCCGCGCGGCGGCCAATCGCCACCATGCGCCGGGCCAGCTCCCGTGCCTCCTCGAGCGTATGCATGAAGGCGCCGCGCCCGTACTTGACGTCCAGCACCAGGCAATCCGCCCCGGCGGCAAGTTTTTTGCTCATCACACTGGCGGCGATCAGCGGGAGGGACTCGACCGTCGCGGTGACGTCGCGCAGCGCGTAGAACTTCTTGTCAGCCGGGGCCAGATCCTCGCTCTGCGCGGCCACGACCAGGCCCACGTCACGCACCAGGCGGCGGAACTCATCGGCGTCCAGGGTGGCGCGGAAGCCGGGGATGCTCTCCAGCTTGTCCACCGTGCCCCCGGTGAAGCCGAGGGCGCGACCGCTCATTTTAGCTACCGGCAAGCCCACCGCGGCTACCAGCGGCGCGACCACCAGCGTCGTCTTGTCGCCGATCCCGCCGGTGGAGTGCTTGTCCACGGTGATTGGCGCCAGATCGTGCAGGTCGAGCATCCGGCCGCTGCGGGCCATGGCCATGGTCAGATCGGCGGTCTCCCGTTCGTCCATGCCGCGCAGCACTACGGCCATCGCCCACGCGCTCATTTGATAATCGGGGATCGCTCCAGCGACGTACTGCTCGATCAGCCAGGCGATCTCCTCGCTGCTGAGCGCGTACCCGTCCCGCTTTTTGGCGATCAGCTCTACCGCGTTCATAGATGGTCCGTCAGGGCAACCCGGAGGGTGGCCCTCCTTTCTGCCCCGATGTTACCGCGCCGTCTCCTTGAGGGCCTTGAGCGCCTGCGGCAGGTGCGGCAGCAGGTCGCTGGCCAGGGTGCCGGCATCACCCAGTTCCTCGCGCACCCGCGCCCCCGCCGCGCCGTGGAGGTAAACCCCCAGGGCCGCCGCGTCGTAGAGCGTCAGGCCCTGGCCGAGCAACCCGGCAATCGCGCCGGCCAGCACGTCACCGGTCCCGGCGGTGGCAAGGGCCGGGTTGGGCTGGCTGTACACCAGGCTGCGGCCATCGGGCGCCGCGATGACCGTTGTCGCGCCCTTCAGCACCACCACCTGGCCCCAGCGGGCGGCCGCGTCCGTCGCCACCGCCAGCGGATCACCCGGCAGGGATTCGACCTTTAGCAACCGCCGCATCTCGCCGGGGTGCGGCGTCAACACGAAGCGCTTGCGTGGCAGGCGCTCGTGCCATGCTTCAACGGTGGCCAGGATATTCAGCCCATCGGCGTCGAGCACCGTGGGGGGCAACTGCTCGAGTTTGGTCGCCACCGCCGGCTCATCGGCCAGGGTCCCGGCTACGAAGCCGACACGGGTCTTCGAGCGCGGGCGTTCGAGGCCAAAGAGCCGGAGTACAAACTCGCGGGTGCACTCAGCCGCGCCGAGGCCGGGGCCCAGCAACAGCGCCGCGTAGCCCGCCAGATGCTCCTCAAGCTCCTCCACCGCATTCGGCCCGATGGCGCCCCAGTCGCCCTCGGCCAGCGGCAGCAACGTCACCTCAAGGGGGCGCCCGCCCGCCAGCAGGACGGTACGCCCGCTCGCCAGCGTCACCAGCCCCGCGCCTACTCGCGCTGCTCCGGCGCAGGCCAGGAACGCCGCGCCGGGGTAGTTGAGCGACCCGGCCACCACCAGCACCTTGCCAAAGCTGCCCTTGTGGGCATCGGCGGGACGGGCGGGCGCCAGGCGTCGCGCCTCCTCAGCCGTCAGCATCGCGCTCATGACCTCCTCCAGGGCATGTGCCGGAATGCCGATCTCTGCCAGGACCAGCCGGCCCACACGGTCTCGTCCGGGAAACAGGAGCAGGCCGCGTTTCGGCAGCCCGGTCGCCACCGTCACATCGGCGCGGATCGCCGCACCCTCCACTGCCCCCGTATCGGAGTTGACACCCGTCGGAAGATCAACCGCCAGCACCCGCAGCGTAGACGCGCGTTCCGCGCGCACGGCATTGACCGTTTCGACTATCGCTGCCAGTTCGCCCTCGAGGGGCCGGCTGATGCCCATGCCCAGCAGCGCATCAACAATCAGGTCGGCCTCCTGCGCCAGATCGCGCAGGGTCGTCTGGCGCGGGTCGCTCTCGGCGACTGTCTCGCGGATCGCGCGCGTCCGGCAGCGCTGCCAGTTTGCGTCTCCCTCAGGGCAGCGCCGGCGCCAGAGGTACAGCGTCACTACCGCGCCCGCATCATGGAGGTGACGAGCGGCGACCAGTCCGTCGCCGCCGTTGTTGCCGGGACCAACGAGGATCAGGACGCGCCGGCCCGCAGCCGGACCGAGCAGGCGCAGGGCTTCCTGGGCCACGCCCCAGCCCGCCTGCTCCATCAATCCATCCCAGGTTGCCCCGGCATCTACGGCGGCCTGTTCCAGAGCGCGCATTTGCGCAGTGGTTGCCAGGCGCATGGTTCCTCCTGCCAGGTTACCCCAGTATTCTACCACGGCGTTCTATGCTGGTCGCGTGTGCACCCCTGTGGACCGGGGCTTTTCCGAGGTCGTCGGGGCGTGCCCCGGACTCCAGGTTTTTTGGCGGTTCTGGCGACGACCAGTCTGTAAACAACGTTGTTTGCTAAACCCCCAACCTTCCTCCGCCGGGGGAGGTCGCCCGGCTCCTCTCTCTCCCGCGAGCGGGAGAGGGGGGCGGGGGGGTGAGACCGTAAGCGCATGGGAATGCTGAAAACCGATTCTCGCTCGAAAAACTCTACACCTGAGAAGAGTGGCTGGGAGAGGGGCGGAAAGGCCAGGAAACTTGCGTTACAGACTCCTACACCACCGGAACCAACAAAAAACACCCTGGAGAAAAGGTCTGGCCGTCCCCAACCCATCGCCGAAAGCGGAGGCCAGGTCGGCTCCGGCCCACTGGCAGGCTATCTGCCGGGCGGGAGGGCCACTGGCGATCGCCCACCGGCAGCGGGATGGGGAAACCAGGTTTCCCCGCCTCACCTCAGGCCGATTACACTGGCAACGGCGTGGTCGTGGGTATGCGAGAGGCTGAGCGTAAGCGAACCCAACCCCGCCCGGGCCGCAGCGGCAGCCGCCGCGCCGGAGAGGCGCAGCTCAGGACGACCATCCACCCCGCGGATCACCTCGATCTCCTGGAAGCGGAAACCGGTCGCACTGCCGCCCGGACCGCGCAGACCGGCGCCGAGGGCCTTGGCCGTGGCTTCCTTGGCCGCCCAGCGCGCCGCCAGCGACTCATAGCGCGGCGCCGGTCCCCCTATGCCACAATCGGCCAGTTCGGTCGGAGTAAAGACGCGCCGGAGAAAGCGCATCCCCCAGCGTTCCGCAGCGCGCCGAATGCGCGCGACCTCGATGATGTCAACTCCGTGGCAGATCACCGGCAACCCAAAACATAGTCCCAGGAGTGCAGCGCCCCCGCGCTTGAGGTGAACGCGGGCCGTGGAGGGAAGGTCCGGGAGGGCGCGGCTGTCCTGGGAAGCTGACGGTGGCTCAGCATAACGCGGCAAAGCCACGCAGCGCTTAACTGGTCGGGAAAGTCAAGTTTCCTTAGATTGCCGCCCCCCTTTCAGCCTCCCTCCTACGGGGGGAGGAGCCGGACGCCCTCTCCCGGCAGGGAAGGGCGGGGCTTTAGCGAAAAACATTGTTTACAGACTACTAACGGCCCACGCCCCGATAGATAAAGCCCTTCGCGGCCATCTCCGCCGGCTCGTAGATGTTCCGTCCATCCAGAATGATCGGGCGACGCATGTACCTCTTGATCTTTTCGAAGGGCAATTGCTTGAACTCATTCCACTCGGTAATGATCAACAGCGCATCGGCCTCCTTGGCCACATCGAGCGCGGTGGCGCAGTAGGTTACCCGGGGCAAGATCTCAGCGGCCCGTTCCATCGCCACCGGGTCATACGCCTTGATCCGCGCGCCTTCCTGTTGCAGGGCATTAATGATATACACGCTGGGCGC
Organism: Chloroflexaceae bacterium; assembly: GCA_025057155.1. Lineage (NCBI taxonomy): Bacteria > Bacillati > Chloroflexota > Chloroflexia > Chloroflexales > Chloroflexaceae > Chloroflexaceae bacterium. Next base: position 139,331 of record JANWYD010000014.1, read on the forward strand.
CCCGCGCATATCATCGGTATTCGGCTTGAACGACAACCCCAGCACGCCGATCAACGCGTCCTCAAAGCTGCCAAGGATATCGCGCAACTTGTCAATGAAGCGATCGCGGGCGCTCTGGTTGATGTCCATCACCGCCTGCAACAACTGCGGGTGGCACCCCGCCGAGGCCGCCAT
>JANWYD010000015.1:0-28236 GCA_025057155.1 Chloroflexaceae bacterium
TCCCGGCCTTTCCGCCCCCCTCCCAGGAGGCGCCAGACTCCCTCCCCCGGCGGGGGAGGGTCGGGGAGGGGGCGGAGGTGCCGCAAACCTGCGTTCACAGAGTACTCAAAAGGAAGTTTCCCGGCCTTTCCGCCCCCCTCCCAGGAGGCGCCAGACTCCCTCCCCCGGCGGGGGAGGGTCGGGGAGGGGGCGGAGATGCCGAAAACCTTCGTTCACAGAGTACTCAGTAGCCTGTAAAGTAAGCATCCTGGCCTTTCCGCGCGCGAGAATGTCTTGATAAAACGGATCACCCAGCGCCAACCGCTGCTCCAGTTCCTCAGGGGTCAGCACCAGTGGAGAGAAAGGAACACGCCGTTCTGGATCGGCAACCAACCGGCGTACCCGAACGCGCCGTTCCAACGGAGATTCGGTGGTTGTTTTGATGATCAGCAGATCGATATCGCTATCCGCATCTGGTTCACCGGCGGCAAATGAACCGAACAAGATCAGGCGCTCAGGCTGATAATCCGTAACCAGCCGTTCAACAATGGCCCGGATAATGGCATTAATTGCCTGACCCTGAGTTCGATCAACCATAGCTCATACCTGCGCTCAGCCGCCCAACGCTGGGAAGAAACGGTAGGTTGCTGAGAGGAAGAGTATATCGGATGTGAGTAGTTTTTTTGGGATCGCTGATCGGTGCATCGCGAGCGGATCTATATTTCAGGCGCATCACGTTCGACTGGTTGTTAATCGTACCATTGCTGAGCGCCAGCGGCAACCCGGTTGAAGCGCCAGACTCTTTTCTGCATAGCGCGCTTCAAACCCGCCTGATAATCTGGCCTTCACCTCCACACCTCCACACCTCCACACCCCCACACCTCCACACGCCAGCTATAGGGGAAGATAGAGCAACTCTCAACCTGGAACGCCCGGAACTGAAACCTCCCCTATCCCTGCTTGGCCGGGCGGCGCACATCGAGGACGGTTTTGCCCGTTCTGGTCTCGCGGATGCCGGTGACCTCGACCTTCGCGCTGTCCTTGCCGACGCGGTACTTCGGCACCCCTGGCTCGATCTTCAGCAATGCCAATACCCGCTCAGGCTTGAAGCCCGGCACCTCAATCGCGAAGAACTGATCGTCCCCTTCAATCACTTTGCCGGTAAAGGTCGCCCCGACCGCCGGAAGCTCGCGGGCAGGGGCGGCAGGAGGCGCGGGCTGCGGACGCGCGCCCGTCGCCGCGCCCGCGTTGGCGGCTGCTGCCTGCCGCGGGGCCTGGCCCGGCGCGCGTCGCTCGGCGGCCTGCTCCTCGGCGGCCCAGGGCACGGCGCGGTAGTAGCGCAGCAACCGCAGCGCCCACCCCAGGGTCAGCGCCATCTCCTCGTAGGCCATGCCGCGCAGGTGGCGCTGGCAGGCGCCCTGCAGGTTGCGGTAGTAGTCGAGGGTCTGCCGCGAGCGGATCACCGCCTGGCCATTGGTGACGATGGCCTGCAAATAGTCGAAGAAGGCCTTCGGGTCGCGCTTGCTGCACAGGTAGGCCAGGGCCTTCTGGGCCTCGTTGGGGTCAACCCCGGCCCCCGCCAGATCCGCGGCGAGGAGTTCGGCGGTTGCGGTAGAGAAGGAGATCATTCTGGTTCTCCCCAGTCATTTACTGATGCAACGTTCAAGATCCGGCATAGCTGTTGCTTATGATACGAAATATGTTCTCCGGCTTCATCACGATAATCCGGATATAGTTCTCGTATCGAAAGACATATCTTTAGATGAAGTTGATGTAAATCCTTTTCGATGCATCCGCTTTCAATAGCTTCACAACCCCAATCATAAGCGTCAAGCAATAATTCACTTTGATCAAGCAATCGCACTATCTGATAATACACCCATACGCTTTTCTCGCCCATTCTTATAGCTTCCTTCAACGCCCGTAAAACCTCTTCTCTCGCTTCATCTGCAATATCAGCGTCGGCAGTAAACTCCGGACGGTTAATAATCGCCTTTGCATACTTAATACATGTCTTTCCTGTCCGCTTCTTCTCTCGAAAAGAGAGCTTCTTTTCCAAAAAGTCTATCTGAACGCTAATCTTATCAATTTCAGACTCGGTATTACTCTGATCGGTATTACTCTCACAAGGTTCGCCTCTTTTTTGCTCCCGTGTTATTCTTAGCAGATCGATTCTATTCTCAATGATCTCTATTTCCCTCTCTTTTAGGGGAGATGGAAAAGCGATTTTCTTCTCTCTCAGAATATCCTCTCTCTCTTGCTGAGTGGCATTTCGAATATCATCACCGCGGCGAATAAAAACCGTTCCCTCAGGAAACGTGCGGCCCGTCGTCCGTAAATCCCTTGTTGTTTCATGCAAATGAGGAGTAACTGGAACAGTTATTACAATAATCTCACACCCATCTATATTAACTCGATCCACATCTAGATTTGGCAGGGGAGGGCGGGAGATCTCGTTAACCTTCCGCAGGGCTTGTTGTATATCAACGTCAACGTTTGCACATGAATAAAGCGAACGCCTCCCTGTTGAACCCAAATAGTCGCCTACACCAATAATAAGATATCCCTCCTGAGAAGCGAAGCCAATATTTCCATTTGCAATTGAAAGGATATCTTTTATAAACTCGCTCCAATGCTGGTTTCTGATATTAGCATCCTGGATATTTAATTGATAAAAAGCCTGCTTAAACTCAAGCTTTGGCCCCTCGGGTTTTTTGATGATTTCTCTTAACCTAAGTTCATCCATGGTCAAGACAGAAACCATTGATGACGATACTCCACGGCGTTTTGGCACCTTTGCCGCCTAAACCAACTACATCGATCAAGAGATCAACACGGATTAGACAGACCTCCGTTCCCCATACTACGTGGTCACAGTTAGCAAAGCGCAATCCTATAAGTTTGCAGTTCTCTAAGATGTGATGACTGCGACCAGTGACAATCAACACAGAGATAGATAGGTTGCCGTTCTGAACAAAGCTCAATAACTCCTATCCGGGCACTCTCGATCCTCCCGCGGCCAGCGCAGCGTCTCGGCCAGACGCTTGAGTTGCGGCTCAAGCGCCAGTCCTTCCTCACGGGCAGCGGCAATCAGGGGTGCGACGTCGAGCGGCGCGGCGCCGGCGTCGAAGTCGGCGTAGCGCGCCTGAGGGTCATCGCGCGTCAGGCGCGGCTCAAGCACCTCGATCGTTCCCAGGCAGGCCGGTTTGCCGCCGCCGAGCTTGGGCCATAGCCGCGGCTCGCCCAGACCCAGGGCGATCAGGATCAGCCCCAGTTCGCCCGGCGTCAGGTTGCTGAAGTCCAGGCGCAGGTCGAAGCGGCTCCCCACGTCGCAGGCTTCCAGGGGCAGGTTGCCCTTTGCCAGTTTGCCGTGCATGTAGAACTTGCGCCCCCGCGGGGTGCGCCCGTCGAAGTAGGCGTCCATGGCCTCGGGGCGCGGGCGGAAGAGTTGCGGCGTGGGCACGGTGATCACCTTCCCCTCCCGCAGCGGCGCGTCGGCGAAGCGGGCCAGGCCCTGGTACCCTAGCGCGCCGAAGATGCGCTGGGCCACGTCCAGTTCCTCGGCGGAACGGGGCGGACGATAGTCGTTCGGCAGGGCCTGGGCACGGGTGACCTGTACCGCCGAACGGCTGATGGCCTCCACAATGCTGCGGACGCAGCCTTTGAGCGAGGTGGCCGGAATGGCCGGAACGCCGCCGGTGCGGAAGTGCCCCTTGACCAGGGGATACTGCCGATCGCCCGGAACCTGCTCCAGAATGCCCGAGGCGACGTGCACCGGCGAGCGGGCTACGATGACCGCCTGGAGCGTGCCGCTGAGGGCGCCGGGCTGGTAGCGGTGGTGACCGGCGGGCGGCTGGCGCTGCGGTTTACCTGCTGGCAGCGGCACGAAGTCGTAGGGTTTGGGCAAGGGTGGCTGTTGCGGGCCGCGCCCGCGGTCGCGGTTCGTCATGGCGTCACCTCGGGGTGGCTGTAGCGCACGAATTGCGCGGCGCCGTTGGGCGCGTGATAGGTCAGGTACGTCAGCGGGGGATACTGGCCAGTCTGGATGATCTTGTTGCGCGCCGGAGGCTCGCTCACGTCCCACTCTTCGCCCAGGGTTTGCAATCCTGTGATGCTGAGGGCCTGTTCGCTCAGCACCAGCACGTCGTAGGATCCGTCGTCGCGCCGCTTCCAGCGCACCTCGGCGCGGGCCGAAAAGATGTGGCCAAGGTCGCCGCGCAGGTCAAGATCCTCCAGCCTGCCGAGCGCCCTGATCGGGCGCAGATTGTCGGTCCCCTTGCCGGGGTCGAGATCCCACAGCGCCGCGCCGCCGAAGCTCCAGCAGGGCAGGCCGACAACCTCCCCCGCCAGCTCGCGGACGCGCGCGGAGTCGGCCCGAGCGATGCGGTACAGGTAGCCTTTTTTCATAGGCCGACCTCCCAGCGCCAGGCGGGCATGCAGGCTTTCCAGATGGCGCGGACCTGCTCGTCGCCCGTAGCCGTAAGGCTCACGCCCATGATCTCGTCGGGCTGGCAGGCCAGTCCTTCGGGAAGATCGGCCAGATCAACCTCGCGCGGCGGCAGAGCGTAGCCCTGGTAGCGGCCATCGGCGCACAGCGCGCCCAGGCCGGCCAGCTTGCCCGCCGGCGCCGCCTCGCGCCCGTCGAGCAGGCGCAATGCCCCGCTTGCCAGTTCGCAGGTCGGGTAGAAGATGCGCAGGGAATCAAAGGTGATCTTCACCCGCCCCAACCCGCGCGACTTGCCGAAGCCGATGCCCACGCGCCCCTCGGCCAGGTCGCGCAGGGCCAGGCCCAGCAGGGCCAGTTGCGCCAGGGTCAGGTTCTTGAAGTCGATGCGGGTGGCGAAGGCCCCGCCTACCACGGTTTCGTAGTTAAACGGGCCGACCGCGACCGAGCCGTAGATGCGGTCGATCGCCACGCCGTTGCGCTCCTCAATGAGCACCTCCCCGGTAGGATAGGCATCGGCGAAGCGCACCCGCCCGGCCAGGCCGGTGTGGCCGAAGATCTGGCTCACCAGCGAAGAACGGCGGTAGATCAGCGCAGTATCGCCAGCGGCGTTACTGTTGCTGCGCAGTTCCTCGAAATAGATCCCCGAAGAGAAACGCATCTCGTCGCCGCCCCGCGTATACGGCTTGTAACGCTTCCGTTCGACCAGCGGGTTATCGGCCAGGGGCGGAATAAACTCGTCGTCGCCGCGCCGCTGGCGCGCCAGGTCGTACCGGGTCGGGCCGTCCAGCGAACGGCAGATACGTTCGCACTGGGCGCGCACCACTCCCTTGAGCGAGGGGCCGGGCAGGTAGATGCGGCTCTGGCTGCGCACAAACTCCATATCCGGCAGGGTCGGGTCGGCGCCGCCGCTCTCGCCGGCCTTGATCAGGATCGGCCCATCGGGAGCGATGGTGAGGTTGATGGTTCCTTCGAGAAACGTCGCCTTGTGCATAGCTGCTTACCCCCTGCTCTGCGCGATGGCCCGGCGGCGCAGTTCCTCCCGGAACGCCCGCTTCCAGGCCGCGATCTGCTCCGCGGTCGGCGCGTCGCCCGCGCCGTCGAGAAAGGCCAGAACATCATCGGCGTTGCCGGGGCGCAAGGCGATGTAGCTGTGCGTGACCCCCTCCAGTCGCACGTGCCCCAGACCGCGGCTGCGGAAGCCGCCGATCTGCACGTCGCCGCGCTCCCAGGGTTGCAGCGCCAGGAGCACCATCCCCAACTGCCAGTCGGCGGCGTTTTCCAGCGCCAGTTCCATCTCGAAGCGCGTGCCGGCGGGGACCACTTCGTAGTCGTACAACAGCCCCTGCTCGACCGTCTCGGTATCGCGGTTGAGCGCCACGCCATTGCGCACCTCGAACTGCCCGAACCAGAGATCCGCTTTCACCGGGGCGTCCTTGAAGAAGATCCGCCCGCCGACCCACGGCGCGCCGAAGGTCAATTCGATCATGGTCGATTCGCGCCAGATCTCGGCATCCTGCTTTTCGGCCATACCATTGCGCATGCGCTGCTCGATGGCCTCCAGGTCGCGGGCCTGGTCAGGGGCCGCGCTGTGGATCAGCGCCTCGACGCGGGCGCGGAAGGCGCCTTTCAGCGATGCGCCGGGGATGAACGGGCGCTCGAAGGCATCGCGCAGCACCGGGAGGTCGTTGCCCACCACGCCGCTTTCGCGGCCGGCGCCGATGCGCAGCCCGCTCAGCGCCACCAGTTCGCCGCGCACGGTCAGGCGGTTGCGCAGCGCAGCGAAGGAATAGTCCAGTTCGTCAGGCATTGGCGCCCTCCCGTAGTCGCTCAAAATCACCGGTCTCCTTGCCGTAATAGAAGGCCCGGTTAAGGTAGCCGAGGTAGAGTTGCATCAGGCGCACATAGGCGCTGTGGCGCAGGGTTTCCGCCTGCGGCGCATCGGGCATTTCTTTCTTGACGGTTTCCTCGACGCGAGCGGCGAGTCGATCAACGATCCCGCGCAGATCCTCGATCACTGTATGCCCGAAGCCTTCCCGGTCGCGGCTCCACTTGTCCTGCTCCCGGGCAATCTGGTAGCGGATAAAGTTGATCACCACTTCTGGCGAGCGTGAGGTAACGGCGACGTTAAGCACGTTGCGCAACTGGTTTTTTTCCATTCTGGTGTCTTTGAGAAGCGCCGCGGTCCGGTTCGCCTGGCGCACCAGGGTGTCGAGTTGCTGATCAATCGCCTCCTGCAGCAGCAGATCGCGGCGCAGGATCGCGGGTTCCAACGCGTTTGTATTCATGATCGCTCCTTGGCGTTAGCGTAGATGGAACTCATCGCAGACGCGCACCTGACCGTAGCCCTCGTTGCGGCGCTCGCCGATGCCGTCAAGCTGGAGGTGCGCCAGGCGCTTGCAATCCTCCTCATTCAGCGGCCGGTCGGTCTGGAAGACAAACACCCCGCCCATCGCCACCGCCGCGCCGGTGGGCTTGGGGCGCTGCCAGAGCACGTTCCATCCGCCGATCGTTCTGGTGGTGGTGAAAGCGCGCACCAGGGCCGCCTCGATGCCGGTCAACTCTTTAAGCTGTTCGGCGCTCACCTCCTGCGTGGGCAGCCAGCCGTGTTCGAGCAGAAACGCATCGGCGAGCAGGTTGAGCGTAAAGATGCTGCCTGTAATCGGCCACGGCGCCCCGCCGAGAGCCTCGTACAACTGCGCCTGCTCCCGAAAGCGCCGCGTCATCGCCGCGACTCGTTGCTGTACCTGCCGCGCCTCATCGGCACGAGCATCGGTCGAAGACACTTCGACCTTCACCGCACCCAACCCGCTGGTCTGCCGCCCGCCCAGGTGGGTAATCTGGGCGAGGGTCCGGCGCACTCGCTCCTCGCTGCCATCCGGCAGCGCGATGCTGCCGCGGAAGCGGGTCGGCGCGCGGCGCGAGCCTCCTTCGGCTTTGACTTCCGTCGTTTCACGGATGGCCAGCAGCGAGTACAGGCGCCGGTCCTCGGCCGTGCCGCGCTGCCGGTTGATCCCCACACGCGTCAGGACGCGCTGCTGAACGCTGCAGTACTGGAGACGGTCGCCGCTCAGGGTGTAGAACTTCTGGCCCACCGCCTCCCAGGGCCGTCCATCGATATCAGTGGGGGCATAGATCAGCGCCGGGGGCTGCTGGCGCTCCCAGCACACCCGCGCGTAGAGCGAGTCGGCGACGTGTTCGCCTTCGTCCACGCCCCTGGGCTGGATGGCGGTCGCCGGGAGCGGGCGCACCCAGGGGTCTTCCGGCCGCGCCGGGTAGGCGTTGTGGCAGCGAATGGCGCGGAAGAGCGCCTCATCAAACGCGGCTTGAGCGCCGAAGATCTGGCCCAGGGCGCCGAAGAGCGCCGCGCCGGGCACGTAGGGCAGGCTGGCGTTGAATTGCACGCCGGGCTTGCGCTCGGGAAAGGTCAGCGGCGCCAGGGCTTCGAGATCAAAGGTGAGCAGCAGCATTACCGGCCTCCGCTACCTGCCACCAGGGCGCGCACATCCGCGCGCAACTGGTCGGCGCTCCGTTCGTCGCCATCCACCCAGACTCGCGCGGTCACCTCGGCCCAGCCCAGACCCCGCGATTTGGCCCCGCCCCAGCGGGTGCTCAGGCCCGCCGCCACCCACAGCAGCGCCACGTGATCCAGGCTATCAACCCTGCCGGTGATGGCCCGTTCCGAATAAAAGCTGGTCGTCTCCAGCGCGGTTTCCTGGAAGACGAGAAGATTGTCGGCGGCCGTGCGGCGCCGGCGGTCGAGGGCCACCGAGGGCCGGATCTGGCTGCGCCGCTGCTCCGGGCTGTCGCGCAGGGCGTCGAGGCGCGCCGGGTCGCCGATCACCCCGGGCAGATCGGCGAAGAAGAGCGGCGAGCGTTGCCGGGGGCTGCCGAAGAGGTCACGGACCAGGGTGGGCAACTCCTCGCGTTTCGGCCCTTCAAATGGGGTCGGAACATCCTGCCCCAGGCCGCGCAGCAGTTGCTCGGCGGCCCAGCGCAATTTGCCCTTCACCTGAGAGCCGGGGATGATCGGGCGTCCCCAGCCGTCGCGGACGATACTCTTGTCGGCCAGGGCGCCGACGCTACCACCGGCCCCGACGCTGACAGGGGTGCGGCTGGTGATGGTTAACGCGATCCGTAGCTCCATTACGCCTCCGCAACAGATGGTTCCGCTGCATTCCCCTCCGGCGCGACCTGGGAGTGGCCGTCGGTCTCCACGAACTCATAGGCTTCCAGCAAATCGGGCCAGATCGTCTCGTAGGCTGGCTTGCCGTTCTTTTCGGTCCATTCCTTCGGCCAGGGCGACCAGGGCGGCATACCGATGCGGCCTGTCGCGCCAACCGATGGATAGCACCAGGCTTGCTCGATATGGGTCAGCAGGGTCTTATCAAGCGGCTTGCCAAGCCGGGCGCGGGTGTAGAGGTACTCCATCGTGCTGACGAGCACACTGTCGCCCTGATCGGCGTCCAGCGCGCGGCGCAGGCGGTAGAGCTGGGAACGGGGCATGCGAGCCTGCTTGAGCGTGCGGACGGTCGCCAGGAGGCCGGCGAACTCGGCCCAGGTATACGGGCGGGCCGTCAGGCGGCGCCGGCTCTCCTTGTGGTCGCCCAGGGCCTCCTTGCGGAAGGCGGCAATATCGTCGCTCACCATGGTGATGGATTTCATCGCCATAAAGTCCACCGCTCCGCCATAGAAGCTCTGCTTTGCGCTCGTTCTGGCGCGCTTCTTGGCTAACTTCTGCAGTTCCTCGACCCGGTCGCGCAGGAAGAAGAAGGGCGTGTTCTCCTGGGCGATTAACACCCCCGCCGAAAGCCCGACCGAGGGCAAGAACTCACCCAGTTCCTTTGCCGTGACATCGTCTCCGGCGTAGCGCATTGGAATGCGCTGTGACGTTAGAACCGACAGCCCGACGGACCGTTCCAGTTCCTTAAAGCGCCCGGTCAACTCGCGTTCAAAGTTCCGGGCAATGCTCAGGGCAACATCGAACGCCTTGCTGCCCGGCACAATGACAAACAGGTCATCGCCGCCGATGGTCAGGATCTCGAAGGGGTGGACAGGGCGCCGATTGCCGGTTTCCTCGTCCCGCGCCTCGACGGGCCGCAGATGGCGCGCCAGGGCGGCGAAGACGGCATTCTGGGCCACGTCGCTCAAGGCCCGGGAAACGGCGTGATAGGCCGCGGGCGTGGCCAGGGTCGCCATCAGCCGCCCGATGTTGTCGCCATCGGCGTAGATCAGGCCGATGTAGCGCCCTGGCGTCGAGGCGGCCCCGATGTCGGCCAGATCTTTCGCTGGATCGGCGCTACGTTCCTGAAGATCAACGGCGTAGGCGGTCCGCCGGCCTTCCTCGCTTCGGAGATAGTCCAGCCAGCGCCGTTCCCAGGATCTGGCTTCAAGATCCTGCGGCACCTTCCAGGGTTTCAGGTCGGAAGCGAGGCTGCCGATCTCGACGCCTTTGACGGCCCGCCCGGCGGCCAGTTTGCGCGCCGAGGGCTCGCTCAGGAGACGATCATCGTTGCCAACCCGCGCGGTTATCACCGCGGGACGCACATCGCTGCTCTGGCACTTTTCCGCCCACGGCATCATCGCGTAATGGGGCAGGCTGCGCGTTTCGCCGTGGCTGGCGCGCTCGTCGCGGCGGCGGTTGAACATGGTCGCCAGCACCGTCACCAGCTCGCCGAAGGTCTTGCGGTTGAAGAAGCGCCTCCGTAATGCCTCGTCGCTCGTGTCCCCGGAAGCGACGCCTTCCGGAGGATAGTAGTATTCGAGCAGGGCGGTCCGTTTGCGCTCGTCCTGGCAATCCGCAAGGAAGCGTTCGACCCAGTACGGTTCGCCCTGGCGCCCGGCGGGGTAGAGCCGCCCGTAGCGCAACTCCAGCAGGTTGAAGCTGGCGGCCACCGCCACGCTGTTGGCGGTGAGGGTCTGGGTCGTGTATTCGCGTTCGACGGCGGTCGCCAGCGCGGGAGCCAGTTCTGCCGGAGCGAAGGCCAGGAACGAGCCGCCGCCAGCGTAGACGATAGCGGGATGGAGGGTATCAGCGGGGGTCGCGACGGGCAGATGTTTGCGCCAGATCCGGTTGACGCCCTGCTCGCCCACCCAGTCCAGCAGGGCGCTGGCCCCGCGGATCTCCGGCAGCTTCGGAGCCTCAAAGACGTAGCCCTTGATCTTCGTCGCCCCGCCGTAGACCAGGCCGATCGTCCGCCGGGCCAGCGGGTCGGCGTCAATGCGCTGCTGCATCTCCTGGAGCGCGACGAGCGGGCACGCCTCGGGCATGGCCAGCACCTCGCGCACCAGATCGAGGAGCGTCTGCGGCGGCTCGTCTGGATGGGCCAGATATCTGGCAATCTGTGGCGCAAAGTCGTGAGGTTCCGTCATAGTAGCTTTAACCTCTTACCTGACCCGTTCTTCTTCTACGATCCACAGGCGTCCTTGTAATGGCTCAGTGGAAAGCAGAGCGACCAGGCGAGCGATGGTCTCCAGCACGTGCGATCGTTCCTGTCGCTTGAGGCGCAACACGATGATGCCAGGGTATCGTGCGGGCGGGTACCTCAGAACGTTCGCAAAACCTACATCCAGCGTAAGCAGCGCCCGCTGTTCGTTTTGACAGATCGTTGCAATTACCGTGTCGGGAGAGCCGCTCAAGCTCTTCCTACACTGTTGTCGCGTCATAGCCTGCTCGTTGCAGATGCTTCGCTACTTCGAGAGGCATATTCTCATCAAGTTTGAACGCGGGACGTCTGCCATATGTTCTATGCAGGCAAAGGAACTACCCGTTCGCTGGCGAGTTCAGCGGCATACGCGAGCGCCGCCGCAACGGCTTCTCGGCTAAGAGCGGGATAACTGCGCATAATTTCTTCGATTGTCAGGCCGGCTGCTAGATTGTCCAGAATCACAGACACCATAATCCGCGTGCCCTTGATGCACGCCTTGCCGTGGCAGATGGATGGATCGACCGTAATATAATCAATCCAGTTCATGGCGCATTCCTTCAGCCAGAAGACTATCTCAAACCCCGTTCGATCCTGCAAGAGTTGGGCGAATAGTATAGCTTGATTTTACACCCATGATAGTAGGGCGCGTGGCTTTTTTTCTACATCCATACATCGTTGAGAAAACGGATTGTTCAAGAACGTGCCAGAGGCGCCGGCCTGACATCTCCACACCTCCACACCTCCACACCTCCACACCTCCACAATACCCCCACCCCAATCACACCTGCGCCACCTCCACCCGGCCATGCCCGAACACGCAGGCCTTGCCAACGTGCAGCACATTAGCGGCGAGCAGGGCGGCGCGCACGTCGAGGGGCGTCTCGCGCAGGGTCGCGCTGCCGATGAGGCCGCCGAGCTTCATGGCCCGCTGCTGGCCCCCGCGGGTGCTGGTGCGCTCCCAGTCGGCCCAGCGCAGATCGGCGCGCTCGACGCGCACGGCGCGCGCCGCTTCGACCACCGGGCGGTAGTCGGCGTTCCAGGCCCCCGGCCCGTGAAACACCGCCAGCGCGCCCACTCGCCAGCAGATCGCCTGGATGATCGCCGCCAGGTCCAGGTGCTTGATGAAGGCCCCGCGGGCCTTGACCCGCAGGGGCGTGGGCAACTCCAGCCGCAGGTCGGCGGCCAGGCGCGCGGCATGCACGGGCAGTTCGGCCAGGTTGAGCAGCGGCAGTTCCGCCGGCTCGCGCACCCGCCCGTCCTGGTAGACCGGCATGCCCACCGGGCGAAAGGGTTCCAGCGCCTCCACCCGCTCCAGGCGCGCCGGCGCCCGCGCCCGTCCCAGGCCGGCCTGCCCCAGGTCCGCGAAGCCCACCAGGAAGTAGGGCAGAAAATCAATGCCCCGGCCGATCAGGATCAGCCCGAACTCCAGCGCGTCGCCAGCGGCGTAGTGGCGCTTATGGTCCAGCGGCGGCTCAATCACAAAGGGGCGCGGCACGTCCTGCAAGTCGTGCAACTCTGGCACGCCTTCGGGGTGCGGCGTCTCGAAGACCTGGCGGTAGGGGCACAGCAGCGTCGCCGTGCAGCGCTCGGCGTGGCCCCAGCAGGCCGGGGCGCAGGCGGCGCGCTGAAAGGCGTAGCCGAAACCGCCGCGCAGCAGCGCGCCCTTGAAGGGCGGCAGGGTCGTCGCTTCAAGCAGCCGGTAGGTGACCCGCGCCCGTAACACCGGAAGCGGCGGGAACGCCAGTGGAGCCTCACTCGCCATTGCCGGCCCTTTCTGCTCTTGCGCGACGGCCCGTACAGCTTTGCTCACATACTGCTTGTAGTGCTCACCAAAATGGGAAGGCGCAAAGGCGCAAGGTGTTTGTGGAGGTGGAGGCTTTGCGCCTTTGCGTCAGCCTCGCCGAGCAACCCTGTGCCGGGGAGCGCCTATGCACCCATCAGTTCGCCAGGAACACTGCTTCCTTCCGGAACTTCTTACGCAAAAATGTTCCGAAGGCGTAAGTAGACACATCGGGATGCGGGTCGTGCTGCTTGCCCCGTCGGTGGAACCCGGTCACCCGGAGCGCCGGCGAAGGGTCCCGGCCGCGATGCGTCGCGGAGGTTACCCTGAGCCCTTCGGCGGAATTTACCCTGAGCGAAGCGAAGGGCTCAGGGTGAACTCCGCCGACGGGCGCAGCATGCCATGACGCCGGGATGATCAACAGCTCCCTCTTCCCTTAAAGGTTTTGATCATTTCTTACGCCATGAACGGCATAACGATACCATGTAGGGATGACAAAATTGTTACTGGCCATCCCACCGGAGTTGAACGATGTGAGGCGAATGGTCGCTCGCCCCACACCTCCACACCTCCACACCTCCACACCTCCACACCTCTACACCTCCACACCGAAACCTACTGCCGCGCCAGGCTGACGATCGCCGGGGTCTGGTCAAACATCCAGAAGGCCAGCGGCAGCCCCAGGCCAAAGGTGACGCTGATCAGGCTCCAGGCGGCGAACAGCCACAGGCCGCTCAGCCACCAGCCTACCAGTACGAAGTACAGCGCCCGCAGCCAGAAGGGCCGCTGCTCGATCTGGCCCTGGCTGATCAGCACCACCCCGCCCTGGTTGATTACCCGCATCTGGGTGCCGATGGGCTTGAGGGTCATCACCTGGGGCAGGCGATTGAGCATCAGCAGGCCCAGGGGCAGGCCGATGACGCTGACGAGCAAGGCCCAGGCCAGGCCAGTCCAGATCGCGCCGAGCCAGAGACCGATGAACAGGAAGTACAGCCCGCGCACCAGGCAGCCCGGCCCGGCGACGGTCGGGGCCATGACCACGACCGGAGCGGGGGCCGCCTGCACGTTGACGTTGATCGTCTGGTTGAACGGTGATGCCGGTGGCACGACCCCCTGGGTCGCACTGCTCTCTAGATTGCTGTGCGCGACCGGGGCCGCGCCGGGCGCGGCGACCGGCGGTTGCGGAGCGGCCAGCATCGGCGCCGCGCCGAGAGGCGCGGTGGCAACGCCAGACGCGGGGACGAGGGCAGCGCCACAGCCGGTGCAGAAGCGGGCATCGTCGGGGTTGCGGGTGTCGCAGGTCGGACAGTGCATGGTCGTTCGCTCCTTCAGTAACAGCTTGATGGTGCGCCATTCGCCCCCAGTGTAGCAAGTTCATCCGGCGCAAATGCGCACGGATGCGGGGAAATCCGGTTTCCCCACACCCATCAATCACGCGGTTTGCTGCACAGAAGAGAAAGGGATTCCTGGGAGGGCTGCGCTCTCCCGGAACCCTCCCGTGGTGAGAGAGTAACGCCCCTCTGGTATACTCATACGGTGGGTCCGCACAAAGATACATCAGCAGGGGGATGGGGAAACCTGGTTTCCCCGGGTTAGCAACCCGATGATTGAAGCGCAGCAACTCTCCAAACGGTTCGGCAATTTTGAAGCGGTAGGCGGGATTGACCTGGAGGTGCGTCCGGGCGAACTCCTGGCCCTGCTGGGACCGAATGGCGCCGGGAAGACGACCACGGTGCGCATGCTGGGCGCGATCCTGCGCCCGAGCGGAGGCCGCGCCCGCGTCGCCGGCCTGGATGTGGTGGAGCAGGCCCGGGCCGTGCGCGGCAAGGTCGGTCTGCTCACCGAGTACCCCGGCCTGTACGGGCGCATGGTCGCGCTGGAGTATCTCGACTTCTTTGGCGCGCTGCTGGGGCTCGACGCGCTGACGCGCCGCCGTCGCGCCGAGGCGTTGCTGCGGCAGTTCGGGCTGTGGGAGGCGCGCGAGCGCAAGCTCGACAGCTACTCCAAGGGCATGCGCCAGAAGGTGGCCCTGGTGCGCACGCTCATTCACGACCCGCCCGTCCTCTTCCTCGACGAGCCGACGACGGCTATGGACCCCCAGAGCGCCCGCGTCGTGCGTGACGCGATTGGCGAGCTGCGCAACGCCCATCGAGCCATCCTGCTTACCACCCACAACCTGGCCGAGGCCGAGGCCCTGGCCGACCGTATCGCGATTATCCGCGGCGGACGGATCATCGCCCACGGTTCCTTCGCGCAGTTGAGCCGGCAACTCCTCGGCGATCCGCTGTTTGAACTGCGTCTGGCCTGCCCCGCCGCCGCTGCGCTGCCGTTTCTCGATGGCCTGGTTGCAGTCGAAGAGCAGGGTGACGACTATCTGCGCTACCGCTGCGCCGAGCCGCAGCATGTCAACCCGCGCCTGCTGGCCCGCCTGGCGGAACAGGGCCTCCCCGTCGTCGCGCTTGCCGAGACCCCGCGCAGCCTGGAGGAAGTTTATCTACGGATCGTTGCCGGTGAGCGCGACAGGCCTCCCGCGGCGATCCAGCCATCCGAGGCCGGGCTCGACCCGGCGTTGCCCGGCGTGGCGCGACCTTGAGGGGGTAAGCTGCCACGTGAATCCAGGACGCGGCAAGATTTCGGTGTTCCCAATCCTTGCCCAACCGCTTGAGACAACCCTGACAGCTTTGCCGGGCATGAAGATTAGCAAAATAGTCCGGTATTCCTGAGCGCTGCGGGCTGAAGCTCTGGCTGATAAAGATTAAGAATTAAATCCGGTATAGCCCGCGCGGGCGGGCTTCGCATCGGTAGCCCGCGGCTTCAGCCGCCGGGCTACCGGGCGAATACCGGTCTATATCCTGAATCTTCATCAGCCCGCAGCTCAGAGCACGCGCGACCTGATAGCGCCAGGATACCGGATTCATTTCTTAATCCTCAGGCAAGGATGCCACCCACATGGGCGCTCATTGGATGACCGCTCATTCCCAGATCCGCGCCAGAGCATAGTCAGTTTATCCAGGGCATCAATAGCTCAAGAATTGTAAAATCTCAGTGAAAGCACATGACCATAGTGACTAACCCGCCAAACCCACATCAAACACGCTTTCCGCTATTTCCGGCGAGCAACAGGACTGATGTCAGATCGCCCTCCATTGATGGAGTCCGGGCGGCCGGGGCACCGTTCAAGGTGTGTTTCGTTGTTTTAGCAGTTACATTCCGAGAACCAGCGCAACATCAGGAGTCCGGCGCCCGGCGAAAGGCTGTGCAACAACCCTGCGGC
The DNA here is from genome assembly GCA_025057155.1 of Chloroflexaceae bacterium. NCBI lineage: Bacteria > Bacillati > Chloroflexota > Chloroflexia > Chloroflexales > Chloroflexaceae > Chloroflexaceae bacterium. The sequence goes on from JANWYD010000015.1 coordinate 15,906, forward strand.
AAGCAATGAAGAAGTAGACATCGTGACGAAAAATCACTATAATCCGTCTATCAAGGTGAGGTTGCATACTCATAACACAAAGTGTAGTTTACCAACCTGCTAGAATGACACACCATTTGCCGTTGTACATCATTTTACTCGGTTCCGGATGCATTCTATCAAGTGTGCTGGCGATCTACGCCTGGCGCCACCGTCAGATTGCGGGCGCTTTGAGCCTGTCAATCCTTATGGCCCTGGTTGCGGGATGGTCGCTGTGGTATGCGTTCGAGCTTGGCAGCACGAACCCGGCGTCCAAAGTATTTTGGGGGCGCCTGCAGTATATTCCGATTGCCGCCATCCCTCCCGCCTGGGTGGTATTCGCCCTGGAGTACGCCCAGCATCAGGCATGGCGCGCGCGCAGGCTGCTGATCGGGCTGTCAATTGCGCCGATTCTGACTATCCTGTTGCAGTTCACCAGCGACTGGCACGGCTTGGTCTGGAGCAGCACCCGCATTGACCTCGATGGCCCGTTCCCCATCCTGCGGGTTACGTATGGACCGTGGTTCTGGGCGCATACGGCCTATTCCTATCTGCTGCTGATGCTCGGCAGCCTCCTGATGGTCCGGCAGATCCGCCAGACCAACTACCTGTTCCGCTGGCGGTCGGTGGTGTTGCTGAGTGCGGTGCTGCTGCCCTGGTTGGGCAACGCCGTTTATCTCGCGGGAGCGAGTGATTTAGATCTGACACCGTTTGCTTTTACGCTTACAGGTTTGTTATTAACCTGGAGCATCGTCGGGTTTCACCTGCTCGACCTCACGCCAACCGCGCGCGAGGCGGTGCTCGAGAGCATGCGCGACGGCGTTCTGGTCCTCGACCAGCAGGGGCGCATCGTTGATCTGAACCCGGCCGCCGCGCGGATCTTTGGCGTCATCCCGGCGCGGGTCGTTGGCCAGACGGTGGCAAGCCTGCACCAGGACCTGCGTCATCTCTTCCGCGAGGACGCTGCGGCGCTCGAGTCGCAGGGGGAATTGAGCGTCGGTGCGGACGCAGAGCGACGCATCTTCGAATGGCGCGCCTCGCCGGTGTATGATCGCTACGGACGGTCTGGCGGACGCATTGTGCTCCTCCGTGATGTGACCGAGGAACGGCGCAGCGCCGAAGAGCGCCAGCAGTTGATCGCCATGGTTGAGCATAGCGACGACCTGATCGGCATGGCCGATCTTCAGGGCAAGATGCTCTATCTGAACGCCGGGGGCCGGCGGATGGTCGGGCTGCGCAATCTGGAGGCGGCCCTTGAGCGGGTGATGTTTGATTTTCTTTTCCCCGACGATCTCCCCTATTTTTGTGAAACCATCGTTCCCGAAGTGCTGCGGCTTGGCCACTGGCGCGGCGATATCAGGTACCGGCACTTTGAGAGCGGCGCGCCCATTCCTATCTACGCCAGCATCTTTCTGGTTCGCAGTCTGCAAACGGGCGAGCCGCGGGCTTTCGCTACGGTGAGCCGCGACATCACCGCGCGTAAGCGCGCCGAAACCCGGTTGCGCCAGCAGGCCCACTACCTGACCGTGCTGAACGCCATGGGCCAGGCAGCCATCGAGATTGCCAATACGGACCTGCTGCTCCAGACCCTCTCCCGCCAGATGGGCGAGTTGTTGGGCGCGGACGCCTCCTGGATCGAGCGTGAGTCGCCTACCGCGTCACCAACCGTTCCCGCGATGGCAAAACAGGGGCGTCGAGGCGAGGGTGCAACCGTTCTTCCCGCGGACCTTGATGGTCTGGTGCCGCAAGGGCTATCCAGCCCGGAGAGCGTCGTGATTGTCGAAGACTTGCAGAACCAGAGGATGGACAGCCCTGACCTCAACGCTGAGTACCACTCGGTAATGGTGGTTCCGTTATTAAATGGCGCCGAGCGAATTGGCCGGGCCGTGGTTGCGTTTCGTCGGCCGCATCGCTTTACCCCGGAAGAGATCGCCCTGGGCGAACAGGCCGGGCGGCAGATCGCCCTGGCGCTTTCCCGCGCCGGCCTGTACGAAGAAGTGGCCAACCAGAACCGCCGGTTGGAAGCGATGATCAGCTCGAGCCGCGACGGGGTGGCGCTCATCGGGGTTAATCTGCGTATCCTGGTGCTGAATCAGGCAATTCTGCGCTTGCTGGGGTTAGCCGGAACACCGGCAGACTGGATCGGGCGCCACCTGAGCGAGGTGATCGCAACCGTTGGCCGCGCCGATCCAGAGATTGCGACGATCATCGAAACTGAGCTGCGGCGGGTGCTCGGCGGTGACCGGACGCCTGGCACGGGAGAGTTCACGCAACGTTCCCGGTACGAGCCGGCGCTCCGGCCTCGGGGCGGCTGGTGGTGTTGCGCGATGTGAGCGAAGAGCGCGCTCTTGAACGGATGCGCAACGATCTGGTCCACACCATGGTCCACGACCTGCGCAATCCGCTTACCGCCATCCATGCCGCGCTGAGTTTGCTGCAACTCCTTCCCGATACCAGCAGGGAGGTCAGGGAAACGACCCAGATAGCAATGGAGAGTTCCCAGAAGATGTTAAGAATGGTAAGCTCCATTCTTGATCTCAACCGGCTGGAAAGCCGCAGGCTTCCCCTGCACCGCCGAAGCGTAGCCCTGCCAGCGCTCATCGCCGACACGGTTGCGCAACTGGCGCCGACGGCAAGGGCGAAGAACCAACGCTTAATCTATGATTTTACCGAAGATTTCCCAGAAGTCTACGTTGATGTAGATATTACTCAAAGAATTATACAAAATATAGTTGGAAATGCAATTAAATTTACTCCAGAAAATGGTTTAATTTCAATAAACATTTCTCGGCGTGAAGACCGGTCGGGCGAACTGGCAGTCGCGATCCGCGACACCGGCCCCGGCATCCCTGAGGCGCTGCGCAGGCGTCTGTTCGAGAAGTTTGTCAAGGGCGATCATCCGGAAAGCGGCAGCGGCCTGGGGCTGGCCTTCTGCCGACTGGCCGTCGAGGCCCACGGCGGCTCGATTGACGTCACCAGCACAGTGGGCGAGGGGAGCACCTTTACTTTCACACTGCCGGTCGCGGCGTTGCGCCAGATCTGGCGCAACCGGTTTTCAGTCCTTTTGAGGCGCCAACGAAGCGTTTGCAGGGGGTTGGGGAAGCCGGGTTTCCCCGGCCCCCTGCCCAATGGAAGGGTTGCAGAGAGGGCGGGCCTCCCTGGCGCCAGGAGGGGACACAGTAGAGTCCGGGCTGCGTTTCTATAACAGGTTGCCCAGAGGACCAAGGTTGAGGTTCAGTTCCTCCCCCTCCAGGCCGAAGATGCCCTTGAGTTCTTCCATGCGTCGCTCCAGGCGCATAAAGGTCTCGCCAAGACGTTCGATCTCCTCGTCACTGATGGTTCCCCGTTCGATGCGTCGCAGGGCCTGGCGCTCCATCAGTTGCCGCAGTAACTCGATCAGGGTGAGCACCAGTCTGGCCAGGCCGCGCTCAACCCCTTCGGGATCGGCATCAATCCGCTGTGGAAGCCTCGCGCAGGCGCGTTCCAGCTCGGCGGCGAACTCCGCCGGGTCGCCGGTGCTGTGGAGCACTTTGTGCTGCAAGGCAAGCAGCGCATCGCCCTCGGAGGGGCCCGGCGACGGTTGCCTCGCGTCCTGGTGCGGAAGTGATACGGTTGACATAGAGCATTTCTCGCAAAGGTTAATCCGCAACGATGGCGACACGAGCGCCGCGAGCCGCACGGCTCAGGGTCCTCAGTAGCATTCCGGTCAGTGCTCCAGGCGGTTACGCCCCTTCAACAAAATGGTAGGCCGGCCAGGGTCCCGTGCAGAGGAGGCGCAGGTCGGGGTTGATCACGCCAAGGTCTCCGACGGTGGCGCGAAACACATCCAGGGCCTCGCGGGGGATCAGATAGGCGGCGCTGAGCAGTATACGCTCGTGCGCCGCCTGACGGACATGCGCGACCGCCAGTCTGTTCAGCGCGACATGGAGGGCATCGGCGCGTCGTCGGGACTCGCGCAGCCACGCTTCGCGGGCTTGTTCTTCGACCATGCGCCGGGCCAGGTAGTCGCGCCCGTTCTCCGCCTCCGCCGGACGCGGCGCCGGCGGGGGCGCCTCCGCCGTCCACAGGGCGCGCACGCTCACCTCGACCCGTCCGGCCACCCTGGCCAGTCCGGCCACGAAGCGGTCATGGCGCTCGCGCAGGAGCGCCATCAGCGCCGCCTCGTCGGGCAGCAGGGCACCGAAGCGCACCGGGAGCACGCCGCAGCTATCGAGCAGACGTTCCACAACCTCCTCGTGCCGCCAGAGGTGCGCCGCTTCGGCCCGCGGAGCGGGGCCTTCGTAGTGACTGTAGATCGCCGCGACGTCGCCCCAGGCGCCGTATCGCACCGGCTGCTCGCCAAGTCCAATAATGGGCGGCAGCGGCGCAGTGGGCCGGTTGATGATGGCGTACAGGTAGAGCATAGAGTTAGAGACGATCTTCAGACGATTGGCAGATGGCTGGAGGAGCGTGGGGACACCAGGTGTCCCCGCCCCCCTGCCCAGCGCGAGAGGTTGGAAGGTTATCCACCGAGGTCAGAAGCAAACGCAGGCCCAGGTAGATCAGATCGACGTTGGCGACGGAGATGGTGATGTCGCCACTGATGATGACCCCCTTGTCGAGAATGCGGTCGAGGAGGTCAAGCAGGGTGACCTCGCGCTCGGCAATCAGGCGCTCATGCATGGGCAAGCTCCGTGGGCTGGCTCACGAAGTTATAGGCCGGCCATGGTCCGCTCAATGTAAACGTGAAAGCGGGATGGGTCGCGGCAAGACAGTCCAGCGTGGCGAGAAAGGTCTCGAGGTTGGCAATGTCAACCAGATAGGCGCACCTGAACACCGGTTGCTCGTCAGACGGCGCGCCCGCGGGAGCGGGGCTGTCAATCACTGTCGCAACGGCCTCGGCGGCAAGGCGCGCGTGTGCGTCGCGCGCGCACGTTTCGATGGCCCTGGCCACCTCTTCGCGCAGGATCTGCTCACGTTGCTTCGCCAGCATGTAGGCGGCGCCCGCGCGCAGGCCCCGCTGGCGCGCATCAATGTCCTGAATCCGGACGCTGGCGGCAACGACCTGCGCGGTCAGGCGCGCCTCGTCCACGCTGATTTTCAGCCCCCACTCCTGCCGTCCGGCCAGGCGCGCCAGGGCTTCGCGGAAGCGAGGCGCGTGTTCGAGCAACATTGCGCGCACGCCCGCCGCGTCGCGGAAGACGGTTCCGAAGCGCAGCGGCACAACCGTAGCCTGGCGCATAGCGCGCGCGAGCACTGCTTGATGGGCGCGCACCCGGGTCTCGATCCAGGCCAGGTCATCCTGGCAGGCGCGCATGGCCTCCGCGGTGAAAGCGGCCAGGGACACAGGGCTGACGATCGCCACGAGATCCCCATCAACCAGGAGCTCCACCGGTCCGCCTGGTTCGACGCCCGGCGCCAGCCCTTCGGGGGCCCCGTCGGTGATGCCGTAGACATAGTAGCCTTGTTGTTCTAATCCGGGATCAGTTGGTTCAGTTACAGGCATATGTTTTCTCCAGGTGGAGCAACCTGGAGGGTTGCTCTACAGGATTTCTCCAATCAGCTTTTCGATCCCCTGTTTGATGGCGGCAGCCCGTCAGTCTTTGCCCAGGGCGGCCAGGAAGTGGCGCTGCTCAACCTGGAGCCGGCCTGGGTCGGCATCGCCCGCAGCCAGACGCTCGCGCACCGCCGCCAGCGCCGCGCGCCGGCAGAGACCGGCCAGATCGGCGCCGCTTGCGCCGGCGGTGGCGGAAGCCAGGGCTGCCAGGTCCACGTCGGGAGCGAGGGGCATGGTTCTGGTATGGACGGCCAGAATAGCGGCACGAGCCGCTTCATCGGGCAGCGGCAGTTCGATGACGAGTTCGAAGCGCCCGGGGCGCAGCAGGGCCGGATCGATGCGGTCAATGCGGTTGGTGGCCGCCAGCGCCAGCACGCCACGCAACGCTTCGATGCCATCGAGTTCGGTGAGCAGTTGGCCGACCAGGCGTTCCGCCACCTGGCTGGCATCGCTGCCGCGGGGAGGCGCCAGGGCATCCAGTTCGTCAAAGAAGATCAGGCACGGGGCGGCCTGCCGCGCAGTGTGAAAGAGTTTGCGCAGCGCCCGCTCCGACTCGCCGACCCACATGCTCAGCAGTTGCGGGCCTTTGACGGGAATGAAGTTGGCCTCGCTGGCGCTAGCCAGAGCCGCAGCGACCAGGGTCTTGCCGGTCCCGGGCGGCCCGTGGAGCAGAATGCCGCGTGGAGCACGGACGCCAGCTCGTTCCAGCAACGCACCATGGCGCAAGGGCCAGACAACCGCTTCGGTGAGCGCCTGCCGCACTGCCTCCAGCCCGCCCACGTCCTCCCAGCTCACCGCGGGCCGTTCGGCGAACAACTCGCGCCCGGCAGACGGAACGATCTCGGTCAGAGCGGTCATGAAGTCGGCGGCGGTCACGTGCAGGTCGTGCAGGGCAACGCTCGCGGCGCCGCGGTCGAGTTCGGGCATGGCCCGGCGCAGGGCGCTCATCGCGGCCTCGCGACAGAGGGCGGCCAGATCGGCGCCGACGTAGCCATGGGTGCGCGCGGCAAGGCTGTGCAGATCAACATCCTCGGCCAGGGGCATGCCGCGAGTGTGGATCTCCAGGATCTCGTGGCGCGCGGCGGCATCAGGGATGCTGATGCTGATCTCGCGGTCGAAGCGGCCAGGGCGCCGCAGGGCCGGATCGAGCATGTTGGGGAGATTGGTGGCCCCAATAACGATCACGTTGCCGCGCGACTCCAGGCCGTCCATCAGGGTCAGCAACTGGGCTACGACGCGGCGCTCGATCTGGCGGTCGCCGCCCATATCCTCGCGGCGGGGGGCGATGGCGTCAATCTCGTCAATGAAAATAATCGCCGGGGCGCGGCGGCGCGCCTCTTCAAAGGCATTGCGGAGATTGGACTCGGAGGCGCCATAATAACGGTCAATGATCTCCGGGCCGTTAATGTGAATGAAATGGGCGCTGGTTTCGGCGGCGACGGCGCGGGCGATCAGCGTTTTGCCGCAACCAGGCGGCCCGTGAAGCAGTACGCCCTTCGGCGGATCGATGCCCAGGCGAGCGAAGACCTCCGGGTGGCGCAGGGGCAGTTCGATCATCTCGCGGATGCGGCGCAGTTCGCGACCCAGGCCGCCGATGTCTTCGTAGGTGATCGCGCCCGGGGCGGCGGCGGAGCGCTCGCCGCCCAGGACGATCTCCGTTGCGGCGCCGATCAGCGCAGGGCCGGAAGGCTGGATTTCGGCGACTGTAAAGTTCTGGGCGCGCGATCCAAAGAGGGTGACCCGCACCCGGTCGCCGGCGAGCACCGGCAACCCGTCGAGCAGGCGCGCCAGGTGCGAGGCCAGGCCGCCCGGCAGCGGCCCGTCTTCGGCCACAAGGGTCACGCGGCGCGCCGGGGCCACAGCGACCCGCTCGATGCGCACGCGCTCACCCAGCGCAACCCCGGCATTGGCGCGCATGATCCCGTCCATCTGGGCCAGACCCTGGCCACGCTGTTCGGTGTAGGTCGGCATCAGCCGGCCCAGGGTGGCGCGCGCGCCGCTGATGCGCACCACGTCGCCGATGGCGGCGCCCAGCCGGGCGATTGTCTGCGGGTCTATGCGGATCAGGCCCCGCCCGACGTCCTTCGCCGGGGCCTCGGCGACACGAAGTTCGACCACCGCAGGAGAAGGCTCCATGTCAATGCTTTCCTTCTTCCGGGTGCTGGCAGGTACAGAACGTTGCGTCACACCTGACGCCGCGCACGCACGCTAGGCCCGTGGCTGATCGGGACGCCGCTGTACCACAATCTAAAATCTAAAATCTAAAATCCCAAATCCGAAGCGCTACGCCCGCGCCTCGAGCCGTTCTTCGAGGCGGGCCAGACGCTCGTGCAGCAGCCGGTTCTCGGCCTCCAGTTCGCGGGCGCGGGTGGAGAGCAAGGGGTCGCTCTCCCACCAGTTGATGCCCATCTCGGCAGCCTTATCCACCGAGGCGATCAGCAGGCGCACCTTGATGCTCAGCAGCTCGACGCCCACCAGCGCAATCGAAATGTCGCCAGCGACGACGATGCCCTTGTCAAGGACCCGTTCGAGAATGTCGGCCAGATTGGTGGACTGGGTGGCGTGCTGAAGGGTATAGTTGGCCATGGAACCATACCTCTACTGCTTGACCTGGCCGCGGTAGTAGCGGTTAGTGCGCAGAAAACTCATCAGATTGCCCTCGGTGTCGAGGTGAACCTGGTACGTCGCCAGAACATCGTTGCTGTCGGGAATGCGTTTCATCTCCAGCAGTTCCAGATCGAGCATCCAGCCGTTGCCGTCGCGCAAGACGCGCGAAACGGTGTCGACGGGCATCCCTGTGAGCGCGGCGATCTGCTCACGGGCGACGTTTACAATCGTGGCGACGTTCAGATTTCCAGGCATGGACAGCTCCAGTCTCTATCACGTCTGCTCGCGCAGATGGCGCAATTGCTCCAGCAAGGCCGTTTCGGCGGCTTCGTACTCTTCCTCGCTGATCTGGCCGAGATCAAGTTGCAATTCGAGCTCGGTGAGTTGCCGGCGGATCCGTTCGGGATCGTACAACTCGCGCCGGGCCTGGTCGTGCAGTTGCTCGGCCACCCAGAGGAGGCCGCGCAACGGCCCGGTCAGCGGAAAGGTGAGCAGGGAACCCAGCGGACCCATAGGATGCTCCGGACGCTACCGCCACTGGATGGCGATCGAAACGAAGTTGTACGGCGGCACCGGACCGACGTACTTGAACATGAACTGGTCCTCGAAGCGTTCGCCGAACTGCCGGACGACCTCGTCAAACTCGGCCTCGTGCTCGCGTTCGACCAGGAAGGCGGCGTTGAGCACCATGCGGTCGGCGCGGACGGGAAGCGTCACGGTTGCGACGGCGAGCGGTCGCAATGCGGAGAGGAACAGCTCCGCGTCGTGGTCGCGGCGAGCGTTAAGGGCATGCTCGACCATCTCGCCGAGACGAATGCGCTCGTAGTATGTGCTCTCGAACGACCGCCCGCTGAGCGAGTCGCGCAGGGCCTTGATTGCCGGGTTCTCGTCGGCAATGCGGCGCAGCATGTCCTCAGCGGTCCAGAATACCTTCAGGCCCAGTTCGATACGGTTGCACAGGCCATCGAGCTGGACGCGCAGGTGGTCATAATGGCGCGCCAGCAGTTGCTCGCGGACGGTACCCACATCCGGGGCGACGACGCCGAAACGGATGGGCAGAACGCTGTACTCGCGCATTAACGCTTCCAGCACGCGGGTATGGGCAAGCATATGGCGCCGGGTGCTGTCATAGGCTTCCTGGGGCGAGTCGCTCACCACCGCTGCCAGATCCCGATAGGGGATGGTGTACACCTCGCGCCCCTGTTCGTGAATCCCCTGTACGTCAAAGCTGCGCACCTCGCCGCAGGGGATGATCCCGTAGAGATAACGGCCGATCGCGGTCATAGCTGGCTCCGTGTGGGGTTATGCAAAGCCCGCTTCATCCCATTCACTGGCCATTCGGGTGTCACTGGTCTGTGAACAACGGTTTCTGATCTTTACCGCAGAGAGCGTGGAGGGTCGCAGAATCTGCTTAGGGCCGCGCATCTCTACAAAAGGGTCCCTGGATGGCAGCGCCTGATGGATAGCAGAAAACTTCGTTCACCGACCATTCAGGGTTGCCTGGTCAGCCGCAGTTCAAGAATCCCGTTGCGATAGGTTTGTTGCAGGGCGTCAGGAACAACGGGGGCGGGCAGCAAGATCTCACGGGCGTAGCGGCGCTCACCGGTCGTTTCCAGGCTGAGCACGTCGCCATGCACCTCGACCCGCACCTCGGACTCCTCTACCCCTGGCAACTCGGCAATCACGATAATCGTCTCGCCCTCATCGAAGACATCTACCAGCGGCTCGCGCACCGGCGTGACGGCCGGCCCGGCGGCGGTGGAGCGCAGGTTGCCGAAGCGCTCCACGCGCAGATCGCCATTGAGACCGGTGCGAATGTTGAAGCCGTAAACGGCGCGAAAGCGTTCGCCGCGCACTTCACCGCCGCGCTCGATCAGCACATCCTCGCGTTCGGCGATTTCGGCGAGCAGACTGATCATGTCGCCCAGGTTCTTGAAGATGCCGCCCAACCCAACTGCAAAGGCGCCCTCGGGTCGGCGCTGGCGTTGTTCGTCACGCATGGCTCATACCATTTCGGATTGCGGATTTTGGATTTTGGATTGCTGGATATGGTGTTCTGATGCACACACGGTATTCACCGGGAACTGGCATCAGACGCGCATTCGCGGGTCGCACACCGCCCTGATGACGATCCTGGCGGAAGGCTACCGGCTATTGTTACCTCAGTACTCCACCACGATGCTGTGCCACGGCCCCGACGGGGCATCGGGCCGCGGGCGAGCCACGGCGGCTCCGGGCGCTGCATCGGCGCCTGGAGCTTCCAGGGCGGCCAGGCGCTGCGTCACCTCGCGCAAACGGGCCTCGGCACGAGCCTGGTTGCGCCGCCAGACGGCCAGTTCTCGCTCCAGGCGCGCCCGCTCCCGTTCGAGCGCCAGGCGCTCGGCGGCAACGGCGGTTGTGGTTCTGGCCGCCGGTCGCCCGCGGATCACCGGGCCAGGCGGGATGGCTGGACGAATGCGAGGGCGTTCCATTAACTCCTCCCCGGACAGTGTTCATAGATGAGGTTGAGCAGCAACTCACGGTGCCGGCGGCGTTGCTCCTGATCGCGAGCATTGAAGGCGCGTTTTGACTCGAGCACGTCGAGGCACAGGGCGACAAAACGCGGATCGTCAGCGCTGACGCGCAGATCCTGCATCGCGCTGATGCGGGCGATCATCATGCCTGCGCGCATCGTCGGCGTCTGGGCATAGGCGCCGCTGGCGCGATAGGCGTGCACCAGACCGGCGATCCGGCTCGCGTCTTCGGGGTCAATCCCGGTCGAAGCGGCGAGAATGGCCGCCTCGGTGCGCTGGTCATAGAAATCCAGGTCAATCGTAATCAGGCGGTCGGCCAGGGCGTCCTGGGTAGCATGCACGCCGGCATACTCTTGCGGGTTACTGGTGAAAATGGCTCGGAACTCGGGGTGAACCTTGATGTAAACTTCGCTGCTGCCACTGGTCGGCAACACGAGCATGCGCTCCTCCAGCACGGTGAGCAGCACATTATTGGCCTCCGGGCGCGAGCGGGTAAACTCGTCGTAGATGAGCGTAAAGCCTTCTCGGCAGGCAGTGGTGAGACGGCTGTCCACCCAGCGCTGGACGGCATCTTCTTCATACTTGACGACGGAGTGGATGAAGCGATCCACCACGCGGCGATAGCGATAGCCGTGCCGCCCGCCAACCAGGTCGGAGGCCGAGAACTCTTCATCGCCGACGAGCAGCATAACCGGCCGGCCAAGCTGGGAGGCCACGTGCATGGCCAGGGTGGTCTTGCCGGTTCCGGCGGGGCCGCGAAAGTGGACCGGAAACCCGGCCTGAAGGTAGCCCAGGGCGCGCGCTGCCACGTCGCGGAGGGCTTCGGTGGCGATGAAGGTGGCGCCGGGGCGTAACGCCAGAGTGGCGCGGCCTGGTTCTACTACGGTACGTGCCGCCAGGGTCATGAGTTTTCTCCTCAGGGAAGGTTGTAGCAGCGTTCGTTCAAGAAACGGTCGAAGCGCCGGGCCCTGTCTCCGGGGCCAGCGGGGGGCGCGCCTTGCTCTGCGAGCGCCCGCGCTGGTTGGCGCGCGAACGCGGCTGGATAGGGCGCAAATGCGCGGTGACGGCGTCCAGACGATCCTGCAACGGTTTGAGCCGGTCGTAGAGCCGGGCGATCGTCGCCGCGAACGCTTTTTGCTGTTCCGGGGCGGCAGGCCAGGGTAAGGCGCCGAGATCCCCGCTGAGCGTCTCGACGCTCCGGCGCACCCCCTCGGCCGTCTCGACGAGTTGCGCTTTCCGTGGCGAGTCCGCGGAGGGCAGGGCGGCAAGTTCATCGAGCAAGGGTTGCAGATTGCTCTGCAGGCTTTCGAGGTGCGCCTCAAGCTGACGCTGCAGCGCCTCGCTCCCAGGCTCGCCGCGTTCCAGTTCGCGCAGGATGGCCACGCGGGTCATCTGCGCGTAGGCCACCAGGCCGGCGTAGCCAAGACCGGGCAGGGATGAGGCGCCGTTACTGGCGGCCCGCGCTCCTGCACGCCGGTCTGGAACAGGAGCGGACGCCTGAGCGGGGGGTTGGCGCGATGATGTGGAGTGCGCCGGCCTCGCGGACGCAGACGGCTTCGGTCGGTTCTCGGAGGTATTGACGGTCATCCGACCGGCGATCAATTCTCGTCGCACTGCGACCTCGCCCCGGCGTCGCGCCTGCCCGGTCGCCGCCGCC